>DASYKO010000620.1:0-12491 GCA_035995285.1 Hyphomonadaceae bacterium | reverse complement strand
AGGCCTTCTTCTACTCCGACTTCGTGATCGAGGAAGTGAAGTGAACGCGTGGGCGGTCAGCGGGGCAAAGATCGCTGGCTCGGTGATCCTGCTGGCGCTGGTGCTCTGGGGCGTCTCGAAGCTGGCGAAGATCGCAAAGCTTGATCCGGAGGTGGGGCGCAAGCTGGTTCACATCAGTCTCGGCCTCTACACGCTCACCTTTCCGTTCGTGTTCGTGGCGGCGTGGGAGGTTTGGGCGACGTGCATTCTTGCGGTCGGCGTCTTCCTGCTGGCGAGGGGGAGTATGCGCGAGAGCCTGGGCGGCGGGCTGCATGCGGTGAAGCGCGTGTCGTATGGCGAGCTGTTGTTTGCGGCATCCGTGGCGCTGCTGTTCTGGCTGAAGGACGGGCACTTCATTTCATCCGCGCAGGGCAAGCACCATGTCGGGCCGGTGCTCTACGTGCTGCCGATCCTGATCCTGACGCTGTGCGATGCGGCGAGTGCGGTGGTGGGCTCGCGTTATGGGAAGCGGGTGTTCCGGATCGAGGAAGGATCGAAAAGCGTCGAGGGCGTCGTCGTCTTTGCGGTGACGGCGTGGCTGATCTCGCTCATTGTCATTCTGCTGCTTGCGCCGCAAGTCGGGCGTGGCGAGGCCGTGCTGCTTGCGTTCATCACTGCGGTGTTCGGCGCGCTGCTGGAGGCGGCAAGCTGGCGGGGGCTCGACAATCTCTTCATTCCGCTTGGGCTTTATTTCCTGCTGGCGAACCTGCTGCCGTTCGGCGTTACAGAGCTCGCGCTGATCGCGGGGGCGTTCTTCATCGTGCTGATTGCGTTGCTGAAGTTGACGGCGGGATCGGGCGCCAACCGGCATGTGATGGCGGCGGGCGCGACGTTGTTCTTCTGCATCTGGACGTTTTCCGGGCCTTACAGCCTGATCACGCCTGCGGCTGCGGTGGCGGCGTATTTCCTGTGCGTACGAGTGCTGAAGATAGAGCGGCCGGAACATGATGCGCTGAACCTGCTGCTGGTCGTGCTGGCCGTGGCGCTGGCATTCTTCCTGGCGAGCCATCTCTTCAGGATGGATACGATCTACGGGTTCAACGCGGCGTTTGCGGCGCTGACGGCCGGGATCGCGGCGCGGTTCTCGGCGAACTGGATTGTGGTGTCGGGCGTGGCGCTGCTGGCCCTGCTTGCCATGTCGGTGCGAACGCTTTGGATGGCAGGCGTGCGCGAGGAGACGTTGATGTTTAGTCTCATTGGCGCGGGCGGCATCGTGCTGGCGGTGATCTTCGGCGCGTCCCAGCGCGAGAGACAAGTTCAGCGGCCGTGGATCACGCTGGGCGGGCTGAGCGCGCTGATCGGGCTGGTATCGCTGATTGGAACGCCTGCGCGAGTGGTGACGCCATGACCGAAAAGATGAGCGCATCCGGCGCAGAGCTTGCCGTGTTCCGCGAGGCGCCGTCGCTCGACGGCGCAAAGACGGCGGCGCTGGGGGCGTTCTCGTGCGAGAGCGCGGAGGCTGGCGCGAAGCTGATCCGCGAGGCGATGGCGAAGCTGAAGGCCGAAGGGTTCGGAGCCGTGTTGGGTCCGACGGATGGGAATACCTGGGGCAAGCATCGGCTGGTGGTTGAAAGCGATGGCCGGCCGCCTTTCCTGATGGAACCGGCGAACCCTGCGCACTATGTCGATGCGTTCGAGCAGTCGGGGCTTGGCGTGGTTTCGCGCTGGGTATCGGCGGTGCGGCCGTCGGATATCCCACCGAGTGCGTCGAAGGCCCCGGAAGGAATCCGCCTTCGGAACTATGATCCGGCGAAGGCCGAGGATGAGCTGCGGCGCATACACAAGCTGTCGCTGCAGCAGTTTGCGTCGAACCACTTCTATGTACCGATCGGTGAGGAAGAGTTCCTGGCGAGCTATCGCCCAGTGTTGAAGGCGATCGATCCGGAGCTCGTTTTGCTGGCCGAGAACGAGGCGGGAGAGCTGAAGGCGTTTCTGTTCGCCCTGCCCAACTTTGCCGAAGGTCCGCAGACGAAGACCGTCATCCTCAAGACCTATGCTTCCGCGGTGAAAGGCGGCGGGTCGATGCTGGCAAATGCTTTCCACGAGCGGGCGAAGGCGCGGGGGTTCACCGAGGTGATCCATGCGCTGATGCACGAGACGAACCTGTCGGCGCAGCACAGCGACAAGACGGGCGGCAAGGTGTTCCGGCGTTATGCGCTCTGGGGCGGCAGGCTGTGAACCTGATCGAGGCCTTCCTGGAGCAGGCTTCGGCTCGGCCAGATGCGGCCGCGATCATTGCGCCGAATGGGCGGACGGTCACGTTTGGCGAGCTGGCGAGGAGTTCTGCCGCGCGGGCGCATGCGTATGAGAGCCTGGGGATTGCGGCCGGCGATGTCGTGCTGGTGGGGCGCGGCGTTTCGATCGAGCTTTATGAGACGCTGCTAGCGATCTTCCGGCTTGGCGCGGTGGCGATGTTCCCCGAACCTGCGGCGGGGCTGAAGGGCCTGAAGCTGGCGATCGAGGCTGTGAAGCCCAAGGCGCTCGCGGCGGGGCGGCTGGGGCGTTGGATACGGCGCATGACGCCTGCGCTGTGGAAGCTGAAGGTTCTGGCTGAGCCCCGTGGCGGCGAGCCGGAGCGGAATATCATTGCGCCGATCCCGGGAGACGCGCCCGCGTTGATCACCTTTACGTCGGGATCGACCGGGCGACCCAAGGGCATCGTTCGGTCGGCGGATTTTCTGATGCTGCAGCACAGGCTGCTGGAGGAGTTGCGGCAGACGAAGTCCTCGGATGTCGATCTCATCTCGCTGCCGGTGTTCATTCTCTCGAACCTGGCGGCGGGAGCTGCGAGCGTCATTCCAGCTGGTAAGCTGACACGGCCGGCGAAGCTGGATGGGGCGAGGCTGCGCAAGCAGATGGAAGACAACGGCGTCAATCGCATTGTTGCCCCGCCTGCTGTGGTAGCGCGCATTGTCGAGGACGCTGAGCCGATGCCGAGGTTGTCGGCGATCTTTACCGGGGGCGGCCCGGTGTTTCCGAACCTGCTGCGCGCCGCTCAGAAGGCAGCGCCGAATGCGGCGATACATGCCGTCTATGGCTCGACCGAGGCTGAGCCGATTGCGCATCTGGAGCTGAAGGATATTTCGGACGTCGACTGGGAGGCGATGGCGAATGGTGCGGGCCTGCTGGCAGGCAAACCAATTTCAGAGATTGCGGTCGACATTCGCGATTCCGAGATCTTCGTCTCAGGCGAGCATGTGAATCAGGGCTATCTTGATCCGGCGGACGACAAGTCCACCAAGTCGCGGCGTGACGGGAAGCTGTGGCATCGCACGGGCGATGCGGCGCGGATGGATGAACAGGGGCGGCTGTGGCTGCTGGGACGGAGAGAGGCTGCCTCCGGCGCCCTCTTCCCGTTTGCGGTCGAGACGGCGGCGCTGAGCTGGCCGGGGGTGAAGCAGGCGGCGCTTCTGGCGGAGGGCGACAGGGCGAAGTTGGCGCTTTCGGGCGATGGGCTCGATGTGCAGGCGCTGCAGACGCGCGCTTCGAAGCTGGGGAATATCGACGTGGTCGTGTTGAGGGCCGTGCCGATGGACAAGCGGCACAATTCCAAGGCCGACTACGCCAAGCTGCGGCAGGCGTTGGGGGGCGCGGCCCCAAGGAGCGCGGCCAAATGAACTGGTGGGGCCAGATGGTGCGGGCCTGGGGCAGCGAGATGAACGCCGCCGACCGCACGCGCGTCGTGCTCGCCTGGGGGTTCATCTTCGGCGCGGTGAGCCATGTCGGCTGGGTGATCGTGCACGGCGATTTCTGGTATCACGGGCCGGGGCCGGAATGGGCGCCGTGGTTCTGGTACGGCATCTGCCTGATCGATTTCGTCGTGTTCTGGCTGCTGCTGGCGCATCCGCGCACGGGGATCATCGCGGCGGTCGTGACCATGATCACGACGCTGATCGTGAACTGGACGCAGTTCCCGACCTTCGAGTTCACGTTCAACTATGTGCTGATCGGCCTGACGCTGTTCGGCGTCATCGTGTTTGCGACGTGCGTGTGGCTGTGGAGCGCGTCGCGGTGGAAGCTCAGCCGCCAGCCTTCAGCTTGAAGTCTTCAGGACAAAGCGCCGGTTGAGCGGCTGCACCGGCCGGGCGTTCCACGGGAACAGCTGCGTGAAGGCGGCGATCTGGGCGGCGGAGGCCGTCTGCGGTTTGGCCATCACCGTCCAGTGCACGGTCTCCGAGCAAGGCGGGGTCGTGAGCGAGCCTTCATAGCGGAAAGCTTCCGTGCCCTGCGGCATGAATTTCGAGACGTCGATCTGGAAGGCGACGGCGGCCTTGCCTTCCTTGGCAGGAGCGGTCGCCCAGATGTCGTTGAGCGTTTCGTTGGCGGCACCCTCGGTGAACAGGATGCCGACGACGGCGAGACTGCCGTCCTGCGCCGCGTGAACGAGGTGCAGCTCGAGCGGAACCTGTTTGCCGTCGATCGTGTGTTCCGACGGATGATGGAAGTGAAACTGCTTCAGCGAGTATTCCTTGCCATCGAGCGTCATGCCCCCGGCGTCGGAAAGGTCGACCTGGATGGTGTGGCCATTGTTGACCACCATGCCGCCCTTGGCCGGGATCCACGCCGGATGCGGCACATCGACCTTGGCGCCAATGGCGGAGGTCAGGTCGATGGGAGATTGCTGCAGGCCGCCCGAGCAAGCCCGGTTATCGGCAGACATTTCGCCCCAATGTTCGGGCCCGTCTTCGCCGCCATAGGCCCAGTGGCGCGGCGGGGCGGCAGGCGCATCGGCGTTTTCCGACTGGCCGGAGGGAGGGCTCGCGAAAGCCGCCGTGAGGGCGGCCATGGCGAACGCGCTAAGCATAAGGGACGTGCGTATGGAGATGCTCATGACGCGGGATTGTGCCGGAGGAAAACTATCAAAAAGTAAACGTTGTCCGGCCGGACGTTAAGAGCTGCGACATCCCTAATATCAGCCAACCGGCATGACGTTCGAGAGCGTCTGGGTCGAGGAGGACTCGAAATTGTTGCCGAAGGCGGAAATCTTCGCGTTGAACTCGGTGCGCACAGAGTAGGCGCGGCCATCGGGCAGAGCCACGCACTGCATCTTCATGCTGGCGCTGTTGATGTCGGCGACCAGCATGACGTTGTGCTTCTTGAGCAGCCTGCCGTCGAAGGATTTCAGGACGCCGGTGCTTTCATCGATGACTGCGTCGGCTGACATCTTCTTCATGATCTCCTTCATCTCGCCTTCCTGGTCGTCTTCGGCCTTTGGCGTAAAGGTGAAGGCGTGGCCGTCCGCGGTTGCGCCCTTGTCGACGACGTTGGTGACCGTCTCTTTCGAAACGGTGTCGCAGAAGATGTTGCCGTCGGCCTGCTTCTCCTGGTTCTCATCGATCTGCTTGGCGGTCATGGGTTTGCCGTCGCGCTCGCCCTCGACGAAGGTGATGTTGACCCGGTCGCCCTTCTTGCGTGAAGGATCGGTGTGCCCGCGGATGGTTGTGGTGAGCGGGCCTTTCTTCGGATCGGTGTTGATGCTCACGATCTCGAAGTCGTAGGCGTAGAGCTTGCCCTTGGCGGGCGTGGCGAGCGCACGCTTCAGCAGGTCCGGCACGGGCGGCGCCTTCTGGGCAAGCGCGGGCGCGGCCACTGCGAGGGCTGCCAACGCAATCCATCCAAGCTTCATCGGCATTCCCAGCCCATCCGTCCGTCCCGCAGTTCAACCAACCATTCGCTGGCTGAACCTCCACCGAACAATGTCTGAAATTGGGCGATTGAGCTACCCCGCAGGCGTCACGTTGGTGATCAGCTGCACCGTCTTCTGCGTGTAGGTCTTGCCCATCGTCGAGATCAGCGCGGTGAGGTCCGTGCGTGCGGTATAGGCGCGGCCATTGGGCAGGGCTTCGCAATCGGCGGAGAAGGTCGCCTGCCTGACCTCGCCGAACAGGTTCACCTTGTGCGCTTTGAGCAGCGTGGCGTTGAACGAGCGCAGGAGGCCCGAGACCTCATCCACAATGGCTTCGGCCGACATCTTGGTCATCAGGTCGCGGACCATCTTTTCGGTTTGCGGCTCGGGCTTGGGGATGAAGCCGAAGAGGCGCCCGCCTCCCGGCGCCTCGCCCTTGTCGACCACGCCGGTCACATCCTCGCGCGAGCGCGTGTCGCAGAAGATGTCTCCGGTGGCGTTCTGCTCGTACTTCTTGTCGGCTTGTCTCATGTCGTAAGGCTTCTTCCGTTCGTCATCGAGATACGTGATCGTCACCCGGTCGCCGGCCTTGCGGGTGGGATCGATGCGGCCGCGGACGGTGCGCTGGCCGTCCTTGTCTTCGATCCGGTCCTCGAAATCGTAGGCGAACAACTGGCCGGATGCGGGAGCGGCCAAGGCGCGTTTCAGCAGGTCGGGCACGCCGGCGGCTGGGCCGGGGTTCGATTGGGCGGCGGCCTGGGCGAAGGCAGGCGCGGCAAGGAGAGATATGGACAGGATGGCGGCTGAGAGGCGCATCAGGAGAGTTTCCTCCGGCTTTGTCGCCCCGCCCGCATTCGGCCATTCCAGCAATGAACGCTCGCTGAACCGCCGCGACAGCATCAGCGGGAAGCACTATGTTGTGAAAATGGCGGACGACGTGAAATTGCAGACAGCTTTGCCAACACCAACTTTACCAGGGCCCTTTTCAGACTGGTTCGCGTCTCGCGGGTGGAGCCTGCGTCCGCACCAGGCCGGGCTGATCGAGACGGCAGTGCACGGGCAAGGCGGCCTCGTGATTGCGCCGACGGGCGGGGGCAAGACGCTCGCGGGCTTTCTGCCGAGCCTGATCGATCTGGCGCAGACGCCGCCGCGCGATCATCCGGCTTTGCATACGTTATACATCTCGCCGCTGAAGGCGCTGGCGACGGATGTCGCGCGGAACCTGGCGCAGCCGGTGTCCGAGATGGGGCTCGGCATCACACTGGAGACGCGCACGGGCGACACGCCGCAATCAAGGCGCACGCGGCAGAGGGCCAAGCCGCCGGACATACTGCTGACAACGCCGGAGCAGCTGGCGCTGCTGGTGGCGTCGGAACATGCGGGGCGGTTCTTCGGCGATCTGAAAGCTGTGATCGTGGACGAGGTGCATGCCATCGCGCAGAGCAAGCGTGGCGATCTGCTGGCGCTGTGCCTGGCAACGCTGCGCACATGGGCGCCCAAAGCGCGGCATGTGGGGTTGTCGGCGACGGTGCGCGATCCGGATGCGCTGGCGCGCTGGCTGGGCCCGGGCACGCCGATCATCCGGCACATGGGGGGCGCCAAGGCGAATATCTCGGTGCTGGATAGCGAGGCGCGCATTCCGTGGTCGGGCCACACGGGGCGCCACAATATCCGCGAGGTCTACAGCCACATTCAAAAGGCGAAGATGTCGCTCATCTTCGTCAACACGCGCAGCCAGGCGGAAATGACGTTCCAGGAGCTGTGGCGGGTGAACGAGGAGTCACTGCCCATCGCCCTGCACCATGGCTCGCTCGATGTGGAACAGCGGCGTAAGGTGGAAGCCGCGATGGCCGCGGGCAAGCTCAAGGCGGTGGTGTGTACCTCGACGCTCGATCTCGGGATCGACTGGGGCGATGTCGATCTGGTCGTTCAGATGGGCGCACCCAAAGGGTCCTCGCGCCTGATCCAGAGGATCGGACGGTCGAACCACAGGATGGATGAGCCGAGCCAGGCCCTGCTGGCGCCATCCAATCGCTTCGAGGTGCTGGAATGCCGTGCGGCCGTCGAGGCGGTATCTGCGGGAGAACTGGATGGTCCGGGGCCGCGGCGCGGCGCGCTCGACGTGCTGGCGCAGCACATCATGGGGCGAGCTTGCGGGGACGGGTTCGATGCACTGAAGCTCTATGACGAGATCAGGATCGCCGCGCCCTATGCCGATCTAGACTGGGAGACGTGGGAGCGCGTGGTCGATCTCGTGGCGACGGGTGGGTATGCGCTCAAGACCTATGACCGCTTCCGCCGGATCGTGCGGTTTCCGGATGGGCTCTGGCGCGCGCGCAATGATGACATCCGGCGGCGGCATCGCATGAACATCGGCACGATCATCGAGGACCCGATGATCTCGGTCCGCATGGTCTCGTTCGTCAAAGGCCAAGCGCAGCAGCCAGGGGCCACCAACAAGAAGCTGATGCGGCCGGGGCGCAAGCTGGGGGAGATGGAGGAATATTTCTTCGAGATGCTCACGCCCGGCGACACATTCCTGTTTGCCGGCGAAGTGCTGCGTTTCGAGGGCATATCGGACACAGACGCGCTGGTGACGAAGACGTTCGATCCGGACCCAGCCATCCCCAGCTACAATGGCGGAAAGTTCCCGCTGACGACCTTTCTCGCCAGCCGCGTGCGGGACATCGTGCACGACCGAAGCCGCTGGAAGAATCTGCCGGCGCAGGTTCGCGAATGGTTCGAGGTGCAGGAGCGCAAATCGATCATTCCCGAGCCGGACCAGATGCTGGTGGAGACGTTTCCGCGCGGCGAGCGTAATTATCTCGTCTGCTATCCGTTCGAGGGACGGCTGGCGCACCAGACATTGGGCATGCTGCTGACGCGGCGGATGGAGCGGGATGGGCTCAAGCCGCTGGGGTTCGTGGCGTCGGAATATGCGCTATCGGTGTGGGCTGCCGAGGACATGCGCGGGGAAGACATGGACCAGCTGTTCCACGAGGACATGCTGGGCGATGATCTCGATGCCTGGCTCGAGGAAAGCGCGCTGATGAAGCGGACCTTCCGGGCGAACGCGCTGATCTCCGGGCTGATCGAGCGGCGACATCAGTCCGGAACCAAGACGGGGCGGCAGGTCACCTTCTCCACCGATCTCATCTATGACGTGCTGCGCTCACACGAGCCGGATCATATCCTGCTGCAGGCAGCGCGGCAGGATGCGGGAGACGGCCTCCTCGACATCAAGCGGCTGGCAGACGCCCTCAAGCGCATCAAAGGCAAGATCGTGCATTCGAAGCTGGATGCGATCTCGCCCTTCGCCGTGCCGGTGATGCTGGAGATCGGCAAGGAGCCGGTGTTCTCGGGCGACGCCGCCGAGGCTGTCCTGCGCGAGGCGGAGGACGATCTGATCCGCGATGCGATGAGCTAACGTCAGCCTGGCTATTGCCGGTTGAAGGGCCCGACATTGGTGGCCTGGCGCTGACGGTCGAGCACCGCGTCGGATGCGGCCTGCATCTTTCTGTCGTACCTGTTCCAGCTTTCCGGAGAGGCGCACATCGTCTTCGGCACGGCGGAGCCGGTCGCTGCTTCGCGGCGGCATTCCATGCCTTCGATATTGGCCTCGCCGAGTGTCATTTGCTGCTTGGTCACGGTCGGAGTCATCGTGCAGGCAGACGCGCCAAGGCAGGCGGCCGCAAGGATCAATGCTGTGCGAAACATCTGCAGCTCCATGCTCCGGGGGCTGCAAACCGCCCCCCAAACAGTCCGAGCATATTAGCACAGATTGCCGCAGGAGCACGTACTTCCCGAAGAAATATGGCTTGGCAGCAGCTGGCATGACGTTGACGCGTGCGTCGACCCCCGACAGGGTCCGCAGCGATGAGAAGGACGGCTACAGCCCTCGCGAATACGCCATCGCCCCGCAAGGATCTCGCTTTCGAGGTCGCGGGCGAGACCTTGTCGCTGCAGGCGTGCGGCGCGCTGTGGTGGAAGGCTTCCAGCGTTCTGGTCGTATCAGACCTGCACCTTGAGAAGGGCTCGGCCTATGCGGCCGGCGGACAGATGCTGCCGCCCTACGATACGCGCGCCACGCTGCAGCGCATCGCGGCGCTGGTGGACGAACTCGAGCCGACAACAGTGATTTCCCTCGGCGACAGCTTCCATGATCGCGGCGCGCGGCCGCGCATGGCGGCCGACGATGTGGCGCTGATGCGCAGGCTGACATCGGCGGCCGACTGGGTCTGGATCGAGGGCAATCACGATCCCAAGCCGCCGGAGGATCTGGGCGGACGCATGGCCAGTGACCTCAGGATGGGCGCACTGGTTTTTCGTCACGAGCCGTTGGCCGGTTTGTCGCGTGGGGAGATTGCGGGGCACCTGCATCCGTGCGCGCGCGTTGCAGGCAAGATGCGCAGCGTGCGGTCGCGCTGCTTCGTCAGCGATGGCGAGCGTCTCGTGATGCCGGCCTATGGCGCGCTGACGGGCGGCCTCAACATTCTGGACAAGGCCTTCGGGGCCATTTTCCCCCGCGGAGCCATCGCCGGCGTGCTGGGGCGCGACGGGGTCTATGCAGCGATGGGCGCGAGGCTCGTGCGCGACGGGTACTAGGCTCTAGCGCCGCCCGATCCACGCCGCGATGCCGCCCACGATCGAGCCGAGCAGCACCGCCAGAAATCCGTAGATGAAGCCGTGCTGGCGCGAGAGGTCGAACAGCGTGGCGTCGAGGCCTCCGCGCACGAGCGTCAGGGTTTTCTCTGTCATCCCGACCGTGTGGCCATTGCGGAACGCCACGGCCCGCACCTTGTACTCCCCTGGCGGAGCATTGGCGGGCAGCTTGATCTTGGCGCGGCGCAGCCCGCCATCCAGCCGCTCGATTGTCGTGGTGTCGAACGAGTAGAGCCCCTGGCTCATCTTGAGATCGACGAACGCCGCGCGCCACATGTCGAGATCGGCTGAATCCAGCTTGTCGGCCTTGGGCATGGCGGATGCGGCGGCGTTGAGGCCTGCCTCGATCATCACATCCGGCGGGATCGTGCCCGCCACCTGCGGCTCCGCCCCAATGGCGAACACGGCGGGGGCCGTCACGAACTCGAACCGCTCTTCCCCGCCCGTCGGCTTGCGCCGGATCACTTCGGCGGGGGCGCTCGGCCCGATCAGGGCGACTGCCAGCCCGGATGAACCGCTTTCATCGGCAGGCGCCGTGGCGAACAGAACGATCCGCGCGCCCGCATAGTTCACCTTCACCTCGACCTGATCCTCCGCCAACCCGGCGACGATCATCGGCTGCGGCGCTTCTCGCGGCGCCTCGGACAATTGCGCGGCGGCGGGCCGCACGAGGAAGACGGCCAGGAGAAGAACGGAGAGCCTCAAGACGCCTCCTCCAGGCGGAAAGCAGGCTTGGGCTCGACATAGAGATCGTAGACAAGACGTCCCGCCATTGCGAGGACCACCAGAGCCAGCAGCAGGCGAAGCTGGGCCGCCTTGAGCTTGCGTCCCGCGGCGGCGCCCAGCCGCGCGCCGACCACGCCGCCGATCATCAGCACAAAGCCAAGCACGAGATCGACCGTGCCGTTGAAGGTGGCCTGGAGGAAAACAACGTAGGCGGTGAGGAAGATGATCTGGAACAGCGAGGTTCCCACCATTACCCGCGTCGGCACGCCGAGAAGGTAGACCATCGCCGGCGCCAGGATGAACCCGCCGCCGACGCCCAGCACGGCTGCCAGCAGCCCGACGACGAATCCGACGCCGAGCAGCGGGATGATCGAGATGTAGAGGCCGGATCGCGGGAAGCGCCGCTTGTAGGGCAGCCCGCGTATCCATGTGTTCATCCGCGTGCGCCGGCCCGGATCGCCGCCCGCCTTGCCGAGCGCGCCGACGCTCTCCCACGCCATCAGCCCGCCGATGACGCCGAGCAGCACGACGTAGAGAACCGAGATCGTCGTATCGATGACGCCGAAATGCTTGAGCACGCCGAAGATCGCAACGCCAATGGTCGAGCCCACCAACCCGCCGAGCAGCATGAGTGTGCCGAGGCGCGTGTCGACCGCCCGCTCCTTCCAGTGCGCCGACACGCCGGCGATCGAGGTGGCGAGGACCTGGTTGGCCTGGGTCGAGGCCGCGACAGCCGGCGGAACGCCATAGAAGATCAGGAGCGGCGTCAGCAGGAAGCCGCCGCCGACGCCGAACAGGCCGGAGAGGAATCCAACCATCGTCCCGATCGCTACGATGACGAGGGGATCCACCGCAATTTGCGCTATCGGCAGGTGAATCAGCATTGAGCCGTTCTACGCGCCGAATATCCCGGCAGGAAGCCGCAACGGTGGCAGATGTGAACTCTGCTTGCCTACCCAGCGCCGGTTTGAAGTGCCGCGCGTGCGGAGAGGCATCCGCGGACGGGTGGATTATCCGCAATCACTATCCGGATGCACGAATTTACCCCGGAAAAGGAGGGGTGATCGCCAATCAGGTCATGGGATGCAGGCGGCGGCACTCGTCCTGGGCTCTTCATGTCCGACAAGCTCGGCCCCCTGGTGGGCAAGCGTACCTGGGGTGGCCTCGTCTGCATCGGCGGCCCGCCGCAGCTGACGGACAGCGCACAGGTCACATCACCCAGCGTGGGCTTCTTCACGCCCACCGGCGAATGGGAAGTCGAAAACAACGGCGTTCTGCCTTTGATAACGCCTGACGTGAAGGGCTGGAAATCGCCAATTCCGTTGAAAAACTCCCGTGCGTTTTGGCGCGAACGCTGATTCCATTTGTGCTCCGGCAGCGATGGAGGCGTCGATGATGGGCGAGAAGCGTGGGGCGCAGGGGCGGCTGTTTTACGAGT
>DASYKO010000619.1:0-3272 GCA_035995285.1 Hyphomonadaceae bacterium | reverse complement strand
CGCCAGGACGATGCCGACGGCGTGAACGATCACGTCGGCCAGCCATTCGATGCGGCGGCTTTGCGGATACCAGTAGGCATCCACCGCTTCTGCTTTCGAGAGAGCTATGTGCGTCTTCATGGTCGTCGCCCTGCTAGTCCTTTCGTCTTCCTGTCGGCGGCAGTTACCGCCGGGGGCTGTTCCTGGTGAGTTGTCGCTTCCCAGTATCCAAATGTGCGGACCCGGAGTCAGGTTCCGATGCTTGCATCAGACCACCCGACACGGGCGGCAGTGAGACGTGATTGCGTCGAAAACACTGCCGATTTCGACATGTGGTGTTCGGTTCCGCCATCAGCATGAAGGCATGTTCAGTCCAACTGCATGTGTGTCTTTTCCGCCGCGGATTCCTGAACTTGCGTTCATTCACGATCACCCGACATGCATCGCTCGACGAAACTTCGCCAATGCCGGGGGCGCTTCGGTTCGATGCGCGTCTTGCATCGTGCGCGAGGCTTCCTGCGAGCCGCGCCGTTAACCGGATCGGGACGCATCTCGCCGCCCACGCGATGCTGCGTCTGCTGCTCGGGTACGGTTAGCGAATTGTGTGCTGAAAGTGGCGAAGCGATTCGAACGCGACGCGCCTGTCTTCAGAACGGCCGCCATCAGAAGATGGCGGGCGTGGTTCGCTAGAGCGGATCGTAGATGAAACGCCACTTCTCCGCCTCGGCGGCTGCCTCCGGCGAGGCGGCCGGCAAGCCGTGGATCAGCACATCCTGGATCGGCTTGGGCGGATGCACGCACACGTCTTGCCCGTTGTGATCCAGCCAGACGGGCGCCCGCGCCTTGCTGAACATGTCGATGGCTTTTCGAACAAGCGGCGCCTCGAAGTTCTCGACGCCCCCGAGCGATATCCCCCGGATGTATCGCTTGGACAGGATATTCCGGGCCGGGCGCTGGCTACGCAATTCGAACATCACGCCCAGCCTGTCGGGGCGCGTCTCGGGCGGCATCGCGCCGAGCATTCGCCAGACACAATGCCAGTTGCGGCAAACGCTCGGCCGCGTTTCCCAGATGCCGCAGCCGGTCCCGGTGCAATCCGGGCAACGCTGGCGCGCAGGCTTCTTGAGTTCGGCCACATAGAGCAGGTCGCAGCACGCAACGCACTCGCCGCACTCACGGCCGGGAGCGAGGACCTTGCCCATGAGGAAATCGAGCGCTGACGTCTGACCTGCCACGGATGCCTCGCCCACTTTTCGGCTCTGCCGAGCGCTATCCGTCCACCGCAGGCCAAACTAGCCCCGCCTCACACTAGCCAAGCCCAGTTGCGGTGTCGACGCTTGCGCCCTACCCCACGCCCATGACCGACCTCTCCTCCTGGACGTCCCGTCCCACGCCCGGTCTCGCGACCCTCAGCGGCGAGCGCGTCCGCCTCGAGCCGCTCGACTGGGAGCGGCACGGCCCCGGCCTCTTCGCCGCCGTCGGCGGGGAAGCCAATGCCGGCATCTGGACGTGGATGCCCGTCGGCCCCTTCCCCACTCCGGAATCCCTCGGGAGCTTCCTTGCGGGCGCCGCAAAGACCGAAGGCTGGAAGACGCTCGTTATCCTCGACCAGGCGACCGGCGAGATGCTCCCTCAGGAAGTTTTGGGCACGGCCTCCTACATGCGCATCCGCGAAGCTCATGGCTCGGCCGAGATCGGCTGCGTCGCCCTCGGCCCGAAACTCCGCCGCACGCCGCAAGCTACCGAGGCCTTCGCCCTGATGGCGCGATCCCTCTTCCTTGATCTGGGTTATCGCCGCTACGAGTGGAAGTGCCACCGGGAGAACGAGGCTTCCAACCGCTCGGCCCTCCGCTTCGGCTTTACGTTCGAGGGCATCTTCCGCAACGACATGGTCATGAAAGGACGGTCGCGGGACACCGCCTGGTATTCGATCACAGATGAAGACTGGCCCAAGCTGGACAAGGCCCTCACGGGGTGGCTTGCTGCAAGCAACTTCGCCCCCGACGGGCGGCAACTGAGGACCCTCGAAGACTTTAGATGATCACCGGCCTCGACCACGTCCTTCTCGTCTGCCCTTCGATCGATGAAGGCGAGGAGACCTACACAGCCCTCCTCGGCCGCGAGCCCGACTGGCGCTCCACCGACCAGACAGGCGGCACGGCCACCCTCGTCTTCCAGCTCGAGAACACTGCCCTCGAGATAATGGCGCCCCAGGGCGGCGGCCCGCTCGCCCGGCGCCTGCACGCGCTGATCGACCAGGACGGCGCCGGCCTCAAATCGCTGATCTTCGCCTCCGACAATCTGGAGGAAGACAAGGGCCAGTTCGACCGCCGCGCGCTCAAGCCGGAGGAGATCATCCCCGGCGAGGCAGGCAATCCCTTCACCAACCAGACGCGCTACTGGGACCGCATGCGCCTCGACGAGACCGCCACCCACGGCGTGCGCATCTTCGCCCTGCAGCGCCGCCAGCCCGACCCCATGGCCTACGCGCCCGCCACCCCCGGCGCCGTCTCGGCCCTCGACCATGTCGTCATCAACACCGCCAACCCGGAGCGCGCCGCCGCCCTCTACGGCGCACGCCTCGGCCTGCGCATGGCGCTCGACCGCTCCAATCCCGACTGGGACATGCGCCTCATCTTCTTCCGCACCGGCAGCCTCACCATCGAACTCGCGCACAAGATCTCCGCCGGCGCCAGCAATGCGCCCGACCGCCTCTGGGGCCTCTCCTGGCGCGTGCCCGACATCGAGGCGGCCTACGCCCGCTTCGAGAAATCCGACCTCGCCATCACCTCCATCCGCGCCGGCCGCCGGCCCGGCACCCGCGTCTTCTCGGTGCGCGACGGAACGCTGGGCGTGCCGACGCTGATATTGTCGGTAGAGACCTGACGAAGTCCGCTCAACATCACCGCCATCGTAGGGTGCATTAGGCCGGAGGCCGTAATGCACCACCTTCGTTGGCGTGGCGCGATCATGCCTTCGAGCGCACTGTCGTGGTCGCGGCGCGATGGTGCATTACGGCCTCCGGCCTGGTGCACCTACGGTCCGGACTCGCCTTCATGTCGGAGCGGAAACCGGAAAACTCCCCACGGGGATAACCCCTGAAACCGCCTTCGCGCCTCCCGAAATTCTCCGCAAATCAAAGCTCACGAAATCGCTATCGTGCATCGGTCCCACCCCCTCCTGAACCTGGCGGATAATGTCCTCGCCCTGACAGAGGGAGGTCTCGAAGAGCTCCGAGCTTCTGGACGTCAGGGCGTTGGTCGGCGCGGCTTTACCGCACTGGGTACTGGCGG
>DASYKO010000618.1:0-4276 GCA_035995285.1 Hyphomonadaceae bacterium | reverse complement strand
GTGCGGCTGCGGCGGGTGAGGCCTTCTGCGCTGAGCGGCAGGTGGCCGTCGGGCGGATCGATGATGAGGGAAGACCGCACCTCGCCTCGCACCACCAGCGCGCCGACGAGATCGCGGGCGGGTACGCCCATCGGGTTGGCGGCGTCGAGACGGGCGTGGAAGGCGCGGGTCAGCGCCTCGCCTTCTGCGGGAGTGATCACCAGCGTCTTCCAGTCCGCCATGCGCTCAAGCGGCGTGGTCCAGCGCGTGGCCCAGACGCCCTGAAAGTCCGGCTTGCCTTCTGCTGTTTTCGGAAGCTGGGCATGGGCGGGTAGCGCCAGCGCGAGGCAGACGCCTGCCCAGAAAGCCAAGCCCAGGCGAACATTCCCCACGGAGCTACCCTGTTCGTCGCTTCGGACCTACCTTGATCCCAGAAACCAGCGGCGTCCATCGAGGGCGCGCTCAAAAGATCAGCGATAAGGGCGTCACATGACCGATACTGCCGGCCATAACGCGGGATTGGCCCCCGTCTCATCCGATACCCTCGAATGGGAAAACTTCGAGCGCGGCCGGTTCGGCTGCCGCACCAAGCACCTCACCGAGGCGGTGATGGGCAAGGAGCGCAAATGGCATGTCGGGGTGGCGATAGAAGAGCTACCGCCGGGCAAGCAATCCTGCCCCTTCCATTTCCACATGCTGGAGGAGGAGCACATTCTGGTGCTCGAGGGGGAATGCACGCTGCGGCTTGGGGACAAGCGCATCCGTTTCAAGGCAGGCGACTACGCCGCCTTCCCGGCCGGGGTGAAGGTGGGGCACTGCCTGGTCAATGAGGGCAAGAAGCCCTGCCGCTATGTGGTGATCGGCGAGAACAGCCCGAACGAGTCCTGCGTCTATCCGGACTCGAACAAGGTCTCGAACCGCTGGATGAACGAGCGCTACGACCTTCGCGCGACGAAGGACTATTGGGACGGAGAAGTCTAGTTACTCGGCAGCGTGCTTCGAGATCGCGACGATCTGCGGGGCGTCGGCCATCGGGTTCTGGGTGCGGCGCGAGGCGCCTTCGAAGATGCCGGCCTGGTCGATGCCGAGAGCTGCGTGGATGATGTCGCCGCGGACGCTGCCGCCGGCTGCGATCTGAACGGTCGAGCCGTGGATGCGGCCTTCGATGGCGCCCTGGACGGTGATGGCATCGGCGACGACTTCGCCGCGGATGAGGCCGCCGGGGCAGACAGTCAGAGACTGGGCGCGGACGTTGCCTTCGATCGTGCCGAAGACGTGGAGTTCATCGGGAGCGACCACCGTGCCGGAGATCTCGACATTGATGGAGAGGACAGAAGCGGCGGGAACGCCTGCTTTCTTGCGGGCCGCTGCTTGAGCTGCGGACGTGTTGGAATTGGCGGGGGTCGGTGCGTCCTGGTGACGGCCGCCGATCGAGAAGGCGGCGCCTTTCAGCTTGTTGAAGGATTCCGCGGCCGTGCGGCGAACACCGCTGACGCCGTTGGTGAGATCGAGAGTTTCCATCGTGTCGCTCATCAGTAGGCCCCTTCTTGCGCGAACCATCCCCACGGTACGAGACCGCGATAAGCTGATTGCAAGAAGGATGCCTGCCGATGCCTCTTGAGAGGCGAATGCGCAGATTGAGGTTAATGCCAGTCTGCGCCTGCAGAAGAGCTCAGCCGCCCGCGCCCTTGTTAAGCAGGCCATCGATCTCGGTTCCCGGGACCATCGTCTTGGTAAACCCGAACGTGCCGCCGGCCAGCTCCTTCGCGGCGGTGATGAAGCCGGTCATGGCCGCCGCCTGCATCAGGCCGCCGAGGCTGACGCGCTTGACGCCGAGCTCTGCCAGCTGGTCGACGCTCAGGAGTTCGTTGCGGGGCCCCCGCATGATGTTGAAGGGGCGGTCGAGCGAGGAACAGACAGTGCGGATATCCTCCGCCGTCGCGAGGCCGGGAGCGAACAAAACGTCTGCGCCGGCGTCTTGATACGCCTGCAGGCGCTTGATGGTGTCGGCGAGGTCCGGCTTGCCATTGAGGTAATTCTCCGCCCGGGCGCAGAGCATGAATTTGAAGGGCAGCTTCTTCGCCGCTTCGGCGGCCGCCCTCACCCGCTCCGCCGCTTTGGCGGTCTCGTAGATCGGATTGGAGCGGTCGCCCGTGAAATCCTCGATCGAGCCGCCGACCAGGCCGGCTTCGGCGCACAGGCGGATGGTATCCGCGCAATCCTGAGGTTTCGGCCCGAAGCCGTCTTCGAGATCGGCGGCCAGCGGAATGTCGATGGCGGGCACCATCAGCCGGATGTGCTCGATGACGTTCTCGCGCCCGGCCTTGTAGTCGGTAACGCCGATGGAGCGGGCATAGCCGGCGCTGGTTGTCGTTAACGCCTTGAAGCCGAGGCCGGCGAGGATGCGCGCCGAACCGGGATCCCACGGATTGGGAATGACGAAGCAGCCGGGCGCCTTGTGCAGCGCTTCGAACTCGGCGGCTTTCTGGGCTTGGGTCTTCATTGTTTTGCTCATGGGGGGAGGGTCCTTTCCGTTTCTCTCTTTGCCTCGATCTTAGCAGGTCGAATTCGCGATGCACTCGCAACATTGCGCGGGTGAAATCTCCGGGTTGCGGAATGATATGCGCAAGGCGCCGTTTCGACTGCGGAAGATCGCGCCTGCGTCAGCGCGCCGACTATTTTCGGACACGATCTCTGCTAGAGTGATCCTTGCCTGAGGGGGCGTCTCAGGGGTCTTCCATGATCTTGCGTGTATTCCTGTTCGTGGCGTTCGTCGCTGCGTGCGCGGCGACGGCATTGGCCCAGCCTGCGCACGCGCAGGCGCCTGCCCACGGCATCTGGAAAGGCACAGGACTTCAGGTCGCGCACACGGGTGCGCAATCGACCTGGACCATCAAGTTGACCGTCGACCAGCACGGCAGGAACCTCATCGAATACCCGAGCCTCGGCTGCAAGGGCGAGCTGACGCAGATCGCCAACGGCGTTGAAGGCTTCGAATACAACGAGAAGATCACCTCCGGCCCGTGCATCGACCGCGGGCGCATCGTCGCCAAGCAGCGCTCCAACCGCGTCTTCTGGTTCTGGTACCAACCCGGCGGCGGCGAAGCCGACGCCAGCGCGGTTCTCTACCGCGACGAGCTGGTCTCGTAGGCTGTCCGGTTGGTTGTTGGTGCGGAGAACTTAGTGTCTTCGTGTCTTCCTTCGTGCCTTCGTGTTGGAATCTTTGGCGCGTCGAGAAAAGCCTAAACACAAAGGCACAAAGACTACACAAAGACACGAAGGGGCCGGTGGTCAGACCTCCAGCAGCAAAGCCGTCGCGTCGTCTGAGGTCTTGAAGCGGCCGACTTTGGCGTCATCCTCAGGGTTGGATTCAAGGCCCCGCAATTCCTGCATCAGAGGGCCGAGGCCCTTGGCGTTCACCGCTTCGATCAGCGCCGCATCCGTGTAGCGGCCATAGGGCGAGACGAGGCGGTAGAAACCGTCGCTCATGATCAGGATGCGCGTGCCCGGCGGAGCGGCGGCGGTCTGGTAGGCGGCATGGGCAGCCGCTTCCGGCTGGACGCCGAAAACCCAGTAGCCGTCTGCCGTGTTGTGGATGGCGCGCACGCCCTGCAGCCATTTGAGCCGGCCTTCCGGCCCCATCTCCATGACCTTCTTGGCGCGGGCCTGCTCCTCCGCCGGCTTGGAGGCTTCGCCGAACACCGTAATGCGCCCCGAAGGTTCCCGTACGATGGCGATGGAATCGCCCAACGTGGCCCCTTCCACCTTCCCGCCTTTGATCCGCACCCAGGTCGCCGCGGCGGTGGGATAGGACGCAAGCGGCGCGTCCTTCAGTGGAATTTTGACTTCCTTCTCCACCGCAGCGCGAAGGCGCGGGAGGAAGCGGGTGACATACGCCTGCGGGGATTCATTGGCTGTTGCCGGCGCCGCAAGAAGCTCCGCGGCGAAGAGTTCGGCAAACCGCGCGGCGTCGCTCTCCGCCCTGCTGAAGATGCGCACCGGGCCGACGTCGGTCGCCCCATCGATCACGCAAGCCCAACCGGCCGCCTCGTCGAACACATAGCGGTCATCGCCCGAGCCCGACTTCATGCCGCCACCCAGCTTCGATCCGGGCATGGCGATGTAGTCGACGAGTTTCATGGGGAGGCTCCTGAGGGAGAGCCTTCCTACGTTGTCAGTGAGCGCGTTGCGACCTCAGGGCCGAGGAAAAATCGGCGAGGGTCTGGATGTAGTCGCCGCTCTCGCGCAGGCGCTGGACGTAGAGTTCGAGGATCTGGCGGGCAGCCACGCCGGGCTC
>DASYKO010000617.1:0-11485 GCA_035995285.1 Hyphomonadaceae bacterium | reverse complement strand
GTCGCCCACGTTGTCCGCGATCGTGGCGGGGTTGCGCGGGTCATCTTCGGGAATGCCGGCTTCGACCTTGCCCACCATGTCGCCGCCGACGTCGGCGCCCTTGGTGAAGATGCCGCCGCCGAGACGGGCGAAGATGGAGATAAGCGAGGCGCCGAAGCCGAGGGCGACCATCGCATCGACAACCGTGCGGTCAGCGCCATCAAGTCCGACGAATTTGGTGAGGATGAGGTAGTAGCCGCCGAGGCCGATCAGCGCGAGGCCGACCACCAGCATGCCCGTCACCGCGCCCGACTGGAAGGCGACGTGAAGGCCCTGTGCCAGACCCTTGGAGGAGGCCTCCGTGGTGCGCACGTTGGCCTGCACCGAGATCTTCATCCCGATGAAGCCTGCAGCCCCCGAAAGCACCGCGCCGAGCACGAAGCCGACCGGCGCTTCCCAGTTCTTGAAGAAGAAGGCGAGGATCACGGTCACGACCACGCCGACGATGGCGATCGTGGTGTACTGCCGCTTCAGGTAAGCGTTGGCGCCTTCGCGGATCGCCTGGGCGATCTCCTGCATCTTGGCGCTGCCCTGGGACATCGCCATGAGCCGCTGGGTTGTTATGATGCCGTAGACGACGGCAATAGCGCCGGCCACTACGGGCAGCCACAGCGACAGATCCATGGAACGTCCTTCTCAAAACCGCGTGTGATCGCGGACGAGGGCTGCACTTCCTTCTCAAGGGGAATTGCGTCAGCCCGCCCGCCGAGGTGGCGGGACCATGCCGATATTTCCTCAACGGCGCAACATCTGTGAATCGATGTTTTTTCAGGCATTTGGGCGAGAATTAACCCTTGGCGCCTGCTCGCGGCACACGTTGCACGCTAAAGGGTCACAGGATGGATGGCCCCACAGGCGAGCTCCCTAGCACCCGTTCCAGCACTGTCGCTCCCCCGATCGGCAGGGGCGCGGGCGCCTTTGCGCCCTCCCCGATCATGCTCGCCCTCGTGGGCATTTTCATGGGCTGCATCCTCGACGCGATGATCAAGCACCTGGGCGCCAGCTACTCCGTCATCCTCGTCGCCTTCATGCGCTACCTCTTCGGCACGCTGATCGCCGGGACCGCCGTCATAGCGCTCAGAAAGAAGCTGCCGAACGCAAAGGGCATCCGAGCCCACGCGATCCGGGCCATCGCCCTCACCGGCTCGGCCACGCTGTTCTTCTATTCCCTCCAGAAGCTCCCGATCGCCGAAGCGACCGTCCTCATCTTCTGCGCGCCACTCATGGTCGCGCCGCTGGGCCGCTGGATCCTCAAGGAGAAGCTCCGCCCCTTCGCCATGGCCGGCCTCGTCCTCGGCTTCATCGGCGTCATCATCGCCGTCCAGGGAACTCCTCCCGGCGCCGAAACAACGGAACGGCTCTACGGCATCCTCGCCGGCGTTTCCGCCTCGACCCTCTACGCCCTCTCCATCGTCCTACTCCGCCAGCTCGCCCAGAAGGACGACGTGCTCGTCACCGCCTTCTTCGGCAACATCTTCCCCGCCCTCTACCTGCTCATCCCCACACTCATCCTCGGCGGCGCCCCGCGCCTTGCCGACATCCCCGCCTTCGCCTTCACCGGCCTCGCCGGCTTCACGCTCTGGTTCATGCTCACCCACGCCTACTCCCGCGCGCCGGTCCAGCGCCTGGCCGCCACCGAATACACCGCCCTTATCTGGAGCGCCCTGCTCGGCTATTTCTTCTTCTCGGAGGTACCGCGCATCCAGCTCTGGATCGGCGCCGTCCTCGTCGTCCTCGCCGTCATGGTGGCAGCCTGGGACGGCAAGCGCGCCGACCTGCCGCCTGCGCCCGGCTAGACCCGCTCAGCATCCGACGAGCCAGACAGCAGAACGCCCCGCTCCATCAGAGCGAGGCGTTCGCGTTTTCAAACTCGGAAAAGCAGATCAGCCGCCATTCGCCTGCTGGTGTTCCGCCTTCCAGCGCTCGGTCTCCTTGGCGGTCTCTTCCGCCGTGCATTCGCCGAGATAGTTGGCGTCCGCCTTCATCGAGAAGCCGGCCGGCATGCCGAGGAACTGGGCCGAGCCCTTGGCGCGGATCGCCATCGACTTGGACGTATGCGACAGCGTCGCGTCGGCCTTGCCCTTGGTCTTGCCGTTGCAGATCAGCTTGAACGAATACCCGTCAGCCGTCGGATTGACGTTGTCGACCGTGCAGCCCTTCTCGAGATCGGACGCCAGCTTCGACAGCGTGATCGTTGCCTTCTCCGGGATGAGGCATTCGACATTGTCTTCCTTGAGCGGGATGCCGACGATGCTCGTCTCCTGCTTCCAGGAGTAGCGGCCCGGCGTCACCTGGATCGAGCCGTCCTTCGCCTGGTCTGCGCTGGCGGCGCAGGCGGTCATGGCGAGGATGCCGGCCAGAACAACAAGTCTCATCGTTCAACTCCTGAAGAGCAGAGGGAGTAATCTAGTCGACGACATAACGCATGTGCAGGCTGAACGGGGCCAGAATGAGGCCAGCAACGCCTGTTCATCCAGCCGGCGCACGCGCCATTTTCCGCCCAAAAATCAGCATCATGGCGGAGCCTGCGATATATCCCCCGGCATGCGCCTGCCAGGCGATCTCCATGCCCAGAACCGCCGGCCCGGCGAGCACCATGAGAGCGTTGATCCCTGCGAACACCGCCGTCAGCGTCAGGAATTGCCGCGACAGCGGCGAGCGCACGCGGTTCTCCCAGTCCAGCAAAAAGCCCGCGCCGATCAGCCCCGACGTGCCTCCCGATGCGCCAACCGACACCGGCCCGTTCGGCCCAACGATCGCAAGGAAGAGCAGCGAGCCCGCCGCGATCGAGACGACGAACAACAGCATCCACTGGCTTGCCGGTACGATGCCCGGCCCAAGCGCCCGCGCCACCAGCGTCCCGAACTGCCACGTCATCAGCGCATTGGTGAGCACATGCAGCCAGCTGGCGTGCAACAGCGCCGGCGTCACCAGGCTGAACGCCTGCGCGAGAATGTTGGGATAGGCATACATGCTGCCCGGCTCGGCATAGAAGCGCGCAGGCACGGAGGCGAACTCATACCAAAGGTTTGTCTGCGCATCGCCCGTCAGCGTCAGCGACAGCGCATACAGCGCGATTATCCCCACCGCCGACGCCAGCGCCACCAGCGGCATCCGCAAGAGCCAGGGGTTCTTTTCCTCGGGCTGAAGTTGAGGCGGCGGCCCCTCACGCGGCGGGTTGGCGCCCGGAGTGTCAGTCTGCGAAGTCGGAGAGGAATCCATCCCCCCAACATGGCGATGCCCCACGCCCCGTCAATTGCAGCCGGTCGCCGAGCGAAGCACATACCCGTAGGGTGCATTAGGCCAAAGGCCGTAATGCACCATCGCGCCACGCTCACGACACGCGCGTTGAAAGCGCGATCGCGCCACGCCGACGAAGAGGTGCATTACGCCCTTGAGTTTACCCTGAGGAGCCGCCGAAGGCGGCGTCTCGAAGGGGGCTAATGCACCCTACGCACCGGTGACGACGCCCCTCGCTTGTAACAATCGCCAAAACTCACCACCAGTATGGCGCGCTCTCGCGCGACAATTCCAAGTGAAATCAAAGCCAGCGTCCGATCACAAAGAATCTTTCTCCACCCCCTCCTGAACCTGAGGGATAATGCACCTGTCGCCTCCGCATGGAGGGCAGTCGTACGCTGTTCAACGGCGCGGGGGCGATGCGTATCGAGCGTGGAGCCCCCAGAGCCCGTCCATGGAGCGATGAAGGGATAAGCTCAGCTCTCCTGAATGCAGCCGAACGGAAGCTGCCAACGGAGAGGGATTTCCAGGGACTGGAGCCGAACAGCTCCAACCTGCACGCCGGCGGCGACACCCACGGCAGAGGCGCGAAACGAGAGCGCCTTGTCCGAGGCTGCCGACCAAACGATCGCGGGGACGCGGATGATCCTGCGTCAGTCAATCTACCGGTAGCGCCAGCAATGGCGTGGCCAACATCAACGCGGGTCATCCGCGTCCCCAGCCCTCCACCTGACGAGGGCGCACGAGCATCCCAGGCGGTGATAACCGGCCTGAATGCGAACGCACGACCGGCTTGCCACGACGAAGCTCCGAAGGAGCGAAGGCGGGCCTGAATGCGGGATTGCGCCCGACACCCAACTCAACAGGAGCAACACATGCCAGTCTGGTCTCGCAGATCCATGATCAGCAAACTCGACAACCTCGCGCGCAAGGCGCGCCGCCGCGGCGATGCGGCCGAAGCGGTGCTCTGGTACCGCGCGCTGGCCCTGCGCCAGACCGCGGAGGAGCGCGCCCATCTGGCCGCCGAGCGCCGCTGGACGTTCAACAACGACAGCAAGAAGCTGGAGCGCATGCAGGAAGAACTCGAGCGCCTGCGCCGCTACGCCGCCTGGCATCCCCAGCAGATCGAGCGCGCGAAAGCAGCGGAGGCGGCCGAAAAAGACGCGTCGGGCGGCGCCTGAAATCGCCCCCGGAGTCCTCCCCCGCTACGTGGTGGAGGACGTTCCCTCTGGGACAAAACCGGCCGCCCACCCCCTTCACTCTACATTCATACCGAAACGATCAGTTTCCCCCGCATATCAAGGCTCGCCCTGCCACAATTTCGCGCTAACCTTTTCCGATCCATATCACTTCCTGATACTCAGGGCCGGGGCGGCCGTAACTTGGAGACGCGAATGATTCGCCGCGCCATCCTCGGGTTCTGCATGGCTGCTCTCGCAGCAGGCTGCGCCTCGAGCCCGATGCCCACGCCGATCGCGACCCCACGCCCGACGGCGAGCAACGTCCCGCGCACCACGCCGCCGCGCACAACTCCGCCCGGCGCGGTCACCCCGCCGGTCGTCACCCCGCCGCCGCCCGACTTCGCGCTGCAGCCCGCGCGCTTCACCGACATTCCCGGCTGGGCCAATTCCGACTTCGCGCCCGCCCTCCTCGCCTTCAAGCGCCAGTGCGCCGGCTGGAAGAACCGCACGCCCGACGCCCCGCTCTCCGGCGGCCGCTATGGCGGCAATGTCGGCCAGTGGTTCCCCGCATGCGACATCGCCCAGAACGTCCAGCCCGGACAGGAGCACTGGTTCTTCGAGAACTATTTCGACGTCTCGATGGTCACCGGCACAGGCGAGCAACGCCTCACCTCCTATTTCGAGCCCGTCGTGCAGGCGAGCCGGCAGTGGACGCCGCAAATGACGGAGCCGCTGCTCTCGCGTCCGTCCGACATGATCTCGATCGATCTCGGCGCCTTCGCACAGGCCTTCGACTCGGATGCGCTGCGCGGCGCCCCGCGCCAGCTCAACGGCAAGCTCAACGGCAACACCGTCGTGCCCTATCCCAAGCGCGACAGCATCACGCCCTACCAGGGTCAGATCATCGGCTATGCTCACCCGGCGGACGTCTACAACCTGCAGGTCCAGGGCTCGGGCCGCCTTGCCTTCACCGACGGCACGCAGGCGCGCGCGCAATTCTCGGCCCAGAACGGCTACAAGTGGAATTCGGCCTTGGGCGCGCTGCGCAATTCCGGCCGCCTCTCCAACCCGACCTGGGCGAACTTCCGCCAATGGCTCGACACCAACCCGTCCGAGCAGAAGAACGCGCTCAACGCAGATCCCTCCTACGTGTTCTTCCAGGAAGAAGCGATCGCCGATCCAAGCGCCGGGCCCAAGGGCGGCGCAGGAGTACCGCTCACGCCGATGGGCTCGATCGCCGTCGATCCTGCCTTCCACCCCTATGGCGCCATCGTCTTCGTCGACGGCACGTATGACAGCCAGTACTCGTTCCAGCGCTTGCTGGTCGCGCAGGACACGGGCGGCGCCATCCGCCGCGGCCCGATGCGCGGAGACATCTTCGCCGGCACCGGCCCCGAAGCCGGCGCCTGGTCCGAACGCATGAACGGCCCCGCGAGGTGGTACACTCTTCTTCCAAAGGCCTTCGCCCCGACCGCAGTCTCGAGCACGCCCATCGCCAGCATGCCGGCTACGGCCGCGTCGCCCGCAGGCTAGGCCGCCTGCGCCGCCGCCGCGCCGATCCACGCGCCCACCGCACGCGCCGCCGCAATGGCGCTGGCAGCAGCTGCATCGGCGATCATGCCCTCATCGCCCACCCAGTCGCCCGCGATGAACAGCCCAGGTGCATCCGGCAGAGCCACGCCCGGCCGCGGACGATCCCAACGCGGCGTCGCATTCGCCACCGTCATCCCGCGCAGCTCCTGCCGCCGCACCTCGAACGCACGCCAGCCGGGCATCACCATATCCGCCACGCCTTCGAGCTCCGCAATCGCATCGCGCCGCACCACCTCATCTGGCGCCATGTATCTCGCCACATGCACCACTGCCCCGCCTTGCGGCGCCAATCTCGCATCGTTCGAATGCACCGAGAAATAGAAGGGCTGGTCGATCCCCAGCGCAAAAGGCTTGGCCCCGTCCGGCAGGCGCGACAACGCAAGATCGAGCGTGTTCGCCCGCACCTGGATCGCATCCGCCGCATACTGCTTCAACGAAGCCACACCCGGGCACAATCTCGCTGCCTCATTCGGCCCCAGCGCCAGCAGCGTTGCATCCGCCGCAACCGTCTCCATGTCTGCAAGATGAACCCTGGACCTGCGCCCCTCAAGCGTGACCCGCTCCACCCCCGCCCCCACCCGTATCTCAACCCCAGCCTCGCGCGCAGCGTGCTTCAACCCCTCCACCAGCGTGGACCATCCGCCATCGAGATAGATCACGCCTTTGAACGCGCGCCTGATCTGCTCGAGCATCTCACCGGCATGAACCACTCCCGGCGCGTTGGCGTAGCTCGACACGCGCGAGATCGCCTCCATCCCCATCCGCACCACAGGCGAGAGATCCTGCCCCTCCATCCAGAGCGCAAAGTTCTCCTTACCCGTAGCCCCATCGATCACCGACTTCTGCACGCGCGCGAAAGCCACCTTGTCGCCGACGCCAAACAGCGTCGTCAGCGCCAGCGAGGCGAGCGAGGCCGGCAGCCGGTGCAGCTCGCCGCGATAGATCGCCTGCCGCTCCCCGCCCTCCGTCCGCCTGCCCGTGTAGGGAATGCCCAGCCGGTCCAGCTCCCGCTTGAACGCGCCGGCAATGTAGAGCGCGTGCGGACCCTGGTTGAGAAAGAAGCCATCCGCATGCCTCGTCCGCGCGCGGCCGCCCAGGTCTGCCGCCGATTCGAACAACGTCACTTTCGCGCCGCTGCGGGCGAGATCGACAGCCGCCAGCAGCCCGGCAATGCCGCCGCCGACGATATTCACTTGTCTGGAAATCGGGGAAGAAACGCTCATGTCGGCCTCTCTTAATCGGATACCTTGTGTCCGATATAAACCGGATGCTATGTGTCCGCAATAGGGATTCTGGAGCCCGGCCCATGAAGATGTCCGAAGGCGTGGAGTGGACCGCCCACGCCTGCGCCCTGCTTGCCGCCCTGCCTCCGGGCGTGGGCCTGCCCGCAAATGCGCTGGCGGAATTCCACGCACTCGCGCCCGCCTACATGGCCAAGCACATGCAGGCCCTCGCCCGCGCCGGCGTGGTCGAATCCGTCCGCGGCGCCGGCGGCGGCTATCGCCTCGCGAAGAAGCCTGCCGACGTGACGCTGTGGGACATCTACGAAGCCATCGAGGGCGAGGAGCCCGCTTTCCGGTGTTCCGAGATCCGCCAGCAAGGCCCGTGCACGGGCACGGGCGATTTCCGCAGGCCCTGCGAGATCAACGCTGTGTTCGGGCGGGCAGAGGCAGCGTGGAAAGCCGAGCTTCGCTCAGTCAACCTCGCCGAGATCGTCGCCGAAGTTGCGAGGAAGTCGACGCCCGTGAAGCGCGCACAATTGACGGAGTGGTTGAGCGAGAAGCTTGGCTAACGCCGGTGAGCCCGAGACCTCGTGGTTCGACGGGCGCTTGCGCAGCTGCGCAGCGCAAGCTGCTCACCATGAGGTCTCTCCTCATCGACAACGCCAGGTAGCCCTCATGGTGAGCAGCACGCGACAGCGTGCGTCCGTCGAATCACGAAGGCGGGCTCACTGCCACCGCAACGGCCTACCCAACCCGCCACGGCGGAAAGCGGCGGTGCTCGCCGGCGTGATAGAGCGTGATCCTGTTGCCTGCGGGATCGCGCAGGTGCGCCACGCGCCAGAGATAGCTCATCGTCTCCGGTTCGCTCTCGAACGTCAGACCCTTCGCTTTCAAATCGGCCACCAACTCATCCAGCCGATCACTCTCGAACCAGATTTCGGGCCAGTCGCCGCCTGTCCACCCTTCCACTTTCTCGATGGAAAACGTCGCGGGCTCGCCTGCCTGCCCTTTGATGGCATCGCTCTGCGGCATCTCGAACCGCGCATAGCGGGGGGGAGCATCGACGATCAGCTTGAGGCCGAGCTTCCGATAAAACTCCACGCTCGCCGCATAGTCGACGAGCGGGACGGTGACCTGATTGAGCCTCATGCGGGGTTGGCGCCCTATTTCTTCTTTGCAGGCGCCTTCTTCGCGGGCGCAGCTTTCGCCGCGGCAGGTTTCCCGGGGGCCGGCTTCGCAACCGCCTTTTCCCCAGGCTTCACTTTTGCCGCAGCCTTCACTTGGGATGCCTTTTTGTCTTTTGAAGAGGCGCCGCCCTTGCCCGCCGCCATTGCATCCGCATCGGCGGAGGTTGCAGGCGTGATGCTCAGCTTCTCCTGCAACGCCATCGCAGCAGCGGGATTGCGCTCCTTGGCGCCGGAGATGAAGAAGCAGAACACGTCCTGCTTCTTCGCCCAGTCCGTCGTCATCTTCGCAAAGCGGTCGATGTCCGCCTTGCCATAGCCCGTCGCCACATCGCTCTTCGACTGCATCAGCCGCGCGACAGCGAAAGGCGAGCCTTCATGCCGGATCTTGGGGAACTCATCGTCTTCGGCATAGACCACCGTGGCCCCATGCTTGGTCAGCAGGTCGAGGAAGGCCGGGTCCGTGCACGTCGGATTGCGCACCTCCAGAGCGTGGCGCAGCGGGATCTTGTCTTTCTCCTTCGGCAGCTGCGACAGGAACATCTCGAAATACTCGCGCTCGTATTTGCGCGTTCCGGGGAACTGCCAGTTGATCGGGCCCAGCTTGTCCTTGAGCTGCGTGATCCCCTGCCCGAGGAAGAGGTCGATCGACTTCTTCATGTCCTCCCTGGTTTTGCGAACCGTCGAGAAGCGGTGCGCCTTGAGGCTGAACACGAAGCCATCGGGCGTTGCATCCCGCCATTTCGCAAACGTCTCGGGCTTGAACGAGGAATAGTAGGTGGCGTTGACCTCCACAGCCGTGAACTTCCAGCTCGCATACTCAAGCTGCTTCGCTTTCGAGAGCCCGGACGGATAGAAAGTCTCGTCCCACGGCTCGAAACTCCACCCGCCGACGCCGACACGAATGGGATGGGGCATGCGATTTCCTCCGGCCTTGGAACGCTCACCGCTTAACCCATCGCGGGGCCTCACGCGACTCCCTCTCCGACGAGACTTAAGCCTTCCGAGGGGCTGCCATCTGCCGCCAACTCATGCTTGAGTGAGCCCCGCACTGCGGAGTATGGGGCGGAGGACGGTGATGGGGCTGTGGACCCGGAAGACCATCGACAGCATGACGCCCGGCGATGAGCTTGGCGAAGTATTCTCCGACGCCAGCCCTTCGACGGCGCCCCGGCTCCGCCGCACGCTCGGGCCGATCCATCTGATGGCGCTCGGCGTCGGCGCCATCGTCGGCACCGGCATCTACACGCTGATCGGACAGACGGCCGGCATGGCCGGGCCGGGTGTGATGATCTCCTTCCTCGTCGCCGGCGCGATCTGCGCGGCCGTGGCGCTCTGCTATGCCGAACTGGCCAGCATGATTCCGGCCTCGGGCAGCGCCTACACCTATTCCTATGTCGCCGTTGGCGAGATCCTGGCGTGGGTCATCGGCTGGGCGCTGATCCTGGAATATTCGCTTGTCTGTTCGGCCGTCGCCGTCGGCTGGTCGGGTTATGCGGTGGGCCTGCTCAACGGCATTGGCGTGCACCTGCCGGATGCTCTCACGCACGGGCCCTTCGTCATCGCCGCCACCGCGACGACGCCGGAAATCCCGCCCGGCGTCATCAATCTCCCGGCCGTGCTGATCCTGTTCGCGGTCGCCGGCCTGCTCTGCCTGGGCACCAAGGAAAGCGCGATCTTCAACACCACACTGGTCGTGCTCAAGATCGTGGCGCTGCTGGTGTTCATCGTGCTGGCCCTGCCGCACATCAAGGCGGAAAACTTCTATCCCTTCCTGCCCAACGGCCTCGGCGCCACGCCCTCTGCGGACGGCACGAAGGTGGGCGTCATGGCGGCCTCGGCCATCATCTTCTTTGCCTTCTACGGGTTCGACGCCGTCTCCACGGCTGCCGAAGAGGTCAAGAATCCAAAACGCGACCTTGCGATCGGCGTCATCGGATCGATGGTGATCTGCACGATCCTCTACATGGTTGTGGCCCTTGTCGCCGTGGGCGCCATGCCGGTGAACGACTTCAAGTCCTCGTCCGAGCCGCTCGCCCACATCACGCGCTCGTTGGGCTATCCGGAACTGGCGCTGGCGATTGCCGCCGTGGCTTCGATCGCCATGCCGACGGTGATCCTCGCCTTCATGTTCGGGCAGAGCCGCATCTTCTTCGTCATGGCGCGCGACGGCCTCCTGCCGCGCTGGCTAGGCGCGGTGAACGTGAAGCGGGGCGCGCCCGTGGTGGTGACGCTGGTGACGGCCGCCCTGGTCTCGGTGCTGGCGGGATTGTTACCGCTCGGCACGATCGTGGAGCTTGCGAACGCCGGCACGCTTGCGGCGTTCATTTCAGTCGCCGTCTGCGTGATGGTGATGCGCCAGCGCGATCCGGAGCGTCCGCGGCCGTTCAAGACGCCGGGGGCGTTCATCCTCGCCCCGTTCGCCATTATCGGCTGCCTCTACCTGTTCCTCAGCCTGAACCAGATCACGCAGGTGTTCTTCTTCGTCTGGATGGCGATCGGGCTTCTCGTCTACGCCACTATCAGCGCGATCCGCCGCTCCAGGCCTGCTCCGGCGGGATAGTCAGCCGGAAAGATGCGCCACGACCCGGCGCGTCTGTGTTTCGTCGCGGTGTTCGAACAGATAGACGCCCTGCCAGGTCCCCAGCGCCAGCTCGCCCTTCACCACGGGAATCGACAGCGATGTCGGCAACAGCGCCGCCTTGAGGTGGGCCGGCATGTCGTCAGGACCTTCCGTGCGGTGGCGTATCCATTCCGTGCCCGGCTTGCCTATGTGAGGGGCGAGCCGGTCGAAGAATTCCTGCAGGTCGCGCCTCACATCTGGGTCGGCATTCTCCTGGATCACGATCGAACAGCTGGTGTGCTGCACGAACAGCGTCAGCAGGCCCTCGGCGATTCCAGCCCGCTTCACCAGCGACCTTGCGCTTCCCGTAATGTCGAAAAGGCCGGGCCCGCGCGTCGCAACGGTGATGATGTCCTGCATATCCGCCATTTATGGCCATTTCCGTCGGCAGCCAATCGTCTG
>DASYKO010000616.1:0-3354 GCA_035995285.1 Hyphomonadaceae bacterium | reverse complement strand
CGGCGCCGACGAGATCTTGCCCTCGACCAGCACCTCATGATTCCAGTCCGGCTTGGTGGGCGCGTTGCCGATGTCGAAGCGCCGCCCGCTCTCACGCTCATCCGCCAGCCAGCATCCCGATTTCCGCCCCGCATCCACGTCGCGATAGATAGGGCAGGAGATGAAGCGCACGGTATCGCCTGGCGCCTGCGCGTTCGCGGGTGATGCGGCCATCGCCGCAAGGAGAAGGGCGAGCAGCCGCCTCACAGCACGCTCATCAGGTTCACAAGGTCATGCTTCTCCTCATCGGAATACCCGATGTGATAGCGCCGGTCGTAGAAGTTCACGATGTCCATCAGCGTCTTCGCCGAGCCGTTGGAGAAATAGGGAGCACGCGCCGCCAGCCCGCGCATCGACTGCAGCGTGATCTTGCCGACATCGGCGCACTTGCCGGTCGTCAGCCCAAAGCCCGGATCGCTGGTGTAGATCAACTTGCCATAATGCGGATGCGGCGGCCCCAGGCACGTGATGCGGAAGAGCGGCAGGTGCGGCGCGGGATCGGCAAAGGGTTGTGTCGTCGTGCCGAGATCGACTTGTCCCGGCGCCACGTCATTCCCCATCTGGCTCATGTTGTGACAGAACACGCACGAATTGCGCACCGGATTGCCGAAGCCGATCGGCGAGTTGATGCCAGCCGAATCCGTGATGAGAAAAGTCTTCTCGCGGAACACCTTCGCCCCGCGCGCAACGGATTCCTGGAATTCCCGCTGCTCGCCGGTGACACTGGCCGGCAGCTTCTCCCACGCCTCGAACTCGCTCCACACCGCGCGCCCCTGGCTGCCGAGCTGTCCGGGCTGAGATGTCTCCAGCGTCATCGGCCCGCCCTGCGCGCCGCCAGCATCCAGCGGCCCGCCGCGGCGATCGCTGGCCTGCGCGGTCGAGAGCCGCAGTTCGAAATCGACGATCTTCTGCACCGTGGCCGCATCGATGGCCTTCTCCACGCCCAGGTGCGTGCGCATCGCATCGCGCGCCTGCGCTTGCAATGAATAGGCGCGCGCATCGGCGAGCAGGTTGGAGTTCGACGGCTTGCCCGCCTCCGGATCAATGTCGAGCGGCATCCCGTCCTTGGGATCGAAGGCAAAGCCGATGGCGACGAGGTATTTGAGGTTCGATACCGGCCGCGGCCGGCGATAGACGGAAATCTTGCCCTTCTTCCCGCCCGGTCCCCACTCGCCGGAATTGCACCCCGTGGGATCGCGCACGACCTCCAGCTTGAAGTCGGCCTTCACGCTGCGCCCAGCGGCGTCGTGCACGGGCCAGTCGCGCTCGATCCGGATGAGCCCGTGGTCCAGCAATAGCGAATGCGACTTCGGATCGTCCTGCTTCAGCGTCGGACAGTTCGAGCCATCGATCGCGGCAAACAGCGGATCCTTGCCGCCGCTGATCTGCCAGCGCTCGCGGATCGCCTCGACCGACAGGCTCATGGCGTTGGCTGGCTGGTGACAGGTGACGCACGCACGGCCATTGGGCCCGAGCGGGGTAAAGAACGGATGGCCCACCGTCTCCATCGGCGCGCCCGCGAGCAGTGTGCGGACGATGCCTGTCTCGTTGGAATAGTCCGTCTGGCGCTCGAACGTGCGCACGTCGTTCGGCGCCCACCAGTCGGATGGCGCTCGCTGCGCAGCCGCGCCTGCCAGCGCGGCCACGGACAGGCCAAGGAAGATCAGGTGGCGAACCATGTGCTCTTGTCTAGCCGCTCAAGCTTCAAAGGCGAACCCCGCCGGACAGTTGATCCGGCGGGGCGTCCGTCCCCACGTCCCACCGCAGGTTCAGAAAATCCTGAGTTCGGCCACCGCCTAGAAATCATACTTCAGGCGCAGGCCGATCTGTTGGGGCGCGCCATAGATGATGCCGCCGTCGGCGCTGGATGAGTTCTGGATCTGCGAGGCGATGTAGACCTCGTCGAACATGTTGATCATGAACGCCTCCAGCAGCAGCCGGTCGATGGGCCGGAAGCTGAGGCGGAAGTCCCACACTTCATGCTCGGGAACCAGCGTCAGCGCGCTTGGGAAGGGCGTCGCATACTGCTCGCCAACCTGGCTGTACTGCACGCGCGGCGTCAGCGTCATGTCGCCAAAGCGGAACTCGTATTCGGCGCCCGCATTGAACGTGATCTCCGGGGAGAAGGGCAGCGCTTGGCCTGCGGGCACGAGGCGGTTGCCGGTGCTGCAGCCCGGGTCCGTGCCAGCCGGGGCGTTGGTGTTGTTGATACAGGCATCCTCCGCGAAGGTCGCATCAAGCCAGCCAAGGCCTGCGTTGAACGCGAACGGGCCGGCCTGGTAGATGGCCTCGAGTTCGGCGCCGACCGCTTCGCCCGAAGCTGCGTTCTGCGTTGTCGGCAGGCCGGCGCGCAGGCTGGCCAGCTGGATATCCTGGTAGTCGGACGAGAACACATCCGCGTTGAGACGCAGGGCGCCGTCGAGAAGCTCGGTCTTGGCCCCGATCTCGTAGACCACGTTGGTCTCCGGCTCGAAGTTCGGGTCGGTGAAGGTGAGGTTCACCCCGCCCGCCTTGTAGCCCTTGGAGGCCGAGGCGTAGAGCATCACATCCTCGGTCGGCTTGAAGTTGAGGGCGACCTTGCCCGTCGTCTCCTCGGACTGCTGCGTCGCGACGCCGACGCCGCCGGCGCTGATGATGCGGTTATAGTCCTGCTGGTCTTCCGAATAGCGCGCGCCGGCGATCACCTGCCATTGCGGGGTGAATGAGTACTCTACCTGGCCGAACACCGACTTGGTGGTGTTGGCGGCTTCGGTCTGCGTGATGGCGCTGCGCCCGGCCTGCAGACGCTGCAGCACCGTGGTCGAGGTGTTATCTCGCAGCTGCTGCAGCGTGACCGTCTCGTCGAGATAGAAGGCGCCGGCCACCCACTGGAACGGGCCATCGCCTGTCGAGAGCAGGTTCACCTCGTTGATCCAGGTGTCGAACTCGGTGCGGGCGAAGGACACTCGGCCGGTGTTCGTGCCGGCCGGCGCCGGGAGCACGGGGCGCGGCGGCGCGGTCGCCGACCGGTCGCCGTCCGTCTGGTCTTTCGTTGTGCCGAGCTGTTTCGAAGTCAGGAAGCGCAGCTGCATGCCTGGCATGACATCGATCCGCGCCTCGCCGGAAATACGCTCGCCCGCCTGGTTCTGATAGGAGACCGCGTCCTCCTCGATCACGAACGGATCGGTGGAGACGGTGTCGCCCCGCCGCTTCACGGCGTTGTTATCCGAGAGCAGGTTGAAGTTCTCATAGCGCAGGTTGAACGTGCCTCCGTCCCAAGGCCGCCATTCGAGGTTGAAGCGGCCGGCCACTAGATCGGAATCGCCTGGGTTGCTG
>DASYKO010000615.1:0-4003 GCA_035995285.1 Hyphomonadaceae bacterium | reverse complement strand
GCAAAGGCGCGCGGCGCCAGGCGGCCGACGGCCGGCGGGCATGTCGTGATAGCGATGACCAGCTAGGTCAGGCCGTCGAATCCAGCTCCGCCAGGCGCTCCGCCTGATCGGCGGCCATCAGCCCGTCCAGCAATTCATCGACCGCGCCTTCGAGCACTTCGGGCAGGTTGTAGACGGTGAGCCCCTCCACGCGGTGGTCGGTGATACGGGCTTGCGGGAAGTTGTAAGTTCGAATGCGTTCTGAGCGGTCGCCGGAGCCGATCTGGCTTTTGCGGTCGGCGGCGCGCGCCGTGTCCTTCATCTCGCGCTCGCGTTCATAGAGGCGGATCTTGAGCTGCTCCATCGCCTTGCGGCGGTTCTCGTGCTGGGATTTTTCCGACGAGGTGACGACGATGTTGGTGGGCAGGTGGGTGATGCGCACAGCAGAGTCCGTCTTGTTGACGTGCTGTCCGCCCGCGCCGCTCGACCTGTAGGTGTCAATGCGGATGTCCTGGTCCCTGACCTCGATGTTCACTTCTTCCGGCACAGGTAGCACGGCGACCGTGGCGGCCGACGTGTGGATGCGGCCCGAGCCTTCGGTGGCCGGCACGCGCTGCACGCGATGCACGCCGCTTTCAAACTTCATGCGGCCGAACACGCCCTTGCCCCTGAGCTCGGCGACGACTTCCTTGTAGCCGCCCATCTCGCCGTCCGACGCCGAGACGATCTCCACCTGCCAGCCCCTGAGGGACGCATAGCGCTGGTACATGCGCCAGAGATCGCCCGCGAACAGCGCCGCCTCGTCCCCGCCCGTGCCCGCGCGCACCTCGATGATGGCCGAGCCGTCATCGTCCTTGTCCTTGGGCAGGAGCATGAGCTGCATCTCACGCTCCAGGTCCGGCAATCTCGTCTTGATCTCGGCGCGCTCTTCGATCGCCATGTTGACGAAATCACGGTCGGCGCCTTCGTCGTTGATCAGGCTTTCGGCCTCGGCCAGCTGGTTGCGCAGGGTCATCACCTCACGCGCCTTTTCGACCACGGCGCGAAGCTCCGAATGGTCGCGCGACAGCTGCACGATCTCCTTGGAGTCCGTGACAACGCCCATGCGCGCCTCGATCTGCTCGAAGCGGTCGATGATCTGGCGGAGACGTGATTCTGAAAGCGCGGCCATGGGGGTGCTGGTAGAACAGTGGGAAGGGACACGGGGAATAGGGAATTGGGAGTGGCAGGGCAAGCGGTCAAACCGCGCCCCGCCCCTTACTCACTATTCCTGCGCCAAAGACGCTAGATTCCAAACCACGCCAGCACATTCCGCCCCGCGATGATCATCAGCACCAGCGAGCCGATGTTGAACACCAGGAAGCGGACGGGAACATAGTTGGTGGTCACCTGGATCAGCGAGTGCACGACACGTATGCCGACATAGGCCCAGGCAAGTCCCGCATTGATCTCATCCGCCACACCCGCGAGGTGCGAGTAGATGCAGAGCGCGTAGAAGATCGTCGGCTGTTCGTGCAGGTGGTTGTAGTTGTCGGCGACCCACACGGCCTTCGGAGCTATCGGCGGCATGCTGGCGTAGGATTCCGATCCCTTGATCTTCGCCGGATCGATCCCCGCCTTGCGCATGGCCGGGATGCGGCGCGCGTAGAGCCAGACCAGGATGAATAAAGTCCAGACGATCAGCGCCAGCACCGGCGCCATCATTGTCATGAGGTTGTTCATTAGGCCGCCTCCCGATTCCCGGTTGGCGGAAACCCTAGGCGCCCGGGGCCGCGCGCGATAGCCCTGCCGCTAGGGCCGCCTCGCGCAAACATTTGGGGCAGAAGCAATCGGAAAACTCCGATTCCCCTGGCTTGGGCAGCGGCATGCGGAACGGCTCATCCGAGCACCAGCATTCGGCCGTCTTCGCGCCACAGCCGAAGCTGGCGCCGCATTTCTCGCAAGTCCTTGGCGGCAGGGTGGTCATGGCTGCAGCATTGGCGGCTTGAATGGAACTGCGCAAGCGGTTCGGGCCAAGCACTTCGTCCGGCGCTGGCTTCTCGCGTGGACGCCGAGACACTCCGACGTTAGCCTCCCCACGGGGCCGCTAAGGAACGATGTGATGAAAACCGCGCTTGCGATCGCCTGCCTTGGCTCTTCTCTGGCCCTCGCCGCCTGCTCTTCGGACGGCGGCCCGCCCGGCACGATGGCCAACGCTCCAAAGCTCGATCAGCGGCCCATTGCTGCGCCGAACTTCACCCCGGGTGAGGAAGAGACCGTGCTGAAGGCCGTCGACACTTTCCTCCTGGCCCTCGGCAATGGCGACCGGGAGCTGCAGAAGTCGGTCGAGTATTCCGATGGCTCGCTCGCCATCGTGCGCTCGACGAAAACCGATCCCGGCAAGGTGCGCCGCATGCCTTCCTCGGAGCTGCAGAAGCCCTCGCCCAACCACGATCCCTTCATCGAGATGTACTGGTCGCCGACCGTGCTGGTGCGCGGCCCGTTCGCGCAGGTCTGGGCGCCCTATGTGCTTCGCGATAACGGCGCGGTGGTCCATTGCGGCATCGACGCCTTCCAGCTGGTGAAGGATGCCGGCGCCTGGAAGATCCACTCCAGCATGTCGACCATGGAGCCCGACGCCTGCGCCGAGATGAAACCGGAAGCGGCAACCGGCCTGCGCCCCCGCGACGGCTGGAAGGAAACGCCGAACAATTAGAGCTAGAGCTCCGCGTAATACCGGCTCTCAGGCTCGCCTGCGAGCAGAGTCGAGATATCCGCCCATGAGCCATCAGCCACTAATCCGGCGATATGCTCGCGGTGACGCTCCTCGCTCTCCCACGTCTCGACCAGGGTGAAGACGCACGGATCGTCAGTGCCCTGATGGATGCGCACGGCCTTGCAGCCTGGGATCTGCGGCAGGGTTGATTTTACGCCGCGGATGACATCGGCGAACTCGCCGAGTTTTTCCGGCTTCGCACGGAAGGTGATTATCTGCGTGACCATGATGGCTCCGGGGAGGAGGATATCGCGCGTGTACGACGGCCGCGCGCACGTGGATTGGATAACACGCGTTAGGAATTCGCGCGTTTCAGACCACAGCCCGGATGCCGCGCAAGCAACCCGAGCGCGAGCGAGAATTTTTCACGCCGCAGCGGACTATTCTTCTTCTGGCACATCAAAAGCAAACGCCCGCGCTGAACTCGTCAGCGCGGGCGCCCGATCACCAAATCGTGGCAGAGACTACGTCTCCAGTTCGACATCCCAGTAAAGATAGTCGAGCCAGGTTGCGTGCAGGTGGTTCGGCGGGAAACGCCGTCCCATCTCCTGCAGCTCGAACGTGCTCGGCCGGTGCGGCCGCATGTGCGGCTGCATGCCGATGTCCTTGGCGAGCCTTCCGCCCTTGCGCAGGTTGCAGGGCGAGCAGGCGGCGACGATGTTCTCCCAGCTCGTGCGCCCGCCCTTCGAGCGCGGGATCACGTGGTCGAACGTCAGGTCCTCGTGGGAGCCGCAATAGGCGCACTGGAAGCCATCGCGCAGGAACACGTTGAACCGGGTGAAGGCCGGCGCCCGGTCCTGCTTCACGAACTCCCGCAGCGCGATGACCGAGGGCAGCCGCATCGTGATCGATGGCGAGTGCACGAACTGGTCGTACTCCGCGATCACGTCGACGCGTTCGAGGAAGACGGCTTTCACCACCTCCTGCCAGGGCCATAGCGACAACGGGTAATACGAAAGCGGCCGGAAATCGGCGTTCAGTACCAGCGCGGGGCAACCATTGGGCGCGTGCGAAATCACTTCCGCCATGCGTCGTCCATTCGTCTATGCCGGGGCCTGAGTGCCAGTCAGGGTGGCGGCAGGTTCCCCAGCTGCGCCACGTGGCTCCAGCAACCGGGGTGAGCGATTCTCTGCCATAACATCGTAACAGCAGGGCAACATGTCCAGCCATCCCCGCATGACAGGCAGGAAACCTGTCCCTGATTGACCCGGAAATGAGGCCGGAAAGTCACGCTCCGCCGCGTTGTTCGGCTCTGGCGGCGTTTATGTA
>DASYKO010000614.1:0-11121 GCA_035995285.1 Hyphomonadaceae bacterium | reverse complement strand
GCTCCAGCTTGTGCACGATCTGCTCGAGCTGCGCGAGCGCATCCTCGAAGCTCATCGCACTGATATCTGGGGCGGCCTTCTCTGGCATTCCGGTCTCCTGAAGCGCCGCACCATATGTAGGACGAGTCAGCGGGGCAAGCGTATTGGAGCGCCGGGTCCCTGCCCGGCAGCGCGTCGCGTAGCGACGCGTTTCCTTGACAATGTCCGTCAGTTCGTCGGCGCTTCGCGCCGAGTGCCGGGCGGGGGCCCGGCGCTCCCTCAACGCTTCCTGTAAATCCGGTACGACCAGTACTTGTCGCCGCCATCGTGCACACAGGTCCAGCCGCGCTTCTTCAGCTGCGGCCGCAGCATGCGGTTGAACCAACCATGGGCTGCCAGCACCACATCCTGCCCGCCGCCGGCCGCCTCGATCAGCAGGTCTGCCGCCTTGGACGCCCGGGCCTTGGCGGCCTTCACGTGTTCATCGCCGTCATGGTGGCCCATCATCCAGACCACTCGGGCGATCTTGTTCCATGTCTTGGGCAGGTAGCGCGCCTTCCACCGCGGCGGCGGCAGCGGCGCCTCGTTGAAAACCTCGTTGCGCGTCACCTTCTTCCCGCGCGCCAGGTGATCCGCCGTCTGCATCGCCCGCGGGCGGACGGATGAGAACATCACCGCATCGTCCGGAATTTCCTTGAACAGCTGATCTGCGCAGGTCTGCCCCTCGGCCAGCGGGCTCTGCTCATACCTGGACCACCAGTCGCGGTAGGCCTTCCAGTCGAGCCGCGGACCCTCATTGCGGTTGAGGGTCGGCCGCCCATGGCGCACGACGATGATGCGGCCGCTTTGGGCCGCTCGCATCGTACGTTCCGGTTGCTTCACGCTTGCGTCCATGTCCTCGGCGAAGTCAGGCCTCAACAAGCCCCCATAAAGGAGAGCTTCCCCTCAAGTCCTGTGACGGTGCTTAGATCATTGCGCGGGAAAACCAAAACCGCTTTTGACAGGCGTGCAGATTCGCAAGGGAACCCGCTGGAATCGCGCCGGATTCAACATGCGGACGGAATCAGTAGGCTCCGGCCCGCGCCCCGGCCCGGATCAGGGTTCCCGCGCCGGCCAGCGCCGGCTCTTCTCCTATCGCGCGGAACAGGCCCCGCATCTGGTCGCCCATCCGCGTCTCGACTGCGAGGATCACGTCCAGCCGCCGCCGCGTCCGCCCGGCCAGCTTCGAGGCCGGGCCCAGCCCGCCTGCCTCCAGCGCGCCCATCAGGCTGGAACTCAGCCCGCGCAAGTCGCCGGCAAAGCCCGTCGCGTTGACCATCCCCTCGTCCACCGGGGTCATGAAACTGGCGTAGTATTTCTTGTAGTGGCTCTCGCCCGTGCCCAGCACCGCCTCGGTCACGCCCATCTCGGCGGCCGGCTCCAGCAGTCTCTCTTGCAGGATCAGCCCCGGCGACACCGCGCCGAACTTCGCATCATACCCGGCGATCCACCCATGCAGCACGCGCCCCGAGCGCAGGCCGAACTCGGCAGCCGCAAGCTTCCCATCGAAGCGCAGGCACGCCATCACGCCCGCAAACGCCGGAACCCGCGCCCCCGCGCACTGCTCCAGCAAGCCCCTCGTCCACTCCGGCCCCAGCACATCGTGGCGGCGCGTGCGAATGAACTGCTCGCGCTTCCATCCGATCAGCGTGGCAAGCTCCTCCGGCGACGCCGGCCCGAGCGTGACGTCCATCCTGCCGAACAGGCTCTCGCCCTGCCGCGCCAACCGACGCATCTTCTTGAAGTGCCGCGGATGGCAATCGCGCTGTGCATCCAGGTAGCGCGCGAACCCATGGCTCAAGTCAGCTACCGCCGAGCCCTCGCGCGTGCGCAGCTTCGCGCCCGTTGATCCACCCTGATGGGCATCGCTCCATCCGGAGAACACGTATGCCGCCACGCCCGCATCGGCGAGCACATCGGCCAGCCCGGCGTCCAGGCCGCGCATCGAGCATACCGGGCCGTTCACGTCGTTCATCGGGGCGCCTAGCGGCCGCGCCAACCCAGTGCCCACCACCTGCAGTGGCAGCACCATATCTACCGCGCCATCTACCCCACGCACCACCAGCACACGCGCATCATCGCGCACCGCACCTACCGCCAGCGTGAATTCGGGAGACAGGAACGGGCTCGCATACCGCGCATCCGCCGCACGCATGCGCCGCCAGGCGCCAAGCACGGCGCCATCCAGCTCATTGGGATGGAGAAGCGAAACGTCCATCAGACCCAGTCCGCCCAAGGTGTGGCAGACTAGCAAACGCGGATTAATAAGCCGGGAAGACGTGTGGCGGGTTTGGGCTTCAAGCGCCTATCGCCAATCAGGCAGACAGCAGAACGACATCATCCACCCCCCACCTGTCCGCCCCCCTTCGGGCGGGCGGGACCATGTTTCTCTTCTTACCCATCAACCAACGCCGGCAGGTTCATCAACGGTAAGAGTTCGTTATCCAACTCCAACCACGCGGTCCCGCCCGCCCGAAGGGGGGCGGACAGGTGGGGGGTGGGTGGTGTCGTTCCGCCCTTGAGTTCGACCTGAACCTACTTCTGCAGACCCTTCCACAGCCGCGGCTCTGGGCATTCAGTCCCAGGCGCCTTCTTGCAGCCGTGCAGGGTGAACAGCACCGTCTCGGCGCGGCCGATGAGGTGATCGAGCGGCACGAAGCCGATGGCGTCGTCCTTGGGATCACCGCCGAGATTGACGCCCCGCAGCGGCCAGGCTTCCGGGAACTGCGCCGCCAGCGAGCGGTGGCCCGTCGGCGCGCGGCTGTCTTCGGAGTTGTCGCGGTTGTCGCCCATCATGAACACATGGCCGGGCGGCACCTTGAAGATCGGCGTCTGATCGAGATCGGCATTGTCGGAGAATTCGTGGATCAGGTGCGGCTGCTTCTCGCCGGGAAGCTGCTCGCGGTATTCCGTGGCCGTCACCGGATGCGTGCCGTCGTCCGGGATATAAGTCGTCTCCCTGACTCTGGTGCGCTCGATCAGCTGGCCGTTGAGATAGAGCCGGCCCCCCGCCACCTGCACCGTATCGCCCGGCAGGCCGATCGTGCGCTTGATCATCACGCGCGGATTGTGCGGATGCTGGAACACGATGACATCGCCGCGGTGAGGCGTGCGAACCCAGATGCCCTCGTCCGGCTTCTTCGGATCATTGCCGAAGATCATCGTGCCGACCGAGAACGGGATCGAGTTGATGTTGTAACCGTAGGTGAACTTCGCGACCGCCACGCGGTCTCCCACCTGCAGCGCCGGCACCATGCTTTCGGACGGGATGGAGCGCAGCTCGTAGACGAAGGTCGAGAACAGCAGCCAGAACGGCACGAAGACGGCGATCGTCAGCCCCGTCTCGACCAGCTCATGCGCCAGCCATTGAACGAAGGTGCGTTCAGGCTTGGCCTCCGCCTCGGCAGCCGGCTGGCCTGCCTGGGGCTGCTCAGTGGTCGTGTCACTCATGAACTGGCCCCTAAGAGCAGGAAGGTGAGGCGCCTTCCGGCGGACGGAATTCCAGGCGCCAATCCGGCCCTGGGGGTGTTGTGCGGTATACGTTATGCGTCCCGGGTTCCCGTCAAGTCGCCCGTCTGTAGAGGGTTGTCCCCCCATCCTGTAATGACGCAACCAGCCCCCGCCCCTTCAGGCAGTTGAGGTGGGCGATGGTCTCCCCCGTGGCCATGGACAGCGAATCCTTCTCGATCGCCCGGGCGAACAGGGCCGTAAACAGATCGACCGCTCTTTTGGGCTCTTCCAGCCGGGAAAGCACCCGCTTCATCCCCACCTCATGCCCCTCGATCAGGGCGTCCAGACGCTTGTGGGCGCCCCGGAAGGGCTCGTTGTGTGATGGCAGCGTCAGTACGTCTGCCGGGACAGTGTCCCTGATCTTTTTGCAGCTGCGCAGCCAGTCGGCCAGCGGGTCCGCCTCCGGCTCGGTTGGGAACACGGACACGTTGGAGGAGATTCTCGGCAGGATCTGGTCGCCTGAAATGAGTACGTTGAGTTCCGGGCACCACAGGCACGCATGGTCCGGCGAATGCCCGCAGCCCGTGACGATCCGCCACGTCCGCCCGCCGATCGGAATCTCCTGCCCGTCGTCCAGCCGCCGGAACGCATCCGGCAATTGTGACACCGCCTTCCCGAACCCGCCGAAGCGATCCACGTAACGATCGAGATCCTCCTGCTCCCATCCGGCCGCGCGGTAGAATGTGACGCCCGCCTCCGGCGCCTCGCGCCCGGTATCCGCCACCAGCACCCGGCAGGTGAGATACTCCAGCTTCGTCATCCAGAGCTCGCACTGGAACTTGCGGGTGATCCATCCCGCGAGTCCGACATGGTCCGGATGCATGTGCGTGACGATCACCCGCTTGATCGGCTTGCCCCCAAGCCCGCCCAGCTCCAGCCCGTTCGCGAAGATCGTCCGCCAGTGCTGCTTGGTCTCGGATGTCTGCATGCCGGTGTCGACCAGCGTCCACCCGTCGCCATCCTCCAGCAGCCAGAGATTGATCCACTTCAGCGAGAACGGCAGCGGCATCCGCACCCAGCGCACGCCCGGCGCCACTTCCAGGCTCGCGCCCGGCTCGGGCGGCTCGGCGAACGGATAATCGTACCGCTGCCGTTCCGTCTTGCCTTCAAAACCGTCCATCGGATCGCCTCTGGCCACTCTCTATTACAGGCGACCCTATCCCGCGCCGGTCACCCGCAGCAAATGCCCCGCAAAGACACACCCGGCCACTGGCCATTGGCGGGCGCCCCAGCGGCGGATAGGGTTCCGCCCCTGCACAAGGTCGTAATGCGCCAGCTCGCCCAGTTCCTAGTCGGACTCTATCTCCTGATCGCGCTGATCGTGTTCGGCGGCGGCTTCTACGGCATCACGTCCGGCGAGACGGGCAACGCCTCTCCCTGCCCCCTGCCCGCCAACTGGCTCGGCTGGACCGCCTATCGCGCCATCGCCTGGCCCAAGACCTATTTCGACGACATCGGGAAGGTCGAGAAACTCGGCGACTGGTACTTCGTCCGCTACACGCCCGATCCGGCGTCGTGCGAGAAGAGCTAGCGCACACCTCCTCCCCATTTCAGCCACGCCACAGGAAGGCTCAACGCATGATCCCGGTTTTCGGAAACGCAGCCGAAGCCTCGAAGGATACGAGGGGCTGGTTTCTCGGTCACTTCATGCCTGGCGAAGACAATCCCCTGCGAACCTCGGACCTGGAACTGAAATGGTTCGTCCACGCCAAGGGCGAGACGCGCAGCGAATGGTCGCCGCCGAGTTCGGTTCGAACACTCAACGTCCTCATCCGCGGTCACTTCGTACTGCTGTTCCCGGGTCTGGAAGTCCCGCTGAAAAAGGAAGGCGACTACGTCCTGTTCGGCCCAGGCGTGGCGCACTCATTCCGGTGCGAAGAGGAATCCCTTGTGCTGACGGTACGCTGGCCAGGAGCGCCGCCAGCCTAGCTGAGCAGCCAGACGAGTCCGCGCCCAACGCCAACAGCAGAGCAAGGTCACCCACCCCCCACCTGTTCGCCCCCCTTCGGGCGGGCGGAACCCCGCTGGCTAAATTGGACGATGATCCGACGTTTGCGGCTGAGTAAGAAAGCGCAACAGGGTCCCGCCCGCCCAAAGGGGGGCGAACAGGTGGGGGGTGTGGGGCCTTGTTCCGTCGCAAGAGATCAGCTCGACCGCGGCCCGCGCAACCGGTGGCTTCGCGCTAACCAAGCCCTCTCAATAATACTTCTTGTCCACCCAGCGCAGCACGGCGTCGTACTCGGCCATTGAGCCCTGCAGGAAGGCCATCGCCATCTCCAGCGTGTCCTTGTCTCCGGGCACGCCCGCATCGGTCAGATGCTTGCGCACGCGTGTGAGCGCCGCCTCGTCCAGCTTCTTGCGCCCCATCGACAACACCGCATCGAAATCCGCCGGCGGCAGCGTGTCGGTGATCTTCATCACCGCCTCGAACCTCTTGTCGTCGAACCCGCGCTCGCGCAGCTGACCTTCCATCAGGTCCGCCAGGATCGCCGACGTCGCCACCGCGCCGGCAACTTCAGCCTGCTCGACTTCCCATTTGTATTTCCCCACGCAGGCGGTGCGGGCGACATCGTGAAGCTGCCGAGCCTTCGCTGCCGCATCCTTGTCCCCGCGCACGATCGAGGCGGTGAGCACGTCATTGTTCGCCGCCAGCGCCATCTGGTCATAGATGCAATAGAGCTCTTCCATCTGCGCATCGTTCAGGTCGCCCGGCGACTTCACCGCGGCAGCCGGCGCCTTCGCCGTCTGAGCGAGCGCCGGCGCGCCCAGCAGCGCGAGGCCAACACAAGCCGCTGCGATATTCCGTAAAGCCATAAGCATTCCCGTTCGCATTCGAAGACGACCCGCGATCCTGCCTGCCCCTTACAATCAATTTCCCGTGCTGGCCTGCTCCGGTTGCAGCTTACAGAGTGTTCATGGCGCCATCACCCTCTGGACGGCCACATTTGCATCTGCAACTTGATCTGCAACACGCCGCGATGCCGCGGGCGACACCGGAGACTTGCATGCGTTCGACCCTTCGCTCTTTTGGCATCGCCGCCCTCTTCGCGGCCCTGGCTGCGCCCGCCTTCGCCCAGGCCGCACCAGCGCCCGCGAAAGCTCCGGTGGGAACCTACGTCCTCGACAAGCCGCACTCCTCGATCGACTGGAAAATCCTGCACCAGGGCATGAGCTGGTACACGGCCCGCTTCACCAAGTACGACATCACGCTCGACTTCAACGCCGACGACGTCTCGAAGTCGAAAGTCACCGCCACGATCGATCCGAAATCCGTCCTCACCGACGACGCGGCCAAGCGCCCCGATGGCAAGTCCACCTTCGACAAGGAACTCGGCGAAGACACGCTGGGCGGCGCCAAGGGCATCAAGTTCATCTCCACGAAGATCGAGAAGACCGGGGAGAAAACCGGCAAGATGACCGGCGATCTCACCTTTCTGGGCGTCACCAAGCCGGTCACCCTCGACGTCGTCTTCAACGGCGGCCGCTCCAGCGCGCAGACGCAGAACAAGTTCAAGGCCGGCTTCACCGCGACGACCACACTCAACCAGGCCGACTGGGGCCTGAACGGCCCCGGCTCCGTCGCCCAAGGCGTCAAGATCGAAATCAACGCCGAGTTCGTGCAGAAGTAGGACGCAGCTCTTTTCCTCCCTCAATCGCGCAGCGATTGGAGGAGGTGGATCGCTCGCCCTAGCGAGCGAGACGGTGGGGGCAGCCGCCGCCCACTCTTCAACTCCGCGGTCGCAACACTCTCCGGCACTGGAACAAGGTGAACCACCCCCACCTGTCCGCCCTCCTTCGGGCGGGCGGGACTGCGTGGTGCGAGTTGGACACCGATCAGACGTCAGCGGTTGAGTAAGCAGAAGCTACAGGGTCCCGCCCGCCCGAAGGGGGCGGACAGGTGGGGGTGTGAGGCCTTGCTCTGTCGCAAGAGATCAGCTCGGCTCTTTATTCCCGCCATTCCCTCCCAACCCGAACGATTTCTTTTCGCCGTAAAACCTGCGCCTGCCCCGTTGTACCAGCCCCTCCCGAGGCAGATGTTCCCTTGCAACAGCAACGGAAGACGCAACATGCGCGCCCTGACCCTTTCTCTTCTCCCCTTGGCCCTCGTCGCCTGCTCCATCACGGGCTCGACCTCGATGCAGACGATGCAGAGCCTGCCTGCGGCCACCTACAAGATGGAGAAGGCGCACGCCTCGCTGCTGATCCGCGTCAAGCACATGAACCTTTCCTCCTACACGATGCGCTTCACCGACTTCGACGCCACGCTGGAGTTCGACCCGAAGAACCCCGCCGCCTCCCACGTGAAGGCCATCGTCAACCCCATGTCCGTCCAGGCCGATCACCCGGAGGATAAAGAGAAGTGGGACCAGCGCATCGGCGAGGACATACTGGAGGGGAAGGACTTCCCCCAGATCGTCTTTGACTCGACCAGGATCGAACCCACGGGCGAGAACACCGGCAAGGTCACCGGCAACCTCACCCTGATGGGCGTCACCGAGCCCATGACGCTGGATGTCACCTATAACGGCGCCGCCCCCTCCGCCGCGCTCTACCAGGGCCGCGACGCCATCGGCTTCTCCGCCCGCGGCCACTTCGACCGCTCCGACTACGGCTCCACCCGCTACGGCGCGATCGTCGGCTCGGATGTGGAAGTCGTGCTGGAAGTCGAGTTCACGCGCCGGAACAGTTAGGGGCGGAACAGCCAGCGGAGCCCAGCCCGTCTGGTTTCCGCCTTCAATGTACCTATACCCCTGTGTAGAAGTGGGGGACCGGGCCGGGGACCCGGATATAGAAGTCAGGACGCACCCATGACCGACATCGCCGCCGACACCGCAACAGCCCCAGCCCCCACCTCCGGCCAGCGCTACACCGCCGTCGCCATCGGCCTGCACTGGGCGATCGCCATCGGCATCATCGGCATGCTCGCCTTCGGCTTCATCCTCGACAACATGAACTATGGCCCCGGCAGCCCGAAGACCGCCCTGGTCCAGCTGCACAAGGCCACCGGCATTACCATCCTGCTGCTCAGCGTCGCCCGCATCATCTGGCGCCTGATGAACCCGCCCCCCGCCGAGCCCCCGATGCCGAAGCTGCAATCGCTCCTCGCCACCACGGTCCACATCTTCCTCTACATCCTCATCATCGCGATGCCGCTGACCGGCTGGATCATGGCCTCGGCCTCCACCGCGCACGAAACCCGCTTCTTCGGCACGCTCGAAGTCTCCCTCCCCGGCTTCGCAGGCATGCCGCTGGACCAGCGCACCGGCATCGAGGAGGCATTCCACAGTGTCCACGGCAATCTCGCCTGGTTCATGATCGCATTCCTCGCACTCCACCTCGCCGGGGCGCTCAAACACCAGTTCATCGACAAGGATGGTCTCATGGCTCGCATGGCTCCCGGCCTCTTCGGCCGCACCGCAGGTCCGCCCGACAATGGCCACGGCGTCTTCTGGGCATTCGGCGCTTCTGTTCTGGTCTTCGCAGTCGTCGCCGGCGCGCAGCTGGTTTCATCCACAGCCCCCATCACCCCCGCGGCCATCGCCTCGGCATCGGATGCAGCGCCACCCGCCGCAGATCCCACAACCACCGTCCCGCCCGGCATGGAACCCGGCCGCATGGCGAAGAACTCGCCTGCTCCCGCATGGACTGTCGACGCTGCGCAAAGCTCCATAAAATTCACCGGCGCCTATATGGGCCGCGCTTTCACCGGGAAATTCCCGAAATTCGACGCGACCATCCAGTTCGACCCCGCCAAGCCCGAAGACGCGCGCATCCGCGTCGTGGTCCCTATCGCCCCCATCGACGCGGGCGATCCCTATTTCACCGAGAACGTCACCCAGGGCGACTGGCTCGACGCGAAGAACAACCCCGAGGCCGTGTTCGAAGTGAACCAGGGCGTCTTCAAGGATAGCGAGCAACAATATGAAGCGACCGGCATCCTGACCCTCAAAGGCCAGAAACTCCCCGTGCGCCTGCCCTTCAAGCTCGAGATCAACGGCGCCAACGCAAAGATGCACGGCGAGACCACGCTCCAGCGCCTCGCAGCCGGCATCGGCAAGGGCACGCTCGCGAAGAAACCCGCCAAGGGCGACGACGAATGGGTCGACGACGACATCAAGGTCATCATCGACGTCGTCGCGACGCGTCAGTGAGTGATGTGCCAGATAGCGCGAGACATCGTCATCGAGACCACTCGAAGAGACTCGGAATCAGACTCGAGTCTCGTCTCGCGCGCCGCTTCAGAGTCGAATTCGGCGCCTCGCGAGGGTGCCCAGCGGCAAAAATGTGTGGCCTCGATGCCACAGCGTGACCACGAAATCGACCCTCGCGAGTCACGCATCGCGAGCCTCATCGCGACCACTTCGAGTCACGTCGGACACGTTCGCGGGCGCCGCAATCGGCGCCTCACGCGAGTCCAATTTTGATGAACTCCGATTCAGAATTGCCCTCGCGCGCTCCCGCCCCGATCCGCGGAACCTCGCCCGCCGATCTCGACGAAGCGGCCCGCGTCATCCTGTCCGGAGGGCTCGTCGCGATCCCCACCGAGACCGTCTACGGCCTCGCCGCCGACGCCACCAACGGCCTCGCCGTCGCAAAGATCTACACAGCCAAGGGCCGCCCCTCATTCAACCCGCTCATCTGCCATGTGAGCAACCTCTCGATGGCCATCGAGCTCGCCGAATTCTCCCCTCTTGCGCGCGAGCTCGCCGAAGCATTCTGGCCCGGCCCTCTCACGCTCGTGCTTCCCCGCACGCGCGGCTGTCCCGTTGCCGAACTCGCCACCGCCGGTCTCGACACCATCGCGCTGCGATCGCCAAAACATGTTGCAACACTTGGACTTATCGAACGTGCCGGCCGTCCTCTTGCGGCGCCATCGGCGAACCCGTCGGAGACGATCTCGCCGACCACAGCCGCTCACGTTGCGCATAATCTGGGCTCGAAGATCGACCTCATCATCGACGGAGGCGCGTGCTCAGCGGGTCTCGAGAGCACCATCATCGCCCTCCACGAAACCGGCGCCGTGATGCTCCGCCCCGGCGCCCTGGAGCGCTCGAAGATCGAGTCACTCACAGGCCCGTTGGCCTCTCCCGATGCCTCGAAGGGCATCCTCGCGCCGGGCATGATGAGGCGCCACTACGCCCCCCGCGCGCGCCTCCGATTGAACGCCCTCGAGGTCCAACCCGGAGAGGCCTACCTCGCCTTCGGGGCGCCTCCGCAGGGTCTTTTACCTTCTCTCAACCTTTCGATTCGCGGTGACCTCGAGGAGGCCGCGTCGAACCTCTTCGCGATGCTGCGTGCGCTCGATGAGAGTCACACATCGATCGCTGTGGCGCCGATTCCGGAGAGCGGAATCGGAGAGGCGATGAACGATCGCCTCAATCGAGCGGGTGGGAACTCGTGACGGATTGGTGTATGTGAGTCTTGTCGATTCGGATTCGAACGAATTCCGGTCGGCTCATTTGAGGGTCTACCTCTTAAGAGTAGATCGCTCAGGGACCATCAAGGAGACTTAGAATGGCCACTGCCAAAAAAGCTAAAAAGCCCGCCAAGAAAGCCGCGAAGAAGAAGCCCGCGAAGAAGAAGTAGTAGCGG
>DASYKO010000613.1:0-3694 GCA_035995285.1 Hyphomonadaceae bacterium | reverse complement strand
CATCGCGCCTGCGGCCGACGCATGAGGGCTTCTTCGTAGCCTTCACCGTCTATGCCGTGGCGTTCTATGCGTTCGTTGTCGCCTGCGTGCCCTGGCGTTCGTTGGAGGAGCTGCCGCTGGTCTCGAAGCCGGTATGGCTGATGGCCGTGCCTGTGTTGTTCTTCGCCAACGGGCTCAGCCCCTATCTCGGTCTCAAGACCGAGAGTTCAGTGGCGATGTATTCCAACCTGCAGACGGAGGCAGGGGCGACCAACCACCTGATCGCGGGACAGCTGCCGTTTGCCTTCGGCTATCAGAACGACATTGTGCGGCCGATCTCGTCCAACTCGCCGGCTTTCGATGCGGCCCATGTCGGGCAGGGCAAGGCGATGGTGCGCTATGAGTTCGACCGCGTGCTGGCGCAAACGCCGGGCCTTCTCGTGCGGTTCGAGCATGATGGCATCACCCGGACGAACGACGCCAGCTGGCGCAACAGCTATTCGAACGCCAACGCTTTCGAGCGCAAATTCCTGATGTTCAAGCCGGTCGATTTCAACCGGCCAAAGCGGTGCACGCACTGAAACAACCGAAGCCTCCGGGGCTTCAGCGCGGCTGCTGGATCGGTTTCCGGCCGAGGGCCTTGAGAGCGAAATTCCGGCCACCGCGAAGCCAGGGGTAGAGCAGGCGCGAGGCGCCTTGCGAGCGGAACAGGCCGGCATTGATGCGGTTGAACAAACCAGAGGACGTCGACATCAGCGCGATGCGGTTGACGCACTCATCCCCGTGCCAGATCTTCTCGCCATCGACCATCGCCATGCCCTCGTTGAGGTCATAGCCGGCGTCGGTAAGGCGTTTGACGATGGGATCATCCGACCGGGCGTCGATCAGCCGGACCGGCCCGACGGCTTCGCGCAGCTTCACGAGCTTTACGTAATTGGCGCAGAACGGGCATTCGCCATCATAGACGATCGCGATCGGGTCTCTGCTCTGTGCTGCCTGGTCAACCATGGGCGGACACTATCTCAAGGCATGCCTAATCAAGTCTCAACCTGTTCGGTCAAAACGCCGGGTTTGCAGGGCGTCTGCACTCAAGACATAGGGATTTAGAGCGCGAAAGGAAGCCGGGTCACGGCGCGGCCCGGGCGCAAAATAAAACCGCCGGAGATTGCTCTCCGGCGGCATGAGTTCCTTCCGCTGGAAAGGGACGCGGAAGGTTCGGGTCAGAATGTCTTGCGAACGGTCGCGAAGAAGGCGCGGGGCGAGCCCACCATCAGCGTCTGGCTGTCGCCGCGGGCGGTGAAGCCGTTGGTGCCGATGGTGGAGATGAACTCCTCGTCCAGCAGGTTGGTGGCGTTGACCTGCACTTCGAGGCCTTCGAGATAGCCGCCGCTGAAGCGATAGCCGGCGGAGGCATCCACAACAGTGTAGCCGTCCGCCTTGGCGTCATTCTCGTACGAGAAGAAGCGGTCGCCCGTATAGGCCATCGAGCCCTGTGCGTAGAACGAGCCGTTGTCGTATTTCAGGTCAGCCTTGAACAAGTGGTCGGCGGCGTTGACCACGGTCTTGCCGCCTCTCAGCACCGGCAGGGCCAGCGTCGGGTCATTCACGTCGTCGTCGTAGGTTGAGTCGTTGTAGCTGTAGGAGGCGAAGCCCGAGATCTCGTCGGTGAAATCGTAGCCGGCCGCAAGCTCGATGCCGTAGGTCGTCACGCTGCCGACGTTCTTGATCACCGAGGGGCTGCCGATGATGCCGGGGCCGGAGGAGAGACCCACGAGGCGGTCGTCGAACTTGACGTAATAGCCGGTGGCCGTGCCCTGGAAGCCGCCAGTGCGATAGCGCCAGCCCGCTTCCGCCGTCTTCGAGCTTTCCGGGTCCGTGTTCGCCTTGATGAAGTCGAAGCCGGACTGCGTGTTGCTGGCGGCAGGGGCCAGCGTGAAGGCGCGCATGTTCTCGGTGTAGCCCGCGAAGATCTCGCTGTCGGGCGTGAGTTCGTAGGTGAAGCCGATCTGCGGAAGGAAATTGTCTTCCGAGGTGATCGAGCCATCCATGTCGTCGTTCGAGCCTGCGACGGGCACGACGAAGTTGTTCATGTTGGTGTCGACCGTCATCTCCACCTTCAGCGACTTGAAGCCGCCGAACAGCGTGAGTTGGTCGTTCAGCTTCCAGGTGTCCTGGATGTAGAACATGTCGGTCTCGAAGTCGTAGCCGAACGACCACTGCGTCGCGAACGCGTTGCGCATGAATTCCAGCGTCGGCCGCGGCGCTGCGCGGTCATTGGCGTAGAAGCGGCGGTCCTGATTGAAATCGTTATACTCGTACCAGAAGCCGCCTTCGATCGTGTGATCGCCAAGCTCCCATGTCGCCGAACCTAGCAGGCCGCTGCGGTTCATGTCGTATTCGGTGGTGCGAACGGAGACGGACGAGATCGTAGCCCGCTGAGAGATCGGCGCGCCGAACTGGAACGGGTTCACATAAGGCGTGAACCAGATGCCCTGGCCTTCGTCTTCGTGGATGTAAGCCGTGGCCGAGACGTCGAGCCCTTCGAAGACATTCCAGTCGTAGGTGAGGCGCGCGATCGCGTCGTCGCGCAGGCCCGAGGCGTCATAGTAGGCATCGTCCGCCGTGAGGATCGGCGCGGGATAGGCCGTGCCGGCGGCCGGGTTGGGGCAGGGAGCGGAGGTCGGAGAGCCATCCGGGAAGGCCGGGTTGCAGACGCCCGACTGGCCGAGGTTGGCGGCAACGTCGCCGACGAGATTGGCGCGGTTCCAGTCCGGTGCAAGGTTGTCCCAGCCATAGCCGAGGCGGCCGATCATCGCGAGCGAGAGATCCTGGTAATCCGTCTCGCGGCGTGTGGAGGTGTTGTAGAAGCCGGAGAGAACGCCCGGACCGATCGGCTGTTCGAAGCGGAAGTTGACGGCTTCGTTCTTCTGCTCGCCGCCCTGCTTCCACTTGTCCTGCGTGTGGTTGACGTAGGAGAGCGAGGCCTTGCCGCCGCCGATCGCATCGATCGCGCCGGTCTCGAGCCGGACATAGCCGCGGAACATGGCGTCCGAGCCGCCTGAGAGCGCGATGGCGCCGCCCGCCATATCGTCCGGAGCGCGGCTGGTGAAGGCAAGCGCGCCGCCGAGGTTGGAGGAGGAAGCGGTGGAGAGCGCCGCCGCACCCTGCGCCAGCTCCACTTTCGAGAGGTTCTCCGAGATGATCGCACGCGAGATGTGCAGGCCGTTGTAGTTGCCATAGCTCATGTCGCCGAGCGGAACGCCGTCGAGCGTGTAGCCGAGCTGGTCCTTCTGGAAGCCGCGGATGTTGATGTTGACGGCCCACTCATAGGCGCCGAAGGGATCGGCTGCCGTGTAGTTCACGCCGGGCAGGCTTTCGATCAGCTTGATCGGCGAGGATCCGGCGGCTTCGATCGAGAGGTCTTCCGCGGTCAGCGTCTGGACCTGGCGGACTTCGCCCTGGCCGATGACGGTGATGGTGTCGCTCGCGGCCGCATCGAAATCTGCGGGCGGCGCCGATTGGGCCCAGGCCGCACCCGAAACCAGCGTTGCAGCCGCAACGCTCACCAGCAATTTGAATTTCACTTCTCACCCCTACGTCCAAAACGTCCGCCAGCGGACATTCGGGCGGGCCTATACGGCTCGTGTGACGCAGAGGTCTCAGAGAGGTGAAACGATGATGACGGCGCACAGGAAGGCGCCGCTGCTCAAGCGCG
>DASYKO010000612.1:0-9781 GCA_035995285.1 Hyphomonadaceae bacterium | reverse complement strand
GAACACCTTCCGCTCCATCTTGCCCGGCAGGTAGGGGCAGGGCTGCGGAGACGTCAGATAGAACTTCATCTTCCGGACGAAGTCCGGCGGGATGATTTCCTTGGTGTCGGCTTCTTTCATTGCGAATCAAATGTAGCTGCGCACCGGCGCGCTAGCCATAGCAAAATAGCTGTATCTGTGAGCGCGGCGAGGGTAACGCAGGCGGCTAAACGCCGTCACAGAGCGTGATCCGAAGGCAGCACAGGCGCTTCATTCAGCAGCACGATGCTGATCCGGCGGTTGGCGGGCTGATCTGGATCATCCGGATAAAGCGGTTCTTCGGCGGCCTTGCCGGACACCTGATAGATCCGGTCGTTGTCAACGCCGTCCGCGCTGAGGATACGCCGGGCAGCGTTCGCCCGGTCAGAGGACAGGTCCCAGTTGGTATAGCCCGACTGGGCGGGCGCAGAGGTATCCGTGTGGCCGGAGATCGAAATCCGGTTCGGCATCTCCTGGATGACTTTTGCGACAGCTTCCAGCAGCTGCTTTGTCCGCGGCAGAGGCTCGGCGGACGATCCGGCGAACATCGCCCGGCCTTCCTGGTCGACGATCTGGATGCGCATGCCCTCAGGCGTCTGGTCGACGAACACCTGCTTGGAAAGCTCCGCCATGTCCGGCATGTCCTGCAGCGCCTGGCGGATCGACTCTTCCGCCGCCTTGGCGCGGCGCTCGAGCGCGGCGGAGACAGCTTCATCCGAGGCGGCGGCGCCGGCCGCCTTGCCTTCACCGTCCGTCCCGCCGCCACGCTTGCGGCGCTCCTGGGCGTCGGCAGTCTGGTTTTCCTTGATCGGACGGTTGGATCCCGAGGCGCGCGCCCCATCTTCCTGGAACGCCGTGCCGCCGAGCAGGCCGTCCGAGCCCTGGGTTGAGCGCGAGACCGAGGCAGGCGCGAAATAGTCGGCGATGCCGCGCTTCTGTTCGGGCGAGGTCGTATTGATCAGCCACATGAGAAGGAAGAAGGCCATCATCGCCGTCACGAAGTCGGCATAGGCGACTTTCCACGCGCCGCCATGGTGGCCGCCGCCGACCACCTTCTTGACCTTCTTGATGATGATGGGGCGTTCGTTGCCGCTCATGATCCACTTAGGTTCGATTACATCAAATTTGACGTATAACTGGTGTTTCTAGGCAGGTTTCGGTTAAGACCGTGTGCATGGCTAACGAGCCGGACAATTCAGCCGATCCCTTTGATCCCATGGCCTATCGCCGGGCCCTGGGAGGCTTCGGCACCGGCGTGGCGCTGGTGGCCGCCCACGACGCCGAGGGCCGGGCCCATGGGCTGGTCATCAATTCGCTGACCTCGGTGTCGCTCAACCCGCCCATCATGCTCTGGTGCCTGGCCAATTCGTCCAATGCTTTCCCGGTGTTTACGAATGCGGCGGCCTTCTCCCTGAACATCCTGCGCTCCGACGATCACGAGGTCGCCCAGCGCTTCTCCCGCAAGGGCGACCGCCTCATCCCTGCAGACCAGACCTGCATCATGGAAACCGGCGCCCCCTGCCTGTCCGCCGCCGTCGCCAGCCTCGACTGCCGGATGCGTCTGCGCCAGCCCATGGGCGACCATGAGGTGATCTATGGCGACGTCATCTCCTACCGCGGCGATCATGGCGTCGACGCCCTCGGCTTCTTCCGCGGCAAGTTCGTCACGCTGAAATCGGGCGAGACAGGTTCCTGAGATTTTTCCGGCGGGGCCGCTTGACCCGCAAACCTGCGCCCCTTATTTAACCAATAGGTTGATAACCGAACGGTTGAATACAAATGACGCCTGACCGGCTTTCGCATACCCTGTCCGCCCTCGCGGATCCGACACGTCGGGGCATCCTCGCGAGGCTAGCCACCGGCGACGCCACGGTCGGCGAGTTGGCCGAGCCCTACGACATGAGCCTCGCGGCCGTATCCAAGCACCTCAAGATCCTCGAAGGCGCCGGCCTGATCTCGCGGAGCAGGGAGGCACAATACCGTCCCTGCCACCTCGAAGCAGCCCCCCTGCAGCAGCTTGAGACATGGCTCGAAGACTATCGCCGCTTCTGGGACCGCAGCCTCGACGCCCTCGGCGACTACCTCAAGACGATGCCCGATCCACCCAAAGCCAAATCAAAGCGCCACGCGCGCCGCAAATCCTGAAAGGCCATTCCCATGACAACCACAGCCTCCCGCATGACCATCGAAGACCCGAAATCCGGGGACGCCACCATCATCATGACGCGCATGTTCGATGCGCCGATCGAGAAGGTGTGGGAATGCTTCACCCGGCCCGAACACGTGAAGGTCTGGTTCGGCGGCCAGGGATTCTCCAACCCGGTCTGCGAGATGGACGTTCGCACCGGCGGCACGTGGAGACATGTGATGCGCACGCCCAACGGTCAGGAATACACGATCAATTCCGTCTACACCGAGGTGAAGAAGCCAACGCGCCTCGTCTGGCAGGACGCCGACTACGGCAAGCGCACCGCGGGCCCGCCCGCGCGCATCACCGACGTCACGCTCGAGCCCCATGGCGAGAAGACCAGGTGGCGCATGATCGCCACCTTCGCCTCCATCGCCGACCGCGATCTCACCCGCCAGATGGGCTTCACCGAAACGCTCACGCAGGGCTGCGAGAAGTTCAACGATCTGGTGAAGACGCTCTAGCGTTTCACACGTTTATCTCGGGAAAGGTCGGGAAAGACCAAGGAGAAACGACATGGCCCGGCTCAATTCCTTCATGACGATCAGCATCAACGGCTATTACGCCGATGAAAAGAACAGCATGGAATTCGCGCACCGCAAGGACGCGAAGCCCGATCCCGAATTTGCCGAATGGACCGCCAACAACGTCCAGGGCGGCGGTCGCCTGCTGTTCGGCCGCACGACCTACGACCTCATGAAGCAGTACTGGCCCACGCCCCAGGCGAAGAAAGACCTGCCCGAAGTGGCCGACGGCATGAACCGCGCCCAGAAACTTGTCGCCTCGAAAACAATGAGCGAGCCGGGCTGGGCCAACACCACGGTCATCAAGGACAACCTCGCCTCCGAGATCGCAAAGCTGAAGAAGGATGGGCCCGACATCACCATCCTCGGCTCGGGCACGATCGTTCAGCAACTCGCCGACGCCGGGCTGATCGACCAGATCAGCGTCGTTATCGCGCCGGTCAGCCTGAAAGGCGGCAAGTCCTTCCTCGCCGGCACAGAAGGCCTGCGTACGTGGAAGGTCGCCGAAAGCCGCGCCTTCAAGAACGGCAATCTGTTCGTCCGGTACCAGCCGGCCTAGCCAGCCGCAGCAGCCATCTCGCCGGGATGACAATTCCGGCTTGCCCCACTATGTCTCGCCTCCTGAAGCTTGCGGGACACGTCGATGGCGAACTGCGCATATCTCGGACTGGGCGTGATGGGCGGGCCGATGGCCCGGCACCTCTCGCAGAAAGGCCATGACGTCACCGTCTGGAACCGTTCGCCCGAACGCGTCTCCGCCTGGAAGGAAAAGGGCGGCGTGGGCAAGGCCGCGGCCAGCGCGCGAGAGGCCGTCAGCAGCGCCGACTTCGTCTTCCTCTGCCTCGGCGATGATCCCGATGTGCTTGCGGTGTTCGACCACATCGAATCCGACCTGAAGCGTGGCTCGATCGTGATCGACCACACCACGGGCTCCGCCACGCTCGCCCGCGATCTCGCCAAGCGCCACGCGGCCCATGGCGGCCAGTATCTCGACGCCCCCGTCTCCGGCGGCCAGGCCGGCGCCGAGAACGGCCAGCTTACCGTGATGGTCGGCGGCGATGCTTCGGCTTTCGCCAAGGCCGAACCGGTCATGCGCGCTTGCTCCAAACAGATCACGCTGATCGGAGAGAGCGGGGCGGGGCAGCTCGCCAAATCGGTTAACCAGATATGTATTGCCGGTGTCGTTCAGGGCCTTGCCGAAGGCCTCCACTTCGCCCGCGCCAACGGGCTCGACGAAGCGAAGGTGATCGAAGCCATCTCCAAGGGCGCGGCCCAGAGCTGGCAGATGGAAAACCGCTGGAAGACCATGGCCGAAGGCAAGTTCGACTTCGGCTTCGCCGTCGACTGGATGCGCAAGGACCTCCGCATCGCCCTCGACGCCGCGCGCACCAACGGCGCATCCACGCCGCTGACGGCGCTGGTCGACCAGTTCTACGCCGACATCCAGGCCGACGGCCACGGCCGCTGGGACACATCCTCCCTCATCTCGCGGCTGAACCGCTAATCCCGTGTCGAAAGTCTTCATCCATCAATTCGAGCACGAGCTGGAAGAGAAGTTCGTCACCGCCGGCGGCCCCGGCGGTCAGAATGTCAACAAGGTGGCGAGCGCTGTCCAGCTGCGCTGGAACGTGAAGACCAGCCACGCTTTTGACGACGAACAGAAATGGATGATCCGCCGTGCGCTGGCCAACCGTATCAATGACGAGGGCGAGCTTGTCCTCTTCATCCAGACCCACCGGTCTCAGGCCCGCAACCGCGATGAAGCCCGCGAACGGCTGGTCGAACTGCTGGAAAAGGCGCTGGTGAAACCAAAGAAGCGGTTGAAGACCAAACCCAGCCGCGGCCAGAAAGAAAAACGTCTCGAAGGCAAATCAATACGCTCCGAAGTGAAGCGCAACCGGGGCCGCGTCAGCGACGATTAACTAGCTTTGTCGCGACTTTGCGGCCCGCGAGGCCCGTAAAGCGCCGCGTATGGTTATGTGAATCCCTCGCCCGGAATTGCGAGGTTCCACGACGTTCAACCTTAAAAACTCAACGGCACGCTGCTCCCCGAGACTTTGCCATCAGGCTTTGCCCATTAGGCGCAGCCAAGTCCGGAGTTCATCATGCGTGTTGTGGTTGCCAAGGAGCCGCAGGCGGAGCGCCGTGGTCTCGATCAGCAGACCGTCCGCGACATCCTCATCTTCGCGGCCTTCAACGCCGCCGGATACATATTCGCCGTGCAGCTCGACGCTTTCGCCAGGCTCGAAGGCATCGCCAAGGGCTATCACGGTCCGCGGTTCGATGAATTCTCGGGCATGTGCCTCATGGCCGCGATCGGCCTCGTGCTCTACGTCTTCACGCGCCTTGCCTCGAAGCTGAAATTTCTCGGCGCGCGAGTGAAGGAAGAAGAGGCCGCCGCCCGTGCAGCCATGCACGACCAGCTCACCGGCCTGCCCAACCGCCGCCATCTAAAGGCGATCCTCAACTGGCACTTGAGCCAGACAGGCGACGCCCGCAAGCTCGCCATCATCGCCATCAACCTCGACAATTTCCGCGACATCAACGAACTGCACGGCCGCCCCACGGGCGATGAACTGCTCGTGCAGGTCGGCCAGATCCTCAACATGCGCGCCGGCGTCCACGGCTTTGCCGCCCGCCTCGGCCAGGATGATTTCGTGGTGGTGCTGTTGCGCCGCACGGAAGACCAGCTGATGGACTGGATGTCCGCGCTGCTCACGCAGATCGAAACGCCCATCAAGCTGACGAACAAGGAAGTCGACATCGGCGCCACGATCGGCGTCGCCATCGCCCCGACAGACGGCGGAGACGCCGAAACGCTGCTGCATCGCGCCGACGTCGCCCTGCAGCGCGCCAAAGACAAAACCCGCGGCTGGTTCGGATTCTTCAAGGCCGGCATGGACGAGCGCGTCCACGAACGCGCAGCCTTCGAGCATGATCTCTGGGCCGCCGTGCGCGACGACGTGATGGAGCCCTGGTTCCAGCCGCTCGCCAGCCTCGATGATGGCAATGTCCGCGGCTACGAAATCCTCGCCCGCTGGAACCACGCCGAACGTGGCATGGTCTCGCCCGACCAGTTCATCCCGGCGGCAGAAGGCGCCGCGCTTATTGGCGATCTTACCCTGAATGTGATGCGCAAGGCCTGCCGCGAGGCCGCGGCGTGGCCCGGCCAGCCCATCGTCTCGATCAACCTGTCGCCCGTGCTGCTGCAGGATCGGGACATCGACCGCAAGATCCTGAAGGTGCTCGTCGAGACCGGCTTCCAGCCCGGGCGTCTTGAGATCGAGCTCACCGAGACCGGCCTCGTCGCCGACTACGACGCCGCCCGCGCCATCTTCACCAGCCTGAAAGAGCAGGGCGTCCGTATCGCGCTCGACAATTTCGGCGAAGGCCACACCAGCCTGCGCCAGCTGCGCGAACTCCCCTTCGACAAGGTCAAGATCGACCGCTCCTTCGTCCAGGCTATGAACTCCGAACGCGAGGCACTGGTCATGGTCCGCACCATCGTTGCGATGGCGCAGAACCTCAGCCTCGCAGTGGTCGCCGAAGGCATCACCAGCCTGCAACAGGCCAAACAGCTTCACGCGCTCGGCTGCGGCATGGGCCAGGGCGAACTCTTCGGCCTTGCCGCGCCCGCCGCGACCTTCGTAGCCAGGCAGACCGCGCCCCAGCGCCCGGGTATCCCACGCGAACTTCCCCAGCTGCCCGAAATGGCCCTGCCGGCATCAACCCTGCCGGAACTGTCACTCGATGAAATGGTAGAGGCGCTCGCTCCAGCCCCGGCGAAAGCGCTTGAGACTGCGGCCTGATGGTCGACGGCCTGGGGACCTTACATCCTCAGGCCGATTTCCTTCAGCCTCGTCTCCAGGAAGTCCTGCGCGTTCAGCGGCTCCGGATACCTGTTCGGCCGCTCCGGCGTGACGCAGCCGGGCAGGGTGTTGATCACATAGTCCGGATTGAAGTGCAGGAAGAACGGCGTCGAATAGCGCGGGAAGCGCGACCGCTCCGGCTTCGGGTTCACCACGCGGTGCGTCGTCGACGGCAGCACATGATTGGTCAGCCGCTGCAGCATGTCGCCGACATTCACCACCAGTGATCCCGCCGGCGGGTTCACTGGAATCCACTGACCATTACGGTGCAGCACTTCCAGCCCGCCTTCCTCGGCGCCCAGCAGCAGCGTGATGACGTTGATGTCCTCATGCGCCCCGGCCCGCACCGAACCTTCCGGCGGCGGCTCCGTCTGTGGCGGATAGTGCAGCAGGCGCAGGATCGAATTGCCGTCCTGCACCGTCTTGTCGAAGAAGCGCGGATCGAGCTTCAGGTTCATCGCAATGGCGGAAAGTATCTCCAGCCCGAACGTATCCAGCGCCGAATACATGGCGTTGGTCTTTTCCTTCCAGCCCGGCACTTCGGAGACGTAGAGGTTCTCGCCCATGATCTCCGCGAACTTGTGCCCCTTCGGCAGCTCGCGCGCGACGTGCCAGAATTCCTTCAGGTCCTTCGCCTTGGCGCCCTTGGCCACTTCCGTCGCAAAGGGAGTGTAGGCGCGCTGGCCGCCGCCGCCGGGAATGAAGTATCCTCGCTTGGTCTCATCGGGCAGGGCGAAGAACTGCTTGCCGGCGTCGACCCCGCGGTCGATCACGCCCTGGTCGATCGGGTGATCCTTGATCACGGCAAAGCCGGTCTCGCGGAAACTCGCGCCGATCTTGTCGGCAAACGCCTTGGGATCGGTCTTGAACAGCTTGTAGGAGATCGGTTCGAACAGGCCGGCGGTCGTTGTGCTCATCTCGCCCTCAGGCAATCTCAAGAGTGTGTCTAGCGGCCAGTCTGGCGCCGTCCGCGCCCTGCCGCTACATCGCACTAGTATATAATGGCGAGGATAGTTGCCCATGGCCCTGAGTCCCAAGCCCGTCGACGTCCACTTCTGGCCCACGCCAAATGGCCGGAAAGTCACCATTGCGCTTGAGGAAATGGAGCTGCCCTACCGGATCGTTCCGGTGAATATCGGCAAAGGCGAGCAGTTTTCGCCCGAATTCCTGGCCATTAGCCCCAACAACCGCATGCCCGCCCTCGTCGATCCGGAAGGCCCGGACGGCGAGCCCATCTCTCTCTTCGAAAGCGGCGCCATCCTGCAATACCTCGCCCGCAAGACCGGCAAGTTCGGCGGCGCCAACGCACGCGAACAGGCCGAGGTCGAAAGCTGGACCTATTGGCAGACTTCCAACCTCGGCCCCGTGATGGGCCACCACAACCATTTCCGGAACTACGCACCCAAGGTCGAGCCCGATCCCGAAAAGCTGAAATACGGCCAGGACCGCTTCTTCAACGAGACCAACCGCCTGTTCGGCGTCCTCGAAGTCCGCCTGCGCGACCGTGAATTCATCGCCGGCGAACTTTCCATTGCCGACTTCGCCAGCTGGCCGTGGATCGCCGCCTACAAGAGCCAGGGCCAGAACCTCGAAGACTTCCCCTCGCTCAACCGCTGGTTCGGCCAATGCCGCCTCCGCCCCGGCTTCGAGAAGGGCAGGAAGGCCGGCGAAGATCTCAGCAACGCCGCGGCGTCGCTAGCGGGAAACTCCAAGGAAGCCGAGGAAGCCCGCAAGATCCTGTTCGGCCAGAAGGCGCGGACTTGAACACATCACCGCCCTTCGTGCTGCGCATGCGGCGCGATCTGTCGGGGAATGTCGCCGAACCCTACTGGCCCGCCGGCATCCGCATCCGCAGGCTGAACCATAAGGACAAGAAGGACGCGGCCGCCGCCCACGCGGTGCTGCAGGCGAGCTACTACGAAGGCGGAGGCGGCGCACCCGCGTTCAAGAAGTGGTGGCCCAAGCTGAAGAAGGACAAGGAGTTCGATCCCGCTCTCTGCTTCATCGCCGAAGACTCCGAAGGCGTCGTCGGCATCTGCCAATGCTGGACAACAAATTTTGTCAAAGATGTCGCGGTCCATCCGCGCGTTCGCCGCCGCGGTCTCGCACGCGCGCTAATGCTTACCGCGTTCGCAGTCTTCAAATCGCGCGGCGCGCCGCATGTCGATCTCAAAGTGCGCGAGGAAAACGTTGCAGCACAGCGGTTGTATGAGGGTCTCAGCATGACCGTCGTCGCGCGCGAGCCGGGGTGACCCGCGCTGTCGGCGTTTATACTTGTGTAGATTGATTCAAACTTCTGAATCCAAGTAAACGCAAATAAATCCAGATTTCATCTTTGAAATTTGCAGTATTAACTACGTCGCAAATCTTTCCCGCTTGAATGTCCTCAAGCCGCTGATGCGGCAGGTGGATGGAAGACGCTGCAGTCCAAAGAGACGAGGCGCTCTTCCAAGTAAAGTAAAGGGAAGCCAGAATGGCGTACGCGGATGTCCAGCTCGAACGGCCCGAAGCGGTCCTCACCAAGGATGCTTCATGCGAAGAGTTCTATCGCATTGCTCTCATCTATTCCGAAGGGATGGATGTCGCGGTCGACCTGATCTCCGCGCACAAGTTCTTCAACCTGGCTGCCTCGCGCGGCCATCGCGAAGCCAAGCTGTGCCGCCAGGAAATGGCCGACATGATGTCCGCCACCGAGATCGTGAAGGCCCAGCGGGCCGCTCGCGAGTGGATGAAGAAAGCCAACTAGGCTTTCCCTTGTCTCTGATCAGTTGCGGAGCTCTGCTCCGGCAAACACGATCGTCCTTTCCACCAGGACATCGGTCGAGCTGATCAGCTCTCCGTCGATATCGTCCGCCGTCATCACGATCGGTACTTCCGTGCAGCCCGCGATGACAACTTCCGCGCCCTGCGCCTCGAGCTTCCGCGCGAGCGTCGCCATCGACCGGCGAACCGTCTCTCCCGTGTCGCCCGACTTGATGCGGTAGATCAGCTCCATCATGGTCTTCTGAGATTCCGCCCCCAGCAGCACCGGCTCGATCCCCGCCTTGCGCAGCGCCTTCTGATAAAGCTCGGCTCTCAAGCACGCATCGCCCGCCAGCACGCCGGCCTTTGCGGGGCGAAGATCCGCGACCACCTTCACCGTCTCATCGATCATGTTGATGAAGGGCACGCTGATCGCGGCC
>DASYKO010000611.1:0-7494 GCA_035995285.1 Hyphomonadaceae bacterium | reverse complement strand
GTCGTCGGCGTGATCCATCCCCGCATCGTGACGCCTTCGGATTTCGAGACGACGTTCGATGCGAGCGAACGCGAGATGATCCTCACGCACGAGCGCATCCACATCGAGGGCAATGACGCGCGCATCAATGCCCTGGCGGCGCTGGCCGGCTGCATCTGCTGGTTCAATCCGCTGGTGCACCTCGGCGCATATTTCATGCGCATCGACCAGGAACTGGCGTGCGACGCCTCCGTCGTAAGCCGTCATCCCGAAGCCAAAAGCCTCTACGCCTCTGCCCTCCTCAAGGCGCAGCTTGCGCGCGCTCCCCTACCCCTCGGCTGCCACTGGCCCTCGCGCTCGGAGCATCCGCTGCTGCAGCGCGTGGCTATGCTGGGCCGTGCCGAGCCCGCACGCGGCCGGCGCATCATGGGCGTAGCGTTGCTTGGCCTGCTGGCCGCCGCTTCAGGTGTCGCGGCATGGGCGGCGTTGCCGCCAGAGAAGCGCGTTGTCGAGCGTCAATCGACCGAACGGCAGGACGTGCACGCAGAGACTGACCGCGCCGATGGCCGTGGCAACGGCGCGGCCCTGCCGGGCGGCCTGCACCCGATCAACGAGATGCCCGCCCTCGGCGTGGCGCCCGCGCCCGAACCACAACAGACGGCCAACCAGCAACAGGTCCACTATTCGACCTTCGTAGTTTCGGCCGACAAGGTTTCGGTGGAAACGGGCCAGAGCACCTATGAGGGCAATGTCAGCCTCCGGTTCTTCACCGGCCAGAATGCCGACGCCATCATGAGGGCCGGCGACTTCGCGATCATCCAGTACCCACAGACGCGAGGCCTTGCGCTTCAGGACGTGAGCACCGACGGACCGCTTCGCGTGACCGCAGCCAGGAATTTCTCCGACCTGCCGACCAACACCGTCTCCTGGGAAGGCAGGGTCGAAGTACGCCTGGTCGACGTCATGATCGCGGCCGACCAGGTCAGCTTCCAGACACCGCCCACCGACAAGACAATGCTGAGGTCTATCCGCTTCGAGCAGCGTACGGCGCCAAGCGGGGGGGTGCTCTTTGGGGTGGACCGCCTCGAGATCGAGGGAAACAAACACGTCACGACGGAAATGATTCTCGCCTTGATGGACCAGAAGCCCGGCGCTTTCGACGGGGTGCGAACTGACGAATCCACGGCCGGGCTGAGGGCGAGCGGGTTGTTCCGGAACTTCAATGTCATGATCAGGGGCAATGACAAGAGCACTCTCTTTCTCCGTTTGGATGAGAACGACCCCGTGCCGGGCGGCGAAACCGAGACCTTGCGCGGCTTGCGCATGAAAGCCGCCGAAGCCGCCAGGAAATTTGCTGGCGTAGCCCGCCGGTATGACGAGGGGCATCCCGAGTATCAGCGCTCTTATGCAGCGCAGCTGGAGGCCGAGAAGCAGCTCAATGCTGAACTGAACCGCATCCGCCAGGACGTCCGGGCGACGCAGAAAATTCCCGCCGGATTCGACGCCAACGATCCGGTCTATCTGCGCGGCACGGTCGAGAAGATCGACTTCTCGGATACGACCTACACCGCCTATGTCCGCGCCCGCAGCATCGCCTCTGGACCGGCGGCGCCTGCGAAGACCGACGACCACCTGTGGAAGCTGAGCCCGATCAACTACTGGGGCGACCGCGACCGGGTTTCGAAGGACATACTGAGGCAGGACGTCAACGCCACAGGCTATCGCACGACCAACAAGGCGTGCGGGCCAAACTGCGAGATGTACGCGAGCACGATGACCAAGTGCTCGGTCCTGGCCACCTTCGCGCCCGGCTGCGCTGCAGACCCCAACCAGCCAGCGCCATACCAGCAGCAGACGCCGCCGGCGCCGGCTGGCAAGCCCCTCGTCATCGACGGCCCGGTTGCGTCCGGCGCCTGGGGGCCAGGTTCTCCCGTCGTGGTCCGGGGCAAGGTCGAGCGCATCGATTTCGGCGACACGAAGTACACCGTGTTTGTTCGCGCCAGCAGCGCCTCGTGGCTCGGCGGCTATGCCGACAAGGCCGATACGTCGCTGTTCGAACTGAGCCCGACCCCGTACTGGGGCGATCGTGTTGCAATAAACGCCGACCTGAAGGGCAAGGACGTCGTCGTGCAGGGGAGCCGAGCGTCCTCAACCTGCGAGCCTGCATGCAGGATCAATGTCGTCTCTCTCAAGGTCGCGCTGCCAACCGCCCTGCCCCCGATCACGCAGACGCCGGGCTTCTCCTCGACCGACGTGGTCGTGAACTACGACGCCTCCGCCGGGACCATGATCGAGGGCGTGGTGCAGCGCATCGAATTCGGCGAGCGCACGTTCGATGCCTATGTCCAGCTGCGCGCCGCGCTGGGCGTGCCCGGCGAACTCTACCAGGTGCGTTCGGAATACCGTTTCCCCCGCGCCGAGATCGAGAAGCAGCTGAAAGGTAAGACCGTCTACGTGGCCGGATGGCCGGCCAAGCCGCTGCCCGACATGACATGCTCATCGCCCTGCGGGCTCTATGCGACCGATATCCGGCTGGGGAGCGGCGAGATCATCTCGCCTGCCGGCGTGCAGCTGGTAACGAAGGTTTCGGGCGCCACGACCGGACCTCGCAGATGCTTCCGGGATTACAACTCCGCTCCCAGCCGGGGCATCCTGCGCTGCACGATAGACGACGGACGAGGCGCGCCGGTCGTCGATGTGCGGTCTTTCGAGACGGACGACCGCTTTGACATCAACGCACCTGTCACGATCGATGGGCGCATCGTGCGCGCCGACAAAGCGGGATACTGGGTCGAGATCAACGCTTTCGAACCGGCGAACACGCCCGGCGCCGAGCCTGGCAAGACCTGGTATGTCGAGAACGATACACCAGACAAGGCGAGCTACATCGGACAGCACATCACCGCGCGCGGCTTCAACGCCAAGGACACGGCCTGCAAGCCCGAATGCCGGATGCTCAGCCTTGGTTACTCGATCAACTTGGGCGGCGCGCCCTCAAGGATCCCGGCGCCTAGAAATTGAGACTTCACCCGGCGCTCGCGCATCTCTCTCCTAAGAGCCGGCATCCCCTCTCCCCTCGCTCGAGGGCGAGAGGGGCTTTTCCTGTTCCTAGAAATTCTTGCCGTCGACCTTCTGCACCTTGAGCGTTTCGATATCGACATCCGGCAGGCAGCGGACATTGACCGCGATCCTCGACTGGCCATCGGGCCTCGTGCCCCGCGCGAACGCCTCAACCCCGCAGGTGGGGCAGAACAGATGCGCGATGTTGTGCTTGTTGAACTTGTATTCCGAGAGCGGAGCATCCGGCGTCTTGAGATCGAACTTCTCGGGCGCGATGAAGGTAAGGAGGAAGCCCTTCCGCGAGCAATGCGAGCAATTGCACGACATGACTGGCTGGGCGAGGTCGACATCCGCCTCGTACTTCACCGCGCCGCAATGGCACGAGCCGGAATGGATGGTCATGGGGATCCTCCGAGGTTGGCGGCCATCTAAGCCATGCGAGGCCGGGCGGCAATCGGCGCAGCTTGATACTGCTGACATGGCTGCCTAGTGTCCGGCCCAAGCGCTCTGCGCCGGGAGGGACACTTTGACCGATACGGCTGCATCGCGGCGGCGTTTCCTACGCTATCTGGCGGCCTCACCGCTTCTCGCCTCTTCGCTCCCGGCGTTCGCGCAGCAGCGCATCGCGACAGAGGTGCTGAAGGCAAGCGATGCGCTCAACGTCTTCGAGCTGGAAGTCATCGCCAAGCGCAACATTCCCCCGGCGCATTTCGGCTATCTCTCCGGCGGCGTGCTGGACGACCGCACCGTGGCCTCAAACCGGCAGGCGTTCGATGCCTGGGGCTTTCGCGCGCGGCGGCTGATCGATGTCAGCAAGGTCGATCTCTCCATCAAGCTGTTCGGGCGCGAGCTTGCCTCGCCCGTGATGCTCTCGCCCGTGTCGAGCCAGCGGGCATTCCATCCCGACGGCGAGGCAGCATCCGCCCGCGCCGCGGGCAAGCGCAAGGCGGGTCAGATCCTGTCCGGCCTCACCACCGTATCGCTGGAAGACGTGATGGCGGCGCATGGCGGGGAAGTCTGGCAGCAGATCTACACCACCAACCGGCCCGAGACGGGCCTCGCCATCGCCAGGCGTGCCGATGCGGCAGGCGCCGGCGCCATCGTGCTCACCGTGGACCTTGCCGGCGGCATGCGTCGCGAGACGCAGTCGCTGGGCGCGCGCGCCGACACACGCGACTGCTCGTCCTGTCACAAACAGAGCGGCGGCTATGACTTCTCGCGCAAGAAGATGTTCGACGGGATCGACCAGGCAGGCCTGATCTCGCCCACGACTTCCTCGCTGACCTGGGACTATGTCGCGCGCATGCGCGACGTGACGAAGAAGAAGTTGTTCATCAAGGGCGTCATGACGGCCGAGGACGCCGCCATCGCCGTGAAGCGCGGGGTCGACGGCATCATCGTCTCCAACCATGGCGGCCGGGCGGAAGAGAGCCTCGTCGGCACGCTCGACGTGCTGCCCGAGATCGTGGCCACGGTGAACCACAAGATCCCCATCCTGATCGACGGTGGCTTCCGGCGCGGGACCGACGTGTTCAAGGCGCTGGCCCTCGGCGCGAGCGCCGTGTGCATCGGCCGTCCCTATTGCTGGGGCCTCGGCGCGTTCGGCGAAGAGGGTGTGGCGGCTGCTCTGCGGATGATCGATGATGAACTGGCCTCCGCGATGCGCCAGGCAGGCGTCACGAGCATTGCCGCGATCACCAAGGGCAGCTTGATGAAGCGGGACGTCTAGATCGTCTGGACCGCAGCGGCGCGCTCCTTTAGAATCGCAAGCAGCAAGGAAGGGGGCCGCTCATGCCGCGCGTATTCGCACCGGAAATGGACGAAGAGGCAGATATCGACGACGAGCAGCTGGATGACGAAAGCCGATTCCGTGTCTCTCCGGACGCCTTTCAGTATCTTCCGCCTCCCGACCTGGGAGGACCGAAAGGCCCGGTCTATGTGCCGGTCGTTCCCGGCGCGCCGCCGCCGGCCGCGCCAAAGCGAGGGCTCTTCGATGGCCTGCTCGGCCGGCGACCCGAGCCAATCCCTCCAAGCGAAGCAGAAAAGAAGGAGACGCAAACGGTGGCGGAGCTGGCGGCCAGGATGGCTGCGCTCGGCGCGGTCAGGGCCTATGCCCGCTATGACGGCGGCCATGACGAAGGCTTCGCGTGGTTCGATCACTGCGTCTTCGCGGATGGTTCGGTGAAAGACGCCAGGCAGATGGCCGGGGACCTGGAAAAGGGCGGCGGCGCAACATTCCTGCAAGCCGTGTGGAACCAGCCGATCAAGATGCAATCAGCCCTCGATGACTTCCTCGCGAGTTACTGGGCCATTAAGCTGCTCGGAGAAGGCTACGGCACGGGCGAGTATCTCATGTACGGCGCCTTTTCCGTCGACCTCCGCTCAGGCCTGGTGTCCGACGACATTAAGCCCGACCCCATCGTCCAGAATATCCAGTTCGAGTCCTGACGATGGCGCACCCGATGCATCATGCGACGCGCTCGGCAGAACGCTTCGGCGGCCGCCAGGAAGACTATCAGGCCATTCACGACTGGTTCGATGCCTCCAAGGCGCACATGCCGGACTTGCGGCACCGCGCGCTGCGCCATCACAGCGAGGGTGTGTTCATGTGCGAGGCGGTGTTCGGCGTTGCGATCACCAACTCCGACGGCAAGCGCATTCCCGTCCGCCAGATCGCTGAACAGCACGTGATCGACGACCTCGGCTGGATTCCCTCGGTGAAGGACTGGCTGCAGCATGTGCAGCTCCAACCCTGGATGGCGCGCACGCCTTGGAAACCCGAGGAACAACTGAGCGCGGCGAACGTCCAAAAACCGGACTAGATCTTCATCCCCAGATGCGCCGCCACAGAGAAGATGTCCTTATCGCCCCGGCCGCACATGTTCATGATGATGAGCCCGTCCTTGCCGAGCTCCTTCGCAACATCGCCCGTGCGCGCGAGCGCATGCGCGGGCTCCAGCGCGGGGATGATGCCTTCGAGCTTGGAGCAGAGCTGAAAGGCGTCGAGCGCTTCCTTGTCGGTGCAGGTGCGGTATTCCGCCCTGCCCATCTCGTGCAGGAAAGAATGCTCGGGGCCGATCCCGGGATAGTCGAGGCCCGCCGAGATCGAGTGCGCATCAGTGATCTGGCCGTGCTCGTCCTGCAGCAGGTAGGTGCGGTTGCCGTGCAGGATGCCGGGCAGGCCGCCGGTGAGCGAGGCCGCGTGCATGCCGGTGTCGACGCCATGGCCCCCGGCTTCCACGCCGATCATCTTGACGCCCTCATCCTCGAGGAAGGGATGGAACAGGCCGATGGCGTTGGAGCCTCCGCCGATCGCCGCGACCAGCGCATCCGGCAGCCTTCCCTCCTGTTTCAGGATCTGCTGCTTGGCCTCGCGCCCGATGATTGACTGGAAGTCGCGCACCAGCATCGGATAGGGGTGCGGCCCCGCCGCTGTGCCGATGACATAGAAGGTGGTGGCGACGTTCGTCACCCAATCCCTTAGCGCCTCGTTCATCGCATCCTTGAGCGTGCCCGTGCCCGAGGACACCGGCACGATCTCGGCGCCGAGCAGGCGCATGCGGAACACGTTGGGCTTCTGCCGCTCGACATCGGTCTCGCCCATGAACACGACACACGGCAGGCCGAAGCGCGCGCAGATCGTGGCCGTCGCCACGCCATGCTGACCGGCGCCCGTCTCCGCTATGATCCGCGTCTTCCCCATGCGACGGGCGAGGAGCACCTGCCCAATGCAGTTGTTGATCTTGTGCGCGCCGGTGTGGTTGAGCTCGTCGCGCTTGAAATAGATCTTCGCCCCGCCGAAATGCTTGGTCATCCGCTCGGCATAATAGAGCGGGCTCGGGCGACCGACATAATGCTCCAGCAGCCAGTCGAATTCCTGCTGGAAGCTCGGATCGGTTTTCGACCGCGCGTATTCCTTCTCGAGGTCGAGCACGAGCGGCATCAGCGTCTCGGCTACATACCGCCCGCCGAATTCGCCGAAACGCCCGTTGGCGTCCGGCCATTGGTTCCAGGTGTTGGGGCGGGGAGCGGTGCTTGTCATGGCCGTTCCGATAGACCGGCTTGGGCGGGCTTCCAAGGGGCCAGTAAGCCAGATTGGCAGCGCCCTTGACGGTCACAGCGACTTTATTGCCGCGACAATCGGGGAGATGTCGCCTCGCGAGGCCACGTGATCGACGCCAACCAGCTCATGAAGCTCCGCCTGCGGCAGGCGCTTGCCCCATTTGGCGAGGTGGCCGGCAGACACGACTTCATCGTCCCGGGACTGGAAAAGGATAATGCGCTCGAAGCCGGACAACGCCTCCGGGAAGTCGGTCGGCAGGATGTACTCGGCCATGTCCTCCCTGTCCCAGAACGGCGCGGCCAGGCCGACGAGACCGGCGGCTCGCCTGCTCCGGCGCTTCGCGGCGATGGTCTGGATCAGGAGCGATACGCCGAGCGAATGGGCGAAGAAGA
>DASYKO010000610.1:0-5132 GCA_035995285.1 Hyphomonadaceae bacterium | reverse complement strand
GAGCGCGCCTTCGTCGAAGAGGTGAAGCACACCTATCTCTATCTCGACGGCACCAACTACGTGTTCATGAACCCGACGAACTACGAGCAGGTGATGGTCTCCGCCGACATGCTTGGCGACATGGCCGCCTATCTCGGCGAGAACATGGAAGTCCATCTTCTGATGTTCGACGGCAAGCCGGTCTCGATCTCTCTGCCCCAGCGCGTCACGCTCGAAATCGTCGAGACCGAACCGGTGGTGAAGGGGCAGACAGCGTCGGGCTCCTACAAGCCCGCCAAGCTCTCCAACGGCATCCGCGTCATGGTCCCGCCCCACATCGGCACCGGCACCCGCATCATCGTCACGACGGAAGACGGCGCCTACCAGGAACGCGCGAAGGACTGATCCTTCGCCTCGAAGACAACCAGCAGGCCCGGCGAAAGCCGGGCCTTTTGTTTTGCGCGATGAGATCGTTCGGAGCTACGCCGCCCGTTCCATTCCGAGCTGGGCCCAGATGGCCAGCAGGGCGGCGATGAGTTCGTCCATCATCGCTTCGGTGTGGTGCGGCCCCGGCGTGAAGCGGAGGCGCTCCGTGCCCTTGGGAACGGTGGGATAGTTGATCGGCTGGACGTAGATGCCGAAGTCGAACAGCAGCGTGTCGGAGAGCGCCTTGCAGCGTTCCGGATCGCCCACCAGCAGCGGCACGATGTGGGTGTCCGCCATCATCACCGGCAGCTTGGCCGCGATCATCTTCTGGCGCAGCAGTTCGGCCTTTTCCTGGTGAACCTTGCGGAGGTTGCGGCCGAAATCGCCGCGCAGCTTGCGGATCGAGGTCAGCGCGCCGGCGGCCAGCACCGGGCAGGTCGAGGTCGAGAAGATGAAGCCCGGAGCGGTCGAACGGATCGCATCGATGATAGCCGACTTGGAGGCGATGTAGCCGCCCATGACGCCGTAGGCCTTGGCCAGCGTGCCTTCGCAGATGGTGATGCGGTCCATCACGCCATCGCGCTGGGCGACGCCCGCGCCTTCTTCGCCATACATGCCGACGGCATGCACTTCGTCGAGATAGGTGATGGCGTCGTACTCGTCCGCGATATCGCAGAGTTCCTTCAGGGGCGCTACGTCGCCGTCCATCGAATAGACGGACTCGAACGCGATGACCTTCGGCGCATCGGCTGGATCATTCGCCAGAAGGGCGCGCAGGTGGCCCATGTCGTTGTGGCGGAAGATGCGCTTGGCGCACTGGGCGCGCTTGATCCCCTCGATCATCGAGGCGTGGTTCAGCTCGTCCGAATAGATGATGACGTTCGGCATGATCTTCGCGAGCGTCGAAAGCGTCGCGTCGTTCGAGACATAGCCCGAGGTGAAGAGCAGCGCGCTCTCCTTGCCGTGAAGGCTCGCGAGTTCCTTCTCGAGGTCGACGTGATAGCGCGTGGTGCCGGAGATGTTGCGCGTGCCGCCTGAGCCGGCGCCGAAGGTATCGACCGCTTCCTTCATGGACTCGATCACGTCCGGGTCCTGGCCCATGCCGAGATAGTCGTTCGAGCACCAGACGATGACGTCCTGCTCCCGGCCATCAGCGTGGCGCACGGAGGCCTTGGGGAATTCGCCGCGATAGCGCTTCACATCGATGAAGACCCGATAGCGGCCCTCCGACCGGATGTCCTCAAGGGCGTTTTCGAAGGCGGCGAGGTGCTTCATGGGACGTTTCGTTTCCTGGGCGCGTTTTCCGCGCTCTCCAACCGAGGCCGAACCTAATCACGTGCGCGGCAGTTTCCTAGATACACCTACGCCGCAGAGTCAGCGATTATGCCTTGTAGTCGCATGCTTTTTGCGACTCGCTCGCAACTACTGGACACTGTCACGTGAGCAAGGCGCGAGACGCATCCTCGCCCGCCTTCGCGATTCCGACTAAACCAGCAGCCGGGAGCTGTCCGGGGGAGATCGCGCGATGAAGGCCTGCCTCCTGCTTACCGCCGCCATGGCGCTCTGCGCCAGCGCCTATGCGCAGGCGCCCATGCCTCGCACGGCGGATGGCCATCCGGATTTCCAGGCCACATGGCGGAACCCGCCCGCTGGCGCCACGCTGGAAAAGGGGAGGCTGGGCGACTCGCTGGTGGTCTCCGCGGAGGAGGCAAAGGCCCTGGGCGAGGCCGCCGCAGCCCGGACGAAATCCATGCCGCAATTCATTACGCAGGCCGACCTGCCCGACACGATGTCGGCAGCGGTGGTGCGAGGTGAGTACCGCACGCGCGTTCTGATCGAGCCGCCGGATGGAAAACTGCCCTACTCGCCCGAGGCCCAGAAGGCGGTCGACGCGTTCTTCGCGGACTACACCAGCGCGCGCGCCGGCGTGCTGGTGAATAATCATGAAGAGCGGGACCTGTCGGAGCGCTGCATCACCAGCGAGGGCCAGCCGCCCATGCAGTTCACCATGGGCACATTCGGCCGGCAGATCGTGCAGACGGCGGATAGCCTCGTCATCTATTCCGAATACTTCAACGAGACCCGCATCATCCGCCTGGGCGGCGCGTTCGGCCCGGAAGGCGCGCGCAGCTGGTATGGCGACAGCGTGGGGCGCTGGGAGGGCGATACGCTGGTGGTCGAGACCCGCCACTTCCGGCTTGACCAGCCCTTTCACATCTTTGTCGGCCAGAAGCCGATAATGGTCAGCCCCGACAGCAAGGTGATCGAGCGTTTCACGCGCGTAACTCCGGACGAACTCGACTACACATTCACCGTGGTCGATCCCGAAATCTATGTCCGCCCCTGGCTCGGCGAATACGCCTTCACGCGGTCATCGGAGCGGCTTTACGAAATGTCGTGTCATGAGGGCAACCAGTCGGTCACCAACGTGCTTCAGGGCGGACGGATGACGGAATGGCGCGCGGCTCAGGCAGCGGCAAAGGCTGCTGCGAAGCCGCCGAAAGCGAAGAAGAAGAGCGGGTCCCGCCGCAACTAGGCGCGGCCACGGGCCGCGCGCAGCCCCATTCCCTCAGCGCCGTCAACGGCCCGCCATTCATGGGCCGCATGACTATTCCTCCCGCCTGCCGCAGTTGAACGAACGGTCCGCCCCAACCAATTCAGCCGTCCCCACCCGCCGATGCTCTCTCGGACGGGCGATAAAACAATAACATACGGGAAAACAATGATCAGAGCTCTCCTCCTCGCCATCCCCCTGTCCTTCACGGCCGAAGCGGCGATCGCGCAGACGCCTATCGAGTACCAGGGCGCAACAGCCCCAGCCGCGGCGCCTATCCCGCGCACGGTCGACGGCCACCCCGACTTTTCGGGCCAGTGGTCGACCGCCTTCATCACCTCCACGGGCCGGATGCCCGGCGCGAAATCCGTCGCGGTCTCCGATGCAGAAGCAAAGCAGATCTCCAAGGGCTTCGTGGAGTTCGCCAATTCACCGGCGGCCGGAACGCTGGTTGATCCCGACTTCTACGTCGCCGGCGTGGACCAGCTGCTGCGGGTGAAAGGCGAGTGGCGCACATCGCTAATTACGTCACCCTCAACCGGCGTCCAGAACTACACGCCCGAGGGCAAGAAGATGAACGCCCAGCGGCTTGCCTGGAACGACCTGCCGGCAGACGGCCCGGAGATGCGCGGACTGTTCGAGCGCTGCATCGTCGGCATCGGCTCGGCGCCCATGACCACCGTGCCCGGCACGCTGATCCGCCAGGTGGTGCAGACGCCGGATCATGTGGTGATCGCTTCCGACGGCAACGACACCCGCATCATCGGGATCAACGCCGAACCACGGCCGGCCGGCCTCACGGCGATGCTGGGAGACAGCGTGGCGCATTGGCAGGGCGATGTGCTTGTTGTTCATACCACCGGCCTTACCGGACAGATCCACAAGCAGATCATCACCCGCCCGCAGTCGCGCGTGGTCGAGCGTTTCGAGCTGATCGCGCCGGACGAGCTGTTCTACCAGTTCACCGTCGAGGACACGGCGATCTATGCCGAACCCTTCAGCGCCGAGTTCGTGATGAAGCGCTCGAGCGACCAGGTGTTCGAATACGCCTGCCACGAGGGCAATTACAGCATGACCAACATCCTGCAGGCCGCCCGCGTGGCAGATGCGAAGGCCAAGGTGAAAGCTAAACCGCGCACCGCTGGCGGCGCGCAGTAGCTGAAAACGAAACCGCCGGCCCACGTGACGCGGGCCGGCGGCTTTGGTATTGGCAAGAAGCCTTGCGGCTTACTTGATCTTGTCGAGGTCTTCCTGGACCGCTTTCAGCTTGGCGTCGTCGATGGCGCCCTGGCTCATCGGGGCGACTTCCTTGAGCGTCATTTCGCCGATCTGTTCGTAGTACGCAGAGATTTCCGGAAGGGTTTTCTCAAGAGCGGCCTTGGCGGCCGGATTCCTCACGAGCTCGGAAATCTTCGTGGTTTCGACGGAGAGTTTCGCAGCCGGGGCTGCAGGGGTCTGGGCCATGGCGACGGGCGTCGCGATCAGGGCGAGCGCGGCGATGGCGGCGTAGACGGTCTTCATCTGGGAGTTCTCCTTTTTGTCGGAAGGCCAGACCCGGCATGTGCCGAGGACCGTGCCCCACCTTGCGCCGGACCATAGGGGTACTCGCGCGTTTCCGGCAAGTAGGGCGCGGGGCCGCAGGCAGCACAAAAAGCAGTTGCCGTTACGGCCAAATCCTTACGCGCAGTACAGGTTCAAAAAGTACAGATTTAACACGTGCAGATTCAGCGAGCGGAGGTTCGCAGACCCCAAACGCAGAACCGCCGGCCCACGGAGCGGGGGGCCGGCGGCTTTGGGCGTAACGAAGGGTCCCTCGTGCAGAGAGAGTCCGTCGTCTCCTCCCCAAGTCATACAGCCCCAGTCTATCAGGCCGGGGTCTGTGTCTCTGAAGAGACTAGAGCTGGTAGCGGATCTGGTCGGACCAGAAGCGCTCGAGGCGGGCCAGCGCCTTGTTCAGTTGGTCGAGGTCTTCCGAGCGGACCGAAGCGGTCGGCTCAAGAGCGCCGGCCTGTTTCTCGAACAGGTCAGCCACGCGAGCGCGGACGGCCTTGCCCGAGGGCGTGAGCTTGAGGCGAACTGTGCGGCGGTCGTCATTGGAACGCGACTGCAGAAGGTAGCCGCCTTCCTGGAGCTTCTTCACGTTGTACGACATCGACGTGCCGGCGAAGGAGCC
>DASYKO010000609.1:0-5374 GCA_035995285.1 Hyphomonadaceae bacterium | reverse complement strand
CGCGACCGGGCGCAACGTCTCCTCCAAGATCCAGGCTCTGGCCGATCTCGCCGGCGCCACGCCCAACGTGCGCATGACCGGCGTCGTGCGCGAGGGCCGCTTCACGATCGAATCCGGCCGCCTCGAAGGCACAGGCGTTTCTGCCACCATGACCGGCCGCGTCTCCGACACCGGCGCGATCACCGCCCGCGCCAGCGGAACTCTCAAGCGCCCGCTGCACTTGCCCGCCACCACCATCAACACGGCCGCCATCGTCGCCGACATCACCGGCCAGATGTCCGCCCCGCGCGTCCAGCTGCGCCTGTCCGACGGCTCCGTCATCGTCGCCGGCATGAGCGCGGATCGCATCGTCGGCGAGGCGCAAGCCACCCTCGGCAAGACCATCACTGGCAATTTCGCCATGTCCGGCGGCACGCAGGGCCAGCCCCTCACCGCGCGCGGCAAGCTCACCGGCGGCAACGGCGTCTGGCGCATCGCCAATCTCGACGCCACGCTCGGCGGCCTTCGCCTCAACGCCCCGCAACTGGAATTCGCCGACGGCGGCCTCACCGCCGCTTTCGACGCATCAGGCTCGCTCGCGGGTTATGCCGGCCTCGATCGCGGCACGCTGACCGCCCGCGGAACGGTCGCCACCAAGGGCGAGCTTGAACTGAACGTCACCGGCCAGCTCACCAACCTGCGCGAAGGCGAGGCGCGGTTCGATCTTGTGACCTTCGACGCCACAGCAAGCGATGGCCAGGCCCGCGTCACCGGCAAGCTGAAGGGCCGCGTCGGCGCCGCCCTCGATCTCTCCTTCGGCGCCTCGGGCAGCCATGAGCGCGACGGCTGGATCGGCGCGGCGACGCTCGAAGGCACTGTCGACCAGTTGCCCATCAAGACATCCCGCCCCGCCAACTGGCGCTTCGGCGAGAACAGCTGGCTGATCGATGCCGAACTCGGCGCCTTCGGCGGGCGCTTCGCAGCTAACATCTCCACCGATGCGGGGATCGCCAAGGCTAAGCTCGACCTGATGGACGTCGATGTCCGCGCGCTCTCGCGCCTTGCCCGCATCACGCCAATCCAGGGCACGATCTCCGGCCAGATCGACTATCTCAACGGCCCCGAGCCGGCCACGGGCGATCTCAAGCTCAACATCACCAATGTGAACCCCCTGGGCGTCAAGGCCGATCCGATCAGCATCGCTATCGAAAGCCATCTGCGCGATGGCCGCATGAAGACCACGGCCACGGGCGGCGGCCAGGGCTTCAGCCTCGCAGCGAACGGCGAGATCGGCGTGCACGCTGGCGAAGGCTTCAACGTGACGCCCGACCTGGATGGCGCCGCGACCGGCCATCTCGATCTCAATGGCCGCGCAGAGCAACTCTGGGCGCTCTTCGGACCCGACGGACAGAACTTCCGCGGACGCGTGAACGCCAATGTCGATGTCGCGGGCGTTCTGCGTACCCCCAAGCTCACCGGCGGCTTCGATGTCGCCGAGGGCGCATACGAGCACGGCGAGACGGGGCTGCGCCTGCGCAACCTCACGGCCAAGGGCGAATTCAACGAAAGCTCGGCGCGCATCTCCAACGTCTCGGGCGACGATGGCCAGGGCGGCACGCTCACCGGCGAAGGCGAAATCAACTGGCGGCAAGACATCGAAGGCAACATCCAGTTCACCGCGGCAAATCTGCGCGCGCTCAACCGCGAGGACCGCAGCGCAACAGTCAGTGGCCAGGGCGCCGTGCGCCTCGATCCCGAAGCCATCAGCGTCACCGGCGAGTTCAACGTCGGCCAGGCGCGCATCTCGATCGAACAGCCCGCGGCGGCGACCATCCCGCGCCTGCCAATCATCCGCCGCACCAACTTCCCGAACCAGGACGACGAAGGCGAAGCGGTCTCGAAATCGCCCTTCCGCCGCCCTGTGCAGCTCGATCTCAAGGTGGAAGCGCCCCGCCGCGTCGTCGTGTTCGGCCGCGGCCTCGATACGGAATGGTCCGTGGACTTCCGCGTCCACGGCACGATCTCCAACCCCGAAGTCCTGGGCACGGCGACACTGGTGCGCGGCGAACTCGACCTCGCAGGCCGCCGCTTTGCCTTCGACACCGGCTCGATCAATCTCGATGGGCCGATCAAGACCGCGCGCATCGACATCTCCGCCGAGCGGACAGCGGACGACATCGACGCCAAAGTGCATGTCACGGGAACGCCCGTCGAACCCGAATTCTCGCTGGAATCGACCCCGTCCCTGCCGCAGGACGAAATCCTTGCGCGCGTCCTGTTCGGCCGCTCCATGGCCGAACTCTCGGCGTTCGAAGCAGCCCAGCTGGCCGCAGGCCTCACCCAACTCGCAGGCGGCCAGGCCGGGTTCGATCCGGTTGGACTGGTTCGAAAAGCCACCGGCCTCGACCGCGTCTCCGTCGGCGCCTCAGGGGGCACGGCGACGGTTTCAGCGGGCAAGTACATCGCCAACGACGTCTACCTGCAGGTCGGCGCGGGCGGTGAAGGCGGGGTCGGCGCCGAAGTCGAGTGGGAGCCGCGCGACAACCTCTCGGTCATCTCCTCCGCCCAAGGCAATGGCGACACCAAGCTCGCCGTGCGCTGGAAGCGCGATTACTGACGACCGCTACGGCCGCTCATCCGGCGAAGCATCCTTCGGCCACAGATACCGCGCCGCCCATCCGATCGGCAGTCCGACCAGGATCATGTGCGCGAAGATCGTGCCGTAGAGAATCTGGTGATCCGTGATCCGCCCATCCGGCCCGCGCGGCCCATCGGGCAAGGTCGATCCGCCATGCGCCGCCGAGAGCGGCAGGACAACGACATACATCGCCACCATCACGACGATCCCGTAGCAGGGCGCAAGTAGCCACCAGTATTTCCGCAGGTCCGTGATCCACCGCGCAGGGATGATGTAGACCGCAGCCATGATCGCCGTGAGCACGAACTCCAAGAACAGCCCGAGGCTCGCCGAACCCCATCCGCCGTCCTTCGACGCCCCGCCCAGCACACCGCTGGCGATCGACTGGAACACCTGCATCGCCGACATCTTGTAATAGCCGGCAAGATGGATGTTTGCGTAGATCAGGTCCAGCACGCCCGCGATGATCGCGGCCACAAGGATCGGCTTCCACAGCTTCATCCGCGTTTCTCCCTCGGCTCATACCCCACGCTTACAAGATACAGTCCTTCTGCCGGAGCAACAGGGCCGCACTTCGTGCGGTCCGCAACTTTCAGGATCTCCTCGATCCAGCCGACACTCTCCCGCCCCCGCCCAACCTCGACAAGCGAGCCCATCATCGAGCGCACCTGCCTATGCAGGAAGGACCGCGCCGTCGTGCGCAGCAAAACCGCCCCACCCTCACGAACAACGGAAATCGAATCCAGCGTCTTCACCGGCGTATCCGCCTGGCACTTGCTGTCGCGGAACGTGGAAAAATCGTGCCGCCCGACAAGCGCTTGCGCCGCCTCGTGCATGAGCGCTGCGTCCAGCGGCACCGGCACGCGCCACGCCCGGTCACGCTCCAGCGCCAGGCCCGGCTTGCGGTTGACGATCCGGTAGAGATAGCTGCGCGACGTCGCATCGAACCGCGCGTGGAATCCATCCGCCGCGATCTCCGCCTCGATGACGGATATCGCATTGGGCCGCAGGTGAGCATTCAGCGCGTCGCGCACCACATGAGCCGCAAAGTCCTTCCGGAAATCGAGATGCGCCACCTGCCCCGTCGCATGCACGCCGGAATCGGTCCTGCCCGCGCCGATCACCAGGACGGGCTCGCCATCTATGGCCAGCGCCGCAGCCTCCACCGCCGCCTGTACCGAGGGCGCGTTTTCCTGGCGCTGCCATCCGGCGAATGCCGTCCCGTCATACTCGATGGTGAGCTTGTAGCGCGGCACAGGATCAGCGCTGGCGCGGCGCGGCGCCGAACGCTTCGGGATAAATCAGTCTGCCCGACATCGGCGGCCCATAGCGATAGCGCACCGCCATGAAGTGCGGACTCTTGTACTCGCTCTCGAAGTCCTTCGTGTTCTCCACGGTGAAGCCGAAGCGCGGATAGTATTTCTCGTGCCCCAGCACGAACACGATCGGCACGCCGGCATTCTTTGCCTCGTTGAGCCCGAAGTTGACGAGGTTGGAACCGATGCCCTTGTTCTGGAATTTCGGATCGACGCACATCGGCCCCAGCCCCAGCCCGCCCAGCTTCTGGAACACGCCGATGGGGAAAAACAGGATGTGGCCGACGATCTTGCCTTCGCGCTCGGCCACGACCTCCAGCCAGATCTCTCCCGCCTGCTCCAGCTTCTCGATGATCTGCGCCTCGTCCTTCTGCTTGAAGGCGTGGGTGTTGAGATCAAGCACCGCCGCACGATCCGCAGGCCGGAACGGCCGGATGATGGTCTTGTCGTCCTTGCTCATGACAGTCTCTCACCCTTGGCGATCTTTGCGCCACGCTGGAATTCCTCTGCCGTCATCGCCCCCTTGCCCGCTCTCTGCAAGCGGGTAAGCCGCACCGCGCCCTCGCCACACGCCACCAGCAGTCCATCATCAAGCACCAACCCCGGCTCGCCATGGCCCTCGGCGGCAACGGCATTCAGCGCCTTGATCCTCTGCCCGCCCAACTCGAACCACGCCCCCGGAAACGGCGACAACCCGCGGATATGCGCGCCAACCTCCTTGCCCGGTCGAGCCCAGTCGATCCGCGCCTCCGCCGGCGAGACCTTCCCGGCGATGGTGAGGCCCTCTTCCGTCTGCGGCGTCAGCACGGCAGTACCCGCCTCCAGCAGCTTGAGCCCCTCGACCATCAGCGCAGCCCCGGCCTCCGACAGCCGGTCATGCACATCCCCCATCGTGTCCGTCTCGCTGATCGGCGTCGTCGCGGTGAGCATCACCGGACCCGTATCGAGCCCGACTTCCATCCCCATCACCTGCACGCCGGTTTCCTTGTCCCCCGCCATCACCGCGCGATGGATCGGCGCCGCCCCACGCCAGCGCGGCAGGATGCTGCCGTGCAGATTGAAACACCCCAGCCTCGGCGCATCGAGGATCGCCTTGGGCAGCAACAGGCCGTAGGCGACGACGACAGCCGTATCCAGCTTGAGCGCCGCGAACGCCTCGCGGTCCGCGGCATCCCGAAAATTCTCCGGCGTGCGCACCGGCAGTCCGCGACGCTCCGCCAGTTCGTGAATAGGCGTACGCTGCACCTGCTTCCCGCGCCCCGCAGGACGCGGCGGCTGCGAATAGACACACGCAACATCGTGTCCGGCGGCAAGGATCGCCTCCAGCGTCGGAACCGCAAATTCGGGCGAACCCATGAAGGCAAGGCGCAAGGACATGGCGCCTTCTATCGGACCCGGCCCGTTTTCCAAACAGGAGGCTTTTCCAAACACCTCTGGCCAT
>DASYKO010000608.1:0-4198 GCA_035995285.1 Hyphomonadaceae bacterium | reverse complement strand
TGCCTCTCAGATCGGCTCGGGGCTGTCGGGCGTGCTGTATGTGCTCGATGAGCCGTCGATCGGCCTGCACCAGCGGGATAATGAGCGGCTGCTGGAGACGCTGCGCCGGCTGCGCGATCTGGGCAACTCGGTGATCGTGGTCGAGCACGACGAGGACGCGATCCTGTCGGCGGACCATGTGATCGACATGGGTCCGCGTGCGGGCGTGCTGGGCGGGGAAGTCATTGGTTTCGGCAAGGCCGAGGACCTGATGGCGAACCCGAACTCGATCACGGGGAAGTATCTCTCCGGCGAGGAAGAGATCGCGATCCCGGAGAAGCGGCGCTGGGCCGACAAGAAGAAGATGATCAAGGTCATCGGCGCAACGGGCAACAACCTCAAGGACGTGACGGCGGAGATCCCGCTGGGGATCTTCACCTGCATCACGGGCGTATCGGGCGGCGGCAAGTCCACGCTGGTGATCGAGACGCTGTACAAGGCTCTGGCGCGGCGGCTGAACGGGGCGTCGGATGCGCCGGCCCCGCACAAGAAGATCGAGGGCATCGAGCATCTCGACAAGATCATCGACATCGACCAGAGCCCCATCGGCCGCACGCCGCGATCCAACCCCGCGACCTACACCGGCGCGTTCGGGCCGATCCGGGATTGGTATACCGGACTGCCGGAGAGCAAGGCGCGCGGGTATCAGGCGGGGCGGTTCTCGTTCAACGTGAAGGGTGGGCGCTGCGAGGCGTGCCAGGGCGACGGCGTCGTCAAGATCGAGATGCACTTCCTGCCGGACGTCTACGTCACGTGCGATGTGTGCAAGGGCAAGCGGTACAATCGCGAGACCCTCGAAGTGCTCTACAAGGGCAAGTCGATTGCGGACGTGCTCGACATGACGGTGGAAGAGGCGCGCGTGTTCTTCGGCGCGGTGCCAGGCATTCGCGGCAAGATGGAAACTCTCGCGAGAGTTGGCCTCGGCTATGTGAAGGTGGGCCAGCAGGCGACGACGCTGTCGGGCGGCGAAGCGCAGCGGGTTAAACTGGCCAAGGAATTGTCGAAACGAGCGACGGGCCGCACGATGTATATCCTGGATGAGCCGACGACGGGGCTGCACTTCGACGACACGCGCACGCTGCTGGAAGTCCTTCAGGAACTGGTCGACGCCGGGAACACGATCGTGGTGATCGAGCACAACCTTGATGTCATCAAGGTGGCTGACTGGATCGTGGATCTTGGTCCCGACGGCGGCGATGGCGGCGGCGAGGTTGTCGCGATCGGGACGCCTGAAGAGGTCGCCAAGAACAAGAAGAGCTATACCGGCAAGTTCCTCACCGAGACCTTCCGCCGGCAGGCGGAGCGCCGCGAGCGGCAGAGGGCAAAGCCGAAGAAGGCTGTGGCGGCGCCAACGAAGGGCAAGGCCAAGAAGGCGACGCAGCAGGCAGCGGAGTAGTCGCGGCACAGGGGGGACGGCGTGCAATCTACCAGCGACGTAGACAGCGCCTTGAGCGCACTCGTTCTTGCCGCAACGCACGGGCGCGAGGCATGGTTTTCGATCGAGGACTTTCGGCAAGCTATTGCGACAACGCTCGCAGACATTCGTGAAGACCAGGCAGCACACGGCGATCCCGTCGATGTCCCCTTCTTCGATCTGGTGATGTTCGATGCAAACCCGGTCGACGAGGCTCTTTTTCTTGTGGCCATCTTTTCGGACGCCGAGCTGAAAATCTATGCCGGGCGCGCCGTTCCTGGCGCCGTGATCTCATTCGGCGATCAGTTTGCGATGTCCGATGTCGAAGAGATGGAAACGGCTTTAAAGGGGCGGCCTGACGTTGCGCGCGAGCCGGTTTCCATTCCGCGGTCTCTCGCAGAGTTCTGGCTGAGCCGCTGAAGCTCGCCCTCGCGGCCCAGAAATTCTCGGGGCGCGTGCCGCCTACTTCGCCACAAACCCCGGGGGTTTGAGGCCGCGGTAGAGTTCGGCGCCGATGACCGTCGGCGGGATCGAGGCAAAGGCGCCGATGGTGGAGGCGATGATCCCGGAGATGGCGACCGTGATGACGTTCGGTGCAAGGCTGGCGAGCGTGCCCATGAGGTTGGCTGCGAGAAGGCTGATCAGCGCGGCGGGAAAGGCAGTCATCAGGATCGCGGCGATGATGCGCAGGACATTGCCCTTCCCCCAGCTCCAGGTCTGAAAGAACACGATCTTCTTCTCGCCGATCGTGGCGGCGTTGATCATGGAGAGGCGGCAGTAGACCACGAACAGGACGATCAGGCCCAGCAGCGCCAGAAACTGGATGGTGACGCCAGCGGAGGTCTTGAGTGTGTCCTCCATCGCCTTCTGCATGGCGGCGGGATCCTGCGCCATCGCCTCCATCTGTTCGGGAGTGAGGTGCATGCTGCCGATGAGGACGAAGGTGTAGACGATGAGCGAGACGATAACGACCGGGATCATCAAGAGCACGCCCGAGCCGAGCACGCCGAGAAGACGCGCCTCGTCCTGGCCGAAGGCAAGGCCGGTGGGCGCGAGATATTCGTTGCGGACCGACTTGCGCAGGATGGCGGCGGTGAGGAAGACGCCGGCGAGGTTGCCGATCAGGACGAGAAGATAGGTTCCGCCCACGGTGATGCCGCCGCCCGAGGAGAGCACGATGGGCGCGATGCCCGAAACGAAGCCGATGATCGCCGCGGCGGGCAGGAATTGGCGCCAGTTGTCGATCAGGAACTTCCACGACGCCACGACACAGGCGACGACGGGAACCTTGCCGGTCGGAATATCAGTCATCCAGGCGCTCCGGGGCCCATGTTGGCCTAGTGTGGGCGGCCCTATGCGCCTCGCCCTAGTGCACCCTGACACGCTGGGCAAGCGCCCGGATCAGGTCCAGACGACTATCCAAGCTTGAACATGAACCTCTCGACGAAATTGCGCGAGGCCAGCCGGCAGGACCTGGTGTCGACGCCCTTGGCGGGCGTGTAGGTCCACGTCTTTACCGCCTCCAACACCCTGTCCTCGAAGCCATCGCCCGGGATAGCGGACAGCACATCCGCCCTGGCGACCTTGCCCGACGCATCGGTTTCCATCCGCACGATCACGGAACCGACCATGCGGGCAGCGATGCGGACTTCTGGATATTGCACCTGGCGCCCCTGGAACTTGCCTTCGCAAACCGGAATGGCCGCGAGTGCGGGATCTTCGGCGATCTGCGGAGTGGCGGGTTGGGCAAGCGTGCGCTGCTTCGCGGCCTTCGAGATGTTGGAGCCGATCTTGGTGTAGGATGCCGACAGATAGGAATAGATCGCGCCGGACCAGGCATCAGCCGACCACTTCGCTTTCCACAGCTGGTCGCGCGTTGACGCAGATTTCGCTGCATTGATGTCGGCGACGATGGCGTCATGCAGGTCCACCATCCTGTCGTAGAAGTCGTTGCGGCTCATGGTCGTGCGGCCGCGGTTGTCGTTGAAGCTGGCGGCGGCGCCGGCAACCTCGGCCTCGCGCTGGCGGGAAATGAGCGAGCCCGGCTGGCGCTTGAAGAACTCGGCGGCAGCGGCGGTTTCGGTGACGGTATTGGCCCAGTCAGCCTTGCTCCAGCTCGCGGTATACAGCGCCTGCCAGGCAAGCACGGACGTCATGTCGGCGCCGGGCGCCGCATTGCGAGCCATGAGCGCGTCGCGAAGAACCGCTCGCTCGGGCTCGCCCTGCTTCGACACTTTGAAGTCGGCGGCGGCCTTGAGGACGGCGGAGGTGGCGGGCTGGTCGTCGGGCGTGGCCAGGGTCTTGCCGTTCTGGACCAGGAAGCTGCCGAAGGTCTGGGCGAGTTCGTTCCGGCCGGAGACGAGCGCGGCGAAGCCGAATTCGCGGGCCATCAGGGCGGTGTCTGGCGACTGCTTGTCCCAGGTCTGCCAGATGGCTTCGGCCTCGGCGGCGGCGGTCTTGTAATCGCCGGCCTTCACGGCGGCGTTGTAGGCCTTGATGTCGGCGAAAGCGGGAGCGCAGGCGATGAAGCCAATCGCCAAGCATATGCTACGGATCATGTGCGGAATGGTATTCCCTCGCAAAATGGCTCGTCAGCCGGCGGCCTTAGCTGATGTAGAATCTAACTTTGTAGAGGTGGTTGCGGTAGTTGAGCCTGCACGATGCGCCAGCCGATTTCTTCGACGGCTTGTAGGTCCATGTCTTCAGCACCGATACGACACCCTCGGCGAACACTTGTCCGGGCAC
>DASYKO010000607.1:0-9448 GCA_035995285.1 Hyphomonadaceae bacterium | reverse complement strand
CGAGCCGCCCGAACCGAGCGGGCTATCCACGATCCACGCATTCGCCAACTGGAACCCGGATTTACCAACCGCATCCATCGGGACAACGACCGAAGCAACGCCGCGGCCAACCAGCGAGTCCGCCACCGCCATCACATAGTTCGCAGGGTAAATCGAATGAGCATCGCACCGCACCAGCACGCTCCGCCCCTGCCCCGCCTCACGCGCCGCAAGGTTGATCGCCGCCGACTGCAGGCGCTTGGGATTCGAGATCAGGCTGAGGTTCGGAAACTCATCTCTGAGGCCGTTCACGATCTTCGCCGTGGCATCCTTGCTGAGCCCGTCAACCACGACAAAGGCAACATCATTCAGCCGCTCATCGCCCGTCATCAGCGAGCGGATGCACGCCTCGATATGCGCGGCTTCGTCATAAGCCGGAATAGCGACCAGCACGCTCCGGCCCTCCGCATGGCCCTGGCCAGCGGCAGCGTTAACGGATGCGAGAACGGTCGTGTCGGCCATTACAGTCTGGGCCGTAGCAAGCTCGAGGCCTCGGCCTCAGGCGCAAGGTTAAGGTCAAAGCTGCGCACGGGCGTGTTGACTGCAGTCCGGTACGCATCGAACGGGATGCCGGCCTTGATGGCCTTCAGCCGCATGTCGCCGAGGAATTCACGGTTCTGGCCGACCCAACGAAGAATGTCCGCCTGCTCGAACGCCGCCTTGCGGACGTCCTCGGGAACGCTGTCCCAGTTGGCGAGGACGAAATTGAAGCGCCAGCGGATCAGGTCCTGCTCGCAGACGGGACAGGCCGCTATCGACTTGCGCAGCGCATCCAGAGAGGCAGGCGAAATGGATTTGGCCTTGAGATACTCCTGCCAGGCGAGCTGCGCCCAGGCGCTGGCCCGGCCCGGATCGGCGCTCGTCGCCCGCTCAGCAAGGGAAAGAGCCGCTTCATCGTTGCGGGTCGCCGGCTGCGAGCCAAGCTCCGCCAGAACTTCGAGATACGCGGTGTTCGCCCCCGGCGCGCCGCCGCGTGCAAGCTCCGCCTTAACCACGCTATCGCTCGCCTGCAGCAGGCTGAACGTCTCCAGCTCCTGTCCCGCAAAACGAATGATCGGAAGGATGGTCAGCGCCGCGCCCACAATCAGCGCCGTCCAGTACGCCGCCTTGCCCGCCGATCCGGGGCTGCGCTTGGCGGCTTTCGCCTGGGCGCGAAGAGCATCAACGCCGCCGCGCTGGATGACCTGTGGGGATGTGTCCGTCATGCCCTGATCCTAATCTTCGGAAGGCTCGTGCTCACCTGCACTCGCCCGACACGGGAGCGTCTCAATAAAGCTGCAGCGGCGCGCGGCCGAGAATTCCGGAGAGGACACCCGCATGGAATGCGCCACGCACATAGGCGCGCCGCCACATCACCGCGTTCCACATCGTCGCGACGCCGGCGGCCAGGCAGAAGCCGATCTTGACGACCGACTTGAGCAGCACCCAGGCGCGGTTTTTCCCGTCAGCGCGCAGGACGACCGAAAAGCTCTGCCCCGAGCGGAAGGCGCGGCGGGCCAGCCATTTCAGGCTGACACGCTCCTTGACCACGGGCTCGTCGACCACGGCGTTGTAGGCATACGCCATGAACACGCCGGCCCGTCCGAGCGAGCCGAAGAAGATCGTGTCTTCCCCGCCCGAGCGGCCGAAGGTGGGATCGAAGCGAAGGTCGCCCACCGTCTCGCGGCGCAGCATCACGTTGCAGGTATACCCGCCCTCGATCCGGCCATTGCGGAAGAAGGCCTCGGTGGAATGCATGTCGCCGTTCACCACCCAGAGCGGCGTGTCCTTTTCATAGAGCGCCTTGACCCTGCCGAACACGACGCCCGAACCGGTGGCGCGCATGCGGTTCACCAGGTTGGCGATCCAGGCAGGGTGGGCCGTCTCGTCATCGTCGATAAAGGCGGCGTACGGCGCGGTCGCATGGTCGAGGCAAGCGTTGCGGGCAACCGAGATGTTCTGGGCCGGGGCATGGATGTACATCCCCTCGAGACCGTACTGCGAGAAAGCGCGCTCCACGGCGCCGCGTGCGGACGGCGTCACGTCATTGTCGGCGACGATGACGCGCAGCTTCCAGCCTTCGAGGAGTTCCTGTTTCGCCAGAGAGGCGAGCGTGTCCATGATGGTAGGACGGCGGAAGGTGCACACGCACACATCCACGGTGCGCGACAGGTCCAGCGTAAGGGATGTTGTGTCGGCCATCGCCAAGCCAAGCTGCAAGCGACGCGCCAATAGGCCCTTTGGGCGGAGTCGTTAACCGCCTTCATCCGCCGGGTGAGTTCCGCGCGCGCGAAGCCACCTGTCGATGATCCAGCACACCGTCGCCCAGGCGGCGCCCAGACACCAGCCGGCCAGCACATCGCTCGCCCAGTGCACGCCAAGGTAGATGCGCGTAAACCCTACCAGCAGAGCGAGCAGGATTGCGGCCGCAATCACATAGGTCCGGATCGCTTTCTCCTTGATCGTGCGCGCAAGCATGGCGCCAAGCGTGAGAAAGACGACGGCGGCAAGCAGCGCATGACCGCTCGGAAAGCTCGTATTGAGCGCATCGACGACGCGATACTCTTCCGGCGGCCGCTCACGGGCAAAGTAACCCTTGAGCGCCTGGCTGATCGCAAGACCGCCCGCGAAGGCCAGCGCGAGCAGGCCCGCCTCCGAATACTTCTTCCGCAGCGCCAGGAAGCCCGCGGTCAGAATGGTGATCGTCAGCAGGATCGACACCGAGCCGAGGCCCGTGAAGTCCTGCGCCGCATGGTCCAGCCATGCGGGGCCGATCGGCTGCCCCGGCGTCGGCTGGAAGAAGGACAGGATCGCCATGTCCACGCCATGCGTGTCGCCCTCGGCCATCTCGTCTGCGATTCCCATGAAGGCAAGGATCGCAGCCGCAACGATGCTGAGGGAGATCAGCGCCACGGGCTCGGCACGCGCAAACGCGATCAGGGCAGTGACGGTCTTTCTGGGGCGGCTTGTCCACGTCATCGCATATCCAAAGTCATCGGCTCCCAACGCCGAAACGAGTTTCTTGTTGCAGGTTAAGCCTCATGCCGTTTGTCACCCCATTGCCGCAACCCCATCCGGGTTCCCGCGTTGGAGACATGCCACCCCACGACATAAAAGGAGAGCCCATGCCCACACCCGCAGGCCACACCAGCGCCATCCGCGCTTCGAAAGTCATCGGCACCAGCGTCTATAACGGCGCCGGAGAAAAGATCGGCAAGGTCGAAGACGTCGTTCTCGACAAGCAATCCAACAACATCATGTTCGCGGTCGTCGGCTTCGGCGGCTTCCTGGGCATGAACGAAAAGTTCCATCCCCTGCCCTGGTCTACGCTCGACTATGACAAGGGCAAGGACGGCTATCTCGTCAACGTCACGAAGGAGCAGCTGAAGGCTGCTCCATCCGACGCCATCGATGAGCTGACGCGCGGCGACGGCAACGGCCTGCGCGACCAGGTCTACGACTACTACAAGGCTCCGCGTTACTGGCAGTAGGCCACACGTCCACGTTTAGGACTGTGGCTGCAGGGTCCAACTTGGCCATAGTCCGAGGGCCGGGCGGAGGTGCAGCCCGCCCGGTCCAATACAAGGCCCGGGAAGCGTAACAGCTTCCCGGGCTTCTTTTGTCTGGGGTCATAGCTCGCGCAAACGAAAGCCCGGGAAGCATCGCTTCCCGGGCTCATGTCTTTCCGTTCGGAGGGAAGACCTCTCGTTTGAGAGTTCGTCAGTTCGCAGGTGCGCCCGGCGCGCCCGCGGCATCCTTGTGCCATTCATAGATCTTGCTGATCACGCAGTCGCCGTCGTTGTAGCGCGCGTCCGTCACCAGCCTGTCGCCTGTGGAGAGGCAGCTGCCCGTGCCGACGCGAGAGACGAGGCCGATATTGATGAAGGCGTCCTGCGGCTGGCAGGCGCCGATCAGGCTGAGCTTGTATTCTTCCTTCAGCCCCTTCTCCACGATCACCGCGCGGCGGTCTTCCTTCACCTCGCGCCAGTTGCGGATCTGCTGGCTGAAGCAGACCTGCTTGACCTCCGCGCCCTGACGCGGATCGGGCTTGGCATCGGCGGCCACTTCCGACTTTTCAGACGTCGAGCAGGCGGCGATCATGAGAACGGCGCAGGCGCCGAAAATGACTTTTGACTTATGGATCATGTTTGTCTGGATCATGGGTGCAACTCCCTGAGCGGGTTGCGCAAATCTCGGCCCGCCGAGCTGAACGCACCCTGAATGGTCACTCTGCCTGAGGATATGGGCCGCTTTGTGGGCGAACGAAACGGCGCCTTGCTTCAATTTACGCCGTCCCCTGCTTTCCGCGCGCTCGCTTCTCAGGTTGGACCATTGAGGAAAGCGCATTTCTTCGCCGTGGCCAGTTCATTGAGCCGCTGGCCCCGCATGATCTGGGGCATCATCGTGGTGAGGTCGCCGCCCATGCCCTTCATGTTGGCCTGGGACGTCTCAATGTCTTTCTGGCTGGCCTGCTTGCCCGACGCCATGGCCGAATCCTGGATCGCTTTCGAGCTCTGAGCCTTCCCGCCCATGCTGGCCAACGCGGCCTTGAACTTGGGATCCTGCATCTGCGCCATCAGCTCGGCCTGGATCGCTGCACAATCCATCTTGTCGTCGCCGGGCCGCGAGGCCTGTGCGGCGCCTGCCGCCTGAGCCTGCTGCATCTGCGCGCTCATGCGCGCCGCTTCTTCGGGGTTCGATCCCATGCCCGTGGGCGAGCCCATCCCCGGCATTCCAGGCATCACGCACCCCGACAGCAAGATCGCAGCGAGTCCCACCGTAACAAGTCTCATGTCCATCTCCCCACATGGCCGTTGACGCCGATGCACGAGCCTCTGCCAGCTTTCCCCAGCGCGCAATGAGCGCGACGCACTTCCCTCCCACCGGCATTCCCCAGCGTTCTGCGCCTGTGTTTGCGCATCGGGAACCGGCGAGTTCCCGGACGCGTTCTCCCTGCCGGACCCAAGGGCATTTTTCAGCATGACGAGACGCAAGAAGCGGTCTTCAGGGTTCGCCGGGATTCCCGTGCACGAGCCCTTCATCATCGTCGAACGCCACCCGCAGGTGGTGACCGCGATCTGCCTGTCGGTCCTCGCCGCCATCGCCATCTGCGCTGCGCTCTATGTGGCCCGCGCCTATCTCCTGCCAATCACGGCTGCACTCGTCTTCGCCGTCGTGCTGGCGCCACTCTGCGGTTTCTTCGAGTGGTTCAGGATACCTCGCGTGATCGCCGCGCTCTTCGCATTGATCTTCGCAGGCGGCATCGTCTACGCAGGCTTTGCACTGATCGCGCAGCCGGCCTCGCACTGGGTTGAAAATGCCCCGCAGACGCTCGACAAAGCGCAGCGGCAACTGAAGAAACTGCGCGAGCCGTTCCAACCACTGCAGAACTTCTCCCAGGAAGTCGACAAGATCCAGATCATGCCGACCACCACGCCGGCCACGCGCAGCGTCGTGCTGCAGGGACCGAGTCTCACGCAATCCCTGCTTGCATCGGCGCAGACGCTGGTGGTCCAAGCAGGTTTCGTCGTCCTGCTCTCCTATTTCCTGCTGATCACGCGGGAGGAATTCCGGCTCAAGATCATCGCCTTCCAGCCGACACTGCGAGCCCGCGTGCGCATGGCCCGCGTCTTCCGCGACATGAAGCGGCGCGTCGGCGGTTACATCGTCACCTTCTCGGCCATCAACATCGTCGTCGGCGTCTGCACGGGCCTCGCCTGCTGGCAGCTCGGCCTGCCCGACCCGATCATGTTCGGCGGCATCGCCACTATCCTCAACTACATCCCCTTCGTCGGCCCGACGCTGACCATCGCCCTGCTCGCCCTTGCCGGGCTCTCGACCTTCGACAACCTCCTGCAGGCGTCCTTCCCAGCTCTTGCCTTCATGGCGATCAGCTTCGTCGAGAACAACGCCGTGACCCCGATGATCATGGGCAGGCGCATGACATTGAACCCTCTGGCGATCATCCTCGCGGTGAGCTTCTGGACATGGATCTGGGGCCCGGTTGGCGGCCTGATCGCGCTGCCGATCCTCATCATGTTCAAGGTGATCTGCGACCACATCCCGGCCTTCCAGGTGCTCGGCGCCCTCATCGGCGCGCCACTTTCCCGCGACAAACCACTGGAAGACGCCATCGAGAAACGAGTCGCGACTGCCGAGGAGATTGCAGACGAAACTCTCGACCCCGAGCCTGATCCCGTCACCGAGCTGGAAGAAACGACCGCCGAACCCTCAGGCCCGCCTCAGCCCAATCCCTTCACAAGACCCTTGGGCGCCACAGCGCGATAGCTCTGCCCGATCCAGCCCTTCATGGTCTCAAGGTCGATGTCCTTCGCCGCCAGCACGCGAGCCGTGACCCAGCCTGATTTGCCCAAGCCATAGCCCGTCGATTCTACCCAGGGCAGCGTCAGCGCCATCTCGCCTGAAACAGGCAACTTCACCGTCATCGACATTTCCTTGGGATCGCCGATCTCCCCGCCGAAGGTCGCAAACATCTTGCCCTTCACCTTCACCGCATCATGGCCCCAGGGATGCTCCAGCACAGCCTCGGGAAAAGTGAGCGCGTAAGCGATGAGATCTTTCTCAGCGCGCCGAAGCGGCGAGCCTTTTGCCGAACCCGCCTTCACTGCGGGCTTCTTTGGGGGCTTCCTCACCGGCGCTTTCTTAGCGGCTGCCTTCTTGACTTGGGCCTTCGCCATTGTGATCCACCCTCATGCGCATCCGCATCGACTATCGCGACAAGCCCTGGATATCGCCCCTCACGCCGTGGGTGCACAAGGGCGTTGATGCGTCCTACTGGAAAGCGACCGTCTTTGATCCGCCCATGCCGAAGGCGACCCTCGGGAAGGGCTGGCCCGTCTGGGTGATCGAGCATCGCGGCCGGGAGCTCGTCTTCGCCAGCCCGCACGAGATCGAGCACGCCATCGACATCCTGTCGCGGAAGATCCTGCCCCAGACCCGCACGCTCGGCATGCCCTATCGCGCCGTGAACTCGCACTGGCTCTCGCGCCTGCATTCCAGCTTCAAGCCATGGAAGGTGCGGCAGGAACTGGTGAAGCGCCTCAAGCAGGCGCCGCCGGCCTAGCTACTTTTTCGCGCTGACAACCAGAACCGGGCCGAGATCATAGCCCTTGTCCATGCGCTCGCCCTGACGGTCCCACAGGCTCGACACCACGCCGTCGAGATAGAGCGCATCCTCGCACTTCAGTTCATCGCGGAAGAAGCGCGCCAGCTTGCCGAACGAGATCGGCTTGTCGCTGATGACAAACAGCGCGGTGTGATTGTCGCGCACGCCAACGCCGTTGCGGGTGTTGCGAGACGGCCCGTCCTCGGTGATCTCCGGATGCAGCTTGCCGTTCATCACCATCATCGGGCCGGACTGCGTCGCCCATTTCGGCTTCGGCTTGGCCGCAACGAATTCGTCCGTCACCGCCGCGTGCACGCCCGAACCGTCGATCCAGAACACCCCGTTCGGCGACATGTAGAAATTGCCTGCGCCCTTGCCCATGTTGACGGCGTGCTTCTCGTTGCCATTCTCGACATACAGGCCGATCGGCGAGCCGCTCTTGCCGAACATCCCGGCGTTCATCGCAAAAAGGACACGATCGCGCGCGGCGCCGAGAAGGCCCGAAAGTTCCGGGAAACGCTTTGCGCCGGTTGTTAACTTGAGATCGCTGGTGCGCGTGTCCAACGTGCAGACAACGAAGCCCTCGCCCTCGAATGTCTTATGACTGCAAGCTTTTTCCGGCGCCTGCGCGGCCCCCCGCTGCAAGCTGATAATCCCCACCGCGCCGAGGCCAAACGTCGCCGCGCCGAAGAATACCGATACCAACCGCCCGATCATGAATGGAAGAGTGCCACTGGATTCCGGTATTATTGCGGCGGGGCGCTTTCCCCGCTGCCTATTGCACCTGATGCGCCACCCACACAGTAAGTGGGATCGTGAAGAGGCTGAGCAGCGTGGTCAGTGTGATGAGATTGGCCATCAGCCCCGAATCTCCGCCGGACTGCCGCGTAAGGATGTAGGTGGAGGTCGCAACCGGCGCGGCGACGCAGATAATCGCCACCTCGAAGCCCATGCCCCGCAGCCCCATCAGCAGGCAGAAGCCAACAGCCGCCGCCGGCATCACGGCAAGGCGCAGCAATGTGCCCGCGGCCATCGCGCGCGCCGACCCTCGCAGCGACACGAAGTCGAGCGCAGCGCCGACGCAGATGAGCCCCAGAGACACCGTGGCGTTGCCAAGAAGATTGAGCGTATCCCCGATCGGCTTGGGAGCAGTCACGCCAAGGCCAACCAGAACGATCGCCAGAACAGTGGAGATGATCACCGGATCGATCGCCACCGAACGCAGGATGCGCAAGGCCGAGGCAGGCGCCGCGCCGGCATAGCGGTTCATCACGATCACGCTCGACACGTTGTTGATCGGAACCATCACGGCAAAGCCAACCGCCGCGAGCGCCCTGCCCTCATCGCCGAACAGTCCCGCAATGACGCCGAGCGCGATGTAGGCGTTCCAGCGTATGCCGGCCAGGAACACGCTGGAGAACTGCCCGCCCGTCTTCGCAAGCCATGGCTGCGCCAGCATCATCAGCCCCGCCACGACGAGCACAGTAAGGCCCAGCACACCGGCGAGCCTCAGCGCCTCATCGCCCGCGAACGAGCCATCGACGATGCTCATGAACATCAGCGGCGGGAACAGGACGAAATAGGTGAGCCGCTCCAGCGCCTCCCATCCATCAAGCGAGAGCACCTTGAACCGGCGCAGCACGGCGCCGAGAAGGATCAGCGAGAACACCGGCACAAGCGACAGGAACACGTCCAACATGGCCCCAGTCTTCGCAGAGTCTCGGGTTCCTAGCGAGCCAGCCCACGGCGATTTTCCGGGGCCACATCCTTGAAAACCCGCATTTGCGGCCCGACCCGCCTTGCCGCGCTGCGCCAAAACCCGGCGTCTGGTTAAGCCGCGTTAACCGGTCTCCCGCAGGATAAAACAACAATTCGCGGCGATACCCACTTCGTGTCGGGGCCGCGCACGGGACTAGCATGCAGGCCTTCGATCTCATCGTCATCGGCTCCGGCCCTGCGGGCAGGCGCGCAGCCGTGCAGGCGGCGAAGCTCAAGAAGTCCGTGCTCGTCATCGAGAAAGGCCGGCGCGTCGGCGGCGTGTGCGTACACACCGGCACTATCCCCTCGAAGACGCTGCGCGAGACCGTGCTCAATCTCTCCGGCTGGCGCGAGCGTGGCTTTTATGGACGCGCCCACCGCGCCAAGACCGACATCACCGCGGGCGACCTGCGCCAGCGTCTCTCCATCACGCTCGACCACGAGGTCGAAGTCCTCGAACACCAGTTCGCCCGCAACAATGTCGCGTGGGCCACCGGCCAGGCCCGCTTCCTCGACCCCCACACCATCGAAGTCGAGAATGACGGC
>DASYKO010000606.1:0-8816 GCA_035995285.1 Hyphomonadaceae bacterium | reverse complement strand
CGCAGGCGCGGTCTTGGCGGCGAACGCCATTATGGCGGCGTTCTTGCCATTGTTGGCGTAGTCCTTCATCAGGTTGAGCGCGTCCTCGTGAGCGGCGGTCTGCTGGTCGATATACTTGTCGTCGAAGTCCTCGATCTTGGCGTTCTTCAGCTCGTCGAGCTTGGCCATGTGATCATTGTCGAGCGCCGTGGGCGGCGAGACGCTGGCGGCGGTCGCCAGCGGTCCGAGTTCCGCGGTGGTTGCGGTGTGCATGTCCACCATCATCTGGGCGAAATCCTTCACCGGCTGGACCTTCGAGCGCTCAAGCGCGATTTTGCTGGCTTCGATCTCGAACATGTCGCTGAGGGCGGCTTTCTCGACGAAATTCTTGGTGCCGTCGTCAGGCGCCGTGGCGGCTGCGGTGTCCGGCGTTTCGGCTGCCGGCGTCGTCGTGGCTTCCGAGGCGGGGTTTTGCGGCGAGCAGGCGATGAGGCCGAGCGAAAAAGCTGCGGCGGCAAGAAGTTTCAGGCGAAGATGGGCCACGACGTCCTCCAAATAACATAAGCAAGGCTGCCGAGATCGGCGCCCGCTCAGGAACGCAAGCTTGTGGAGGATGTTCCGCGCGTTGCGGTTTGGTTAGTTCCAGCCCGTGCTCTCGGGCGCGTCAGCTTCGAGATAACGCATGACGGCGTAGATACCGGCAACCTTGCCGCCCTTGATGTCGAAGAACTCGGTCAGCAGGTTCCGCTTGGCGAAATTGCCGGTCTGGCCCGGCGGGCGGAGGAACAGGCCGATCCCCATGACCGTCCCTTGCTCTTCGTCCACCAGCGGAAAGCGGCGGTGAGCCACGCCCGAGATCTGCGTCATGCGGTCGAGGCCCGATGTGCAATCGGTTGCGCCGAACTCGACTGCCGCCTGCGCCGCCGAAACGCCGGGCGTCGCTTCAGCCGCGGCGCGTGGCGGACGGTTGGTGACCTTGGTTCCGTTCTCGAGCCGGTTGCAGCCGGGGATCTTCGGCACGATCGATCCGTCATGCCGCTGCAGGCCTTCGAAATAGGAATCGGCGGCCGCGATCATCTGCGCGCGCGGCGTGCGGTCGGAGCCGGGGAGGGCCTGGTTCTGGCGCGGAGGGTCGGCCTTGAAGCCGTCGGAGCTGAACAGGGTGTCGCCCTTGCGCGCGATGAAGGTCTCCGATTCCGAAATCTTGCCATTCTGGACGCGGATGCGGATGGCGGTGAGGGCGGTGGCCTCCCCCTCCTGCACAAGGCCGAGATAGGCCGCCTGACCTGTCACCGGATCGAAATACCGGCGCTGGATCTCGCCAAGTGCGGTGATCGATTTTGCGATGCCGTCGCCCTTCGCAACCGTGACGCCATTCTCCGTTCCCCGGAAGTCCGCTGCGAGCGGCGCCTTTGCCAGGTCGTGCGCCTTGATCGCCGCGAGGTAGGTGTCGAGCTGGCCGCCGAGGCAGGCGCGGTCGCAGGCACTGCCGCCGGGCATCAATGCGCAGCCTGCGAGAGATGCGGTTGCGAGCATGGCGAAGGAAGTTGCGATCGCTTTCATGGCGTCCCCATTTCGTGTCTGCAGTCAGGCCTGACGGACTACTTATGTCACATAATGTCAACGCCTGTACCGGCTGGGGACGCTCGTGTCAGTCCATGCCAAGGTCATGGACGAACCGGGCATCTCGCGTGACCTTGTGAGGGTCTACCTCCGCTCTTTCGACCGTCAGCTTCTTGACCGTCTCGAAAATGTCGTAGGGATCCGCGGGCCTGCCGAGCCGTGCGAGTTCGGCGGCAACAGTATCTGCAAGATTGCCGACCGTGATGATGGTTTCCTGGACCTTGTCAGGAATGTCGATGTCGAACTCTTCCTCGACGCTCATCACCAATTCGACGATGTCGAGCCCCATGGCTTGCTCGTTGATTTGCTCGCGCCGGATTCCGCCACGAGATTTCCATTCCGTCTGAATGTCAATCTGGCGCGACGGGCCCAAGCGCCCTACCTATTCCGCATGACGCTCAAGAACGTTCTGGCCGTGCACCCATCTCGCCGCGAGGATATCGGCGATCTCGTCACGCGCGCGTCGATGCAGGGGCCGCAGAGCGGGGTTCAGGTCGATCCTTTCATTTTCCTCGCTCACCACGGCCCGCAGGTTTATCCGCCGAACAATCGCGGGCTTCCGTTCGGTCCGCATCCGCATCGCGGGTTCGAGACAGTGACCTTCATTCTCGAAGGCGAACTCACGCACTCGGATTCCGGCGGGCATGTCTCCACCATCGGCGCCGGCGGCGTGCAGTGGATGACGGCGGGATCGGGGCTCGTGCACGCCGAACTCTCGCCGGACACGTTCAGGCGCAATGGCGGGCCGCTTGAAATCCTGCAGCTGTGGGTGAACCTGCCGGCGCGGCTCAAATTCACCTCGCCGCGCTATCAGGGCCTGCAGGGCGCGCAGATCCCGAAGGTGGAGACGTCAGGCGGCAAGGCGAGCCTCGCGCTGATCGCGGGGCAGTGGAATGGCGCGACGGGACCGGTCGAATCCATCACCGGCAATTTCATGAGCGTGATCGACGCCAAAGCTGGGGCAAGCCTCAGCTTCGACGGGCTCGAGGGGCGCAGCATCTTTCTCTATGTCGTCAGTGGCGCGGTGCGCGTGAATGGCCGGGATGCCGCCGAGCACACACTGGTTCAGCTGTCGCGCTCGGGCGACCAGCTTGCGCTTGAGGCGACCTCGGGCGTGCGGCTTCTGTTCGGCCATGGCCAGCCGATCCACGAACCGGTGGTGGCCCATGGGCCTTTCGTCATGAACACGGTTGAGGAAATCCGGCAGGCGATTGTCGACTATCAGGCCGGAAAGTTCGGGTTTGTGCCCGCATGACAGGCATCCCGGTCATCAGGACGTGATCGCCTGCGACCTGCCAGCGCACTTTGCAGACAGCCGCAGCACGGGATAAGAATAGGCCACTACGTGGGAGACGAGCCATTCTATGCTGGATGCAGCGCATGGGGCGGAGGCTGGGGGCGATTGCGCTTCTGGCCATGCTCGTGCGCGCTGTGGTGCCGGCGGGCTTCATGCTGGCTTCGGCGGATACGCCCAACGGCCGCTATCTCACCGTGCAGATGTGTTCGCAGCACGTTGGCCCGGCGCAGGTGATCGATCTCGATACCGGCAAGCTGGTCGATGCCTCCAAGATCGCCAAGACCGACGGCAAGACCAAGACCAATCCGGGCCATGCGCCGTGCGTGTTCGCCGCCTCGCCTGTCATGGCTCATCCGGTGGCGGTGGCTGAGCCTGTCGAATTCCTCACCGTGTACGAAGCCGATTTCGGCGTCGTGCGCGATGTGCGCCCGGGCCGCGGTATCCCTGCGCCGCCCCCGCCGTCCACCGGACCTCCATCCCTGATCTGAGCGACTTGAGCTTGCGCGTCCCGATGCGTCTGGGGCTGCGCGCTGTTCCGCACAGACAAGGATCCATCCTCCCATGCTCCCGTTCTCATTGCGCGCTGCGGTCTCCGCACCAGCGCTTGCGTTTGCAGCGCTAGCCTCTCCCGCCTTCGCCCAGGAAGCTGCTGTGTCCCCCGCGCCATTTGCAGACAATGACGCGCCCGCAGACCAGCGGGCGGGCGATCTCGTCATCGTCACCGGCAAGGCCGCCAACGAGCAGGTCGCTACGACGGCCGAGACCCGGTCCGCCGAGCAGATCGAGGAGACGACCAACGTTATCAATGCCGAGGATTCACTCCGCTATTTCCCCAACATCCTCGTGCGCAAGCGGCATATCGGAGATACGCAGGCGCCGATCACCACGCGCACATCCGGCGTCGGCGCGAGTGCGCGCAGCCTGATCTATGCCGATGGCGTGCTGCTCTCGGCGCTGATCGGCAACAACAACTCCAACGCCTCGCCTAAATGGGGGATGGTGTCACCCGAAGAGATCGCATCGGTGAGCGTGCTCTATGGCCCGTTCTCGGCAGCCTATGCGGGGAATTCCATCGGCGCGGTCGTCGAGATCGAAACCCGCATGCCGGACAGGTTCGAAGCGATGGCGGACCTGGGCGTCAGCGTCCAGGATTTCGAGCAGTATTCCACCAGCGGCAATTACGGCGCCCACCAGGGCAGCCTCGTGCTCGGCAACCGCTTTGGCCCGCTCTCGTTCTGGCTTTCCGGTTCCTACACGCAGAGCGACAGCCAGCCGCTGACCTACGTCACCGCAACGCGCCCCACCTTGGCGAGCGCCACGGGCGCCGTGACCAGCGGGGCCATCAACACCTTCAACCGGGCAGGCGCGCCTATTGTCGTGCTCGGCGCGGGCGGGTTCGAGAACCAGGAACAGACCAATCTCAAATTCAAGACCCAGTGGGACATCAACGACCAGGCCCAACTCTCCTGGTCCATCGGCCGCTTCGGCAATGACACGACCGCCACGGCCGAGACTTATCTGCGAAACGCCTCTGGCGCGCAGGTCTGGTCCGGCGGGCCGCTGAACATCAACGGCTATAGCTACACTGTCGCCGCCAGCGCGTTCTCGAATGCGATCTACAAGTTCGACGAAGAGCAGTGGAGCAACAGCGCCACGTTCGACTGGACGCCGAGTGAAAACTTCGAGGCGCGTTTCGTCGTCACCTCCTACGACTACGGAACCAGCGAACAGCGCACGCCCTCCATGGCCATTCCTGCGGCTCTCTCCGGCGGCGCCGGATCGATTGCACGCATGGATGGCACGGGCTGGAAGACGGTCGACGCCGACGGCATCTGGCGCCCCGAGGGCCGCAATGGCCCGCACGAGGTGAGCTTCGGCGTGCATGGCGATCGCTATGAGCTGCAGAATGATCGCTTTGCGACAACGAACTGGCTGAGTGGCGGCGTCGGCGCGCTGCAGACGTCGGCGCGGGGCAAGACGCAGACGGCAGCCCTGTGGGCGCAGGATGCGTGGGACATCTCTGATCAGCTGACATTGATCGCCGGCGGCCGGCTGGAAAGCTGGAAGGCCTATGACGGCTTCAACTTCTCGACGCCGACCGCGCCGACCATCCAGCCGGAAGTCGAGGCGGACGCTTTCTCGCCCAAGGCTTCGCTGACCTGGAATGTCTCGCAGGACTGGTCGGCCAAGGCCTCGATCGGCAAGGCCTACCGCTTTCCGACGGTGGGTGAGCTCTACCAGCTCGTGACAGTGGGCGCCTCGGTCACCTCGCCCAACCCGAACCTCAAGCCGGAGGAGGCGCTCTCGACGGAGGTCTCTCTCACGCACCATTTCGAGGACGGGCAGGTGCGGGTCTCGCTGTTCACAGAGGATCTCAAGGACGCGATCATCTCGCAGACGGCGCAGCTGCCGGCTTCGACGCAGGTGGCGACCTTCATCCAGAACATCGACAAGGTCGAAAGCCGTGGCATCGAAGTGGTGGCCGATAAGGAAGATGTGCTGATCGACGGCCTCTCGCTGTCGGGCAGCCTCACCTATGTCGACTCGATGACGGCAGAGAACCGCGCCAACCCCGCCGCCGTCGGCAAGCAGACGGCGCAGGTGCCCAAATGGCGGGCGACGCTCGTCGGCACATATCGGCCGAACGATCAGCTCTCCTTCACGCTGGCCGGCCGGTTTGTAGATCGCATGTACGGCACGATCGATAACTCGGATTCGTTCTCGCACACCTATCAGGGCTTCGAGGCCTTCATGACGTGGGATGCGCGCGTGACCTTCAAGGTCGACGAGCACTGGAGCGCCTCGGCCGGCATCGAGAACCTGTTCGATGCAGATTATTTCCTTTTCCATCCCTTCCCGCAGCGCACGGCCACGGCCGAGCTGCAATACCGGTTCTGATCCATGGCAAGCGCGGCGGTCGAGCCCAGACGTACTGAAGAGCGAGACACGGCGGGGCGCGGTGCGCTCTACCGCATGCTGTGGCGCTGGCATTTCTATGCCGGGCTGGTGTGCATTCCTTTCGTGATCTGGCTGGCGGTGACGGGATGCGTCTACTTGTTCCGTCCGCAGATCGAAGCCTGGATCGACCGGGACTATGTGGCGCTGGAGCGCACCGGCGCCCCCGCCAAGCAGGACCAGATTGTCGCGGCGGCGCTGGCGCATATCCCGAACTCGAAGCTCGCGGGCATTGTGCTGCCGGAGCATCCCGACGAGGCGGCGCGCGTGCTGGTATCGGAAAGCGGCGCGCGCACGCGCGTCTATGTCCATCCCGATACGCTTGCCGTTCTCAAGACGGTGGACGAGCAGGGGCGCTTCGAGCGGATCGTCGCAAAGCTGCATGGCAAGCTGTTCATTGGCGATGCCGGGTCAGTCGTGGTCGAACTGGCGGCGTCCTGGGCGATCGTGATGATCCTCACCGGGCTCTATCTGTGGTGGCCGCGGCAGGCGAAGGGGCTGGGCGGCGCGCTCTATCCGCGCATCGGACAGGGCGGGAAGCGTTTCTGGCGCGACCTGCACGCGGTCACCGGCATATGGATCTCGGCCTTCGCGCTCTTCCTGCTCGCGACAGGTCTTCCGTGGGCCTTCGTGTGGGGACAGGGCTTCAAGCAGGTGCGGGCATGGACCGGCACGGCTGCGATTTCACAGGACTGGGCCACATCCAGCGCCGGCGAGCATGCCGAACACATGCAGCAGGATGCGGCCGCGATGGATCAGACGGATCACTCGATGCATGGCCAGACCATCGACGTGATGGTGTCACGCGCGAAGATGCTGAAACTCGCCCCGCCGGTGATCATGACGCCTCCGGCCAAAGGCGAGGACATCTGGTGGGTGAAGAGCAATGCGCAGAGCCGGCCTTTGCGCGAAGACGTCGCGCTGTCGGGCATGACGGCCGACGTGGTGCAGCGGAACACATTCGGCGGCAAGCACATCATCGATCAGGTGGTCGGCTACGGCATCGCAGCCCACGAAGGCCAGCTATTCGCTCCGCTCAATCAGGTGCTCGGCGTGCTCACGGCGCTCGGACTCGTCACGCTGTGCGTCAGCGCCTTCATCATGTGGCGCCGTCGTGCGCCAGATGGCGTGCTTGGCGCTCCGCCGCCGATTCCAGATGCGCGTGTCGGCTGGGGACTGGCCGCGATCATCATCGTGGCCGCCCTGGTGTTGCCGGTTCTCGGCGCGAGCTTGATCCTCGTTGCAGCGATAGAACGGGCGGTGCTCATCCGCTGGCCCTCGGCGCGCCGGTGGCTGGGCCTCGCGCCAGTCTAGAATCCTGAGCGCCTGGATTTTTACGCCAATATCCCTGGAACCGGTCAGGTGATCGCGCGTTGATGGCTGTCTGGGCCCGGGACAAGTAATGCCTTCCCTACGCGTAATGATCGTCGAGGACGAACCCCTCATCGCAATGGCGATGGAGATGCTCGTTGAAGATGCCGGCGGTCAGGCGACGGGCACGCACGCCACTGTGAAAGACGCACTCGCCGCCGTGGAATCAGAGCCGCGCATCGATGTGGTGCTGCTGGACTGCAATCTCGGGAAAGAGCCGTCCTGGCCGGTTGCCGAGGCGTTGGCCAAGCGGAACGTCCCCTTTGCCTTCACCAGTGGGCAGGGGATCAAGGATATGGACCCGCGGTTTGCGAACCGCCCCGTTTTCGCCAAACCGATCGACGAAGAGAAGCTCAAGCGCTTCCTCCGCCAGTACTTCAGGATGGAGTAGCCCCCGGAACGGCTTGGGGTTCTTTTCGACGCATCGACGGAAACTCCGAAGTTTCGTATTTAACTCCTCGAATGCACGCGCGTGAGGCGAGTGCGGCCTGTATGGTGAGTTTTGGGGTGACGGCGGGGATCTGATAGCGGTTTTCTTCGGTGAATGGCGGTCTTGAACCGCTTGCGTCCCGAGAACATATCGTTTATCGATAAGTTGGGTGTCAGGACCCTCCGACATTTGAAACTGGGTTTCTGGAGAGAGACCGGAACATGAGCCTTGCGCTCTCGACGCTGCTTTATGAGTGGCGCCGCTACATGGCGGCGGCCATCTCCCTGGCGTTGGCAGGGGTGCTGATGCTGGCGCTCTCCTCCTTCCTCATCGGCATGCTCTCGACGCTGACGGTGACGATCGACCGCTCGCGCGCCGAGATCGCAATCACGCCGGCCGATTCCATTTCGCTCGGGCCAGGCGGTGGGGGCAACTCGCTGCCGCGGCGCGTGCTGCCGCTGATCTACCAGCATCCCGACGTGATCGAAGTGCAGGACATGCCCGGCTCGTCCGGCATGTTCTACGGACCAGGCGCGACCGAACCGAGCTTCGTGCAGGTCATGATCATCGATACCGCACCCAACGCGATCACGCTGCCTAACGATTTCACCGGCGATACGGCGCAGTTGCTCTCCGCGCCGTTCAACATCGCGGTCGACAAGTCGGCGTTGGTGCAGCTCAAGGTCAAGCTCGGCGACAAGGCCTCGCTCTCGGGCCGCACCGTGCGCGTAGCCGCGGTGATCGAGGGCTATACCAGCATGATGGGCATGTCGAACATCGCCATGTCCCGCCAGACGGCGCGTCTCATGGGCCTCGTGAACGATGGCGCGCTGGGCTCGCTGATGGTGCGCATCAAGAACCCCGCCGACGCCGAGCGTGTACGCAACGAACTCAACGCGCTCTCCAATCACCAGTATCGCGCGTGGACCAAGGAAGAGCTGCACGACACGATGGTCGAGGGCATGAACAGCGCCGGACCTATCTTTGGCGCGGTCATGTTCATGACCGTCATCGGCGCAATCATCGGCGTGGTGATCACCTACCAGACGCTGCGCGGCGCCATCCTCGCCAACATCAAGGAATTCGCCAGCCTGCGCGCCCTGGGCGTGTCGATGGGCAGCCTGCGCAAGGTCGTGATGGAGCTGTCGCTGTGGGTCGGCG
>DASYKO010000605.1:0-8831 GCA_035995285.1 Hyphomonadaceae bacterium | reverse complement strand
CGCGCCATCGCCGTCTATGAAAGCCGCGGCTTCGAGAAGGTCGGGGCCTACAAGTTCCGCGTCGGCGATACGCTGGATGACGAAATTATCATGCGCCTGCGGCTCGGCTGAGCGCGCACCCGCACGTTTCCGCTTAACTCCGGACCCGGCGCGCCCTAGATATCCGGCTGGGTTGACGGAGATCTTCCACACATGGACTTCACGCTAGAGCCGCTGCTGAACGACCCTACGGCGTGGGCGGCGCTGATTTCCCTTGTGGTGATGGAGATCGTGCTCGGCATCGACAACCTGATCTTCATTTCAATTCTCACGAATAAGCTCCCGGCGGAATCGCGAGCCAAGGCTCGCAATATCGGCATCAGCCTCGCGCTGGTCCTGCGTCTTGCCCTGCTCGGCTCGATCGCGTGGATCGTTGGGCTGGTTCATCCTGTCTTCGATCTCGGCCTCATCGGACCGCCGGGCGAGCATGGTGAGGCGACGTGGGAGACGGCGTTCTCGTGGCGCGATCTCATCCTCATCGCCGGCGGCATGTTCCTCGTCTGGAAGGCGACGACGGAAATCCACCACACGATGGATCCCGACACGCACAAGAGCGAGGATGCGCCTGTCGCCGGACGGGCCGTCATGAATTTCGGCGCCGCGATCGTGCAGATCCTGGTGCTCGACATCGTCTTCTCGATCGACTCGATCCTGACCGCCGTCGGCATGACCGATCACCTCGCCATCATGTTCATCGCGGTGATCGCGGCGGTGACCGTGATGCTGGTGGCGTCCGGTCCGCTGGCGAAGTTCATCAACGCCAATCCCAGCGTGGTGATGCTGGCGCTCGGCTTCCTCCTGATGATCGGGATGGTCTTGATTGCGGACGGCTTCGGCATCCACGTGCCCAAGGGTTACGTTTACGCCGCCATGGCTTTCTCGGCCTTTGTCGAGATTCTCAACCTCGCATCCCGCAAGCGGAAAGCGAAAAAAGCAGATGCGCCCGCGGATAAAGCCCACTAAGGCTTGACCCCTGCTCCTTCCTGGCGAGGCTAATGCTCCGGGGACGGGGCCAAGCCTGGGACTAGGCTGAGCGGGAGAGACTTCAGTGAAAGCGTTGGTGCGTCTTGTTGCGTTGGCGATGCTCGTTCTGGGCTTCGCCGTGCCGTCCATCGCGCAGCCTGCTCCAGCCCAGCCTGCACAGGTAGCCGCGCCGGCCCCCGGCCCGGCGAAGGTGAAGATCGGGCTCTACATAAACGACATCCAGCAGATCAACCTCGCCGACTATTCCTTCGTCGCCGACGTCTATGTCTGGTTCCGCGATTCAGACCCGGAACTCGTGCCGGGCACGACGTTCGAATGGATGAACATGTTCGCGCCCGACGACCATGTGCAGACCACGATCTATGAAGTTCCGCAGAAGGAGCCCGACGGCTCCGAATACCAGGTGTTCCGCCACCAAGGGCCGTTCGCCGCCAAGTTCTCGATCCAGAAATTCCCGTTCGATCAGCACACCCTCACCATCGAGATCGAGGATCGTGAGTTCGACGCCAGCCGTCTGATCTACGAGGCGGACGAAATCTCGATGAATCCGGAAATTCAGCTGCCCGGCTTTATCCTCGGCAAGCCGAAGCTGGAGATCGTCAACCGGCCCTATCCCACCGCGTTCGGCGATGTGGCCAACCCGACGCCAGCGCCCTACTCCCGCGCCATCGTCACCATCCCGATCTCGCGGCCTGTCCTGTCCGGCATCATCAAGGCGCTGCTGCCCGTCTTCATCGTCGTGCTCGTTGCCGCCGCCGCGCTGCTGCTGCACCCAGAGCATGTCGAGGCCCGCGTGGGTCTTTCGATCACTGCCCTGCTCACTCTGGTGGCCCTGCAGCTGGCGGCAACGTCCGGTCTGCCGGATGTCGGCTACCTGCTGATGCTCGACCAAATCTATCTGTCCTCCTACGCCTTCATCCTTCTTGTCGTAGCCTTGCTGGTATTCACCACCGGCAAGGAGGACAAGGCGCCGGAAGGTGGGCACGTAGGCGGAGCGCTGGCCATTCCGAAGGGCGGGCCGCTGATGGCCCTTCTCGCCGTGCTGCTCTATGCGGCGGTCATCGCACTCATCCTCTATCTCAACGCGGGCAAGGGAAGTGCTTGAGCTCGCGCCCGGCTATATCCGCGACCTTGCCAGCCAGATCGGCTTCCTGAGCGCATTCCTCGGCGGCTTCGCCGCCACGCTGTTCGGCGTGCTGCTCACCACCACGAAAGAGAACAAGGCCGTCGGCGCCTCGATCGCTCTTTCCGCGCTCGCAGGCATAGCGTTCATCGTCGCGGTGATCGCCTCGACGCAGGTGAATGCCGTGACCCATCCCGAGGCGCCCGCGCTTGTCGCGCAGAGGGGCTTCAAGGTGGGCCAGATCGTGATGTCGGCCGGCTTCATGCTGGGCGTCTATTCGTTGCTGGGCTGCATCGGTTTTGCCGGCTGGGCGAGATCGCGCGCGACGGGCGTCGTCACGGGCATCATCGCGGCGGCCGGTGCGATCGCTGTGACGCTTGCGCTCGCCACGCTCTGATCAGCTCCGTCGACGCTCGTGAAGGAGCTGACTCGAACAAGACGCACCTAATCCCTGTTTCGCCCCAATTGGGCGCCCAAGCGGGCCGCAATCCCCTGCGACACCTTCAACATCGCGAGACCGAGGCAGGATCCTCGCGGTGGAAAGGGGATCAGCATGAAGACGACACTCAAGACCAGCCTTCGTCTTGCCCTGACCGCCCTTGCCGTCAGCGGCATCACCTTCGCTGCGTCCGGCAAGCCGCTTCCTTTCCTCGCCAAGGCGCAACCCGCCGAGGCGGTGAATCCGGTCCTGCTTCCGCCGGGAACTCTTGATGGCCAGACGCCCGGCGAGGCGATCGCAGCGAACCGCGCCACCAGCGCGACGACCTCCTTCAGCCTCAACTAAGTCTGACCCAAACCCGGGGACCACAGATGAAAACCACTCGCACCGCCCTAGCTGCCTTCCTGGCGCTCGGTCTCGCTACGCCCTTCGCCGGCTCAGCCGTCGCGAAGGAGCCGCGCTCCAACGCCCTCCACTCCTACATTCTTCTCGATAGAACGGGCTCGATGGAGCCGATCTGGTCGGAGGCGCTCTCCTCGGTGAACGCCTATGCCGATGGCCTCGCCACGCTCGATGGCGGCCCGCAGGTCGATGCCGACATCACCCTGGCCGTGTTCGACGCCCAGGACGGCTTCCAGTTCGACGTGCTGCGCAACGGTGTCGACGCCACGAGCTGGAAGAAAGTCACCGACAAGGAAGTGAACCCGCGCGGCATGACCCCGCTCTATGACGCCATCGGCCGGATCGTCTCGCTCGCCGAGAAGGATCATGCCAAGAAAGGCGTCATCGTCATCATGACCGATGGCGAGGAAAACTCCTCCAAGGAAATGACCAAGGCCTCGGCCAAGGCGGCGCTCGACCGCGTGCGCAACAAGGGCTGGGAAGTCGTCTTTCTCGGCACGGAGTTCGCCAAGTTCAACGACGCTGAAGGCGTGGGCCAGACCTCTTCGCGCAACATGGCCGTGTCGAAGGACCAGCTCGAAAGCTCGATGCGCAACCTTGCCGAGAAGTCCAAGGCCTATGGCTCCGGCGCGGCGCCCACGGTCGAGTTCAACGCTCAGGACCGCGCGCAGGCCAAGGAAGAAGACGTCAAGCAGCGCAAGGGCAGCAACTAGGCATCTGACTGGCAGCTATCCCTGCATGCACAGACGGCGTGGGGGCGGACGGAGTGCTTGCGCTGGAATTGAGTGGTCCCCGGCGTGGGCAATCCCCCGACTAACCGGCCAGCGGCGGAGGGCCTCTCCCGCCTGTCGCTGGCCGGCCCCGCATCCGGGCCTACCACATCGGTGTACCTGTGGCCCAAGCGCATCAACCCTCGCTAATCCGGCATCTCGATTTGATGAACTCCTAGGGATTCCCATGTCTTGCGTTTGAGGCCGGCATCGGGCTTTTGTCGGCGCACTCCTTTGGGAAGACTCAACACGAGCACCTCATGCGCATCGCGACCGTTCTGATCCCTGCCCTCGCTCTTATCGCCTGCCAGCCAAAGGTGTTGACGGGAGACGCTCCGCAGGGCGTGTCGACCATCACCAACTGCAATGCGCAGATCGAAAAGGCGTGGCTGATCGATCCCCAGCACATCTACAAGGCCGACGCCTCGACCATCGGGCCGAGCTGCAGCAAGGCGATTGTCGTGCTGGCGGTGCGCGCCTCCGACGGTACGCCGCTGATCGCCTGGTCATCCAAGGTGGCCGATGTGTTCGGCCTTTATGACGTGGAAGACGTCAACACGATGAAGCCCGCGCTGGAGGCCTGGATCGACCAGGCGGAGACGCCGTTCAAGACGACGGCGGAAATGCCGGAATGGGCTGCGGGGCGCGACGCGCCGGGAGCGGCGGGCGAGGAGTTTCCCTTCCACATCGAAAGCGGGATCGACCGCGAGGGCTGGGAGAACATCCGCAAGGAGAAGGCGCCGGTCTTTGCGTTTGCGCAGGGCCGCGAAAGTCAGGCCGTCTATGTGCTGCACAACGACCAGCTGGAGCTGATCGGCGTGCAGCAGTTTCCGGGCTGACGCTTAGAAATCCGCGCAGGTCGGACGGTCGGTGCGCAGCACGGCGTCCTGGCTGAACGTCTTGATGTAGGCGGCGCGGATCGCCTCGATGGCGGCGGAGGCCTCGGGGCCGCCGTCGTGGAAGCGGATGAGCACGCGGCTTGGCTCGCGCTCGGTGACGCTGCGCTGCTCGGAGAACCACAGGCCCTGGCCTTCGAGGATCGTATAGCCCTCCTTCCAGCGCGGAGTGACTTCGGTCTCGACGAATTTCTGGAAGTCGTAACGCGAGACCGAGCCCGTCGGCGTCGCCATGCCGAGGAAGAGCATGGTTTCAATCATCGGCTCGCCGACGGCGCAGTGCATGGCGGGCGGCGCTGTCCGTGTTTCGGAAACAGAGATGCAGCCGCTCAGAACAGGCGCAGACACGGCAAGCGATAGCAGCATGGCTCGCATGGAATGCTCCCGTCCTGTCCCCAGGGGGCCAAACCTAGCGGCTTGGCGGACGAGCGCAACTGGACCGGCGGTCCAGCAGTGCGCTCCTAGTGGTGCGCGCGGGCTTCGTGCTTCAACCTGCGCTTGCGGTCGCGCGAGGTCTCATCGGCTGGCGTCTCGGGCTCGACGTGGACGGTCTTCACCTCGTCCTGCATGCGCGCGCTCTCAATCGCCGCGCGAAACTGGGCTGGGTTGGCCATGGTCGGGAAGTGAAGTTCAGTGTCGCCGCGGCCGCGGATTGTCAGTCGGCCGTAGCCGAACAGGCGCCCGAAGATCGACTGGTGGATATGCGCGCCCTCGACGGAGCCGAGCGTCAGCTCGTCGGCGTTCACCATGAAGAAGCCGCGCTTGAGGATCACGCGCCGGTTGGTGACGGCCATGCGCGTGGTGCCGAGGCGGAACATCTCGCGCACGAAGATGATGACGCCGATGACGATGATGCCCAGGAACAGGAGCGCCAGCCACGGCCAGAGCTGCTGGAAGAAATGGAAACGGCCTTCACGGACCATCTTCTCGCCGGGGGCCAGACGTCGCGAAATATAGCTCATTGGATCGCTCCGCATCCCAGCCCTCAGGTTCTAACGCCGCCTGTCACAGGAGGGTTCCGCAGTTGGAAGGTTCCCTGCGGAGAGCAGCTGCCGCAAATTCGCCGCGGACCTGCGGCGTGATCCGCGGCTTCTGGATGGGGGACGCATGCGCATCCGCTTTGTTATTGCCGCTCTCGCCTGCCTTGCCGCCGGCGCCTGCACCGGCGTTGCCCGCCTCGGCTCGCCTTCGCTGACGGCCAGGCCCTCGGCCCACCTTGAGCCTGCCCCGTTCGAGCTGATCTCGACCCAGCTGCATGCCTCGCCGGTCTTCACCGAGTGCGCCGCCATGCGCACCAAGCCGGGCCCGGCGGCTAATCTCGACGCCTCGCTGATCCCTTCGGATGAATACGTGCAGCACGGGCGCCGGGCGCAGGCGCTGATCGAGCCTTACAGCTTCGCCATCAATCTCCGAGGCGGGCCGCACAAGGGCGAGATCCTGCAGGTGAGCGTGCCGGCCGGTTTCGTCTCGGATTTCCATTCCATGCCGGATGCCGCGGTCGGCATCACTCTCCCCGTGCGAAAGGCGCTGGAAGCCGCCGTGATCCATGACTGGCTCTACGCCGTCGGCCGCGCGGGCGACGGCCAGGAAAAGCGCCTCGCTGACCAGGCCTATTCGGACATCCTCGCCCATTACGGCGTCGAAGGCTTCACGCACTGGGCGGTGGTCTCCGGCGTGCGAACAGGCGGCGGGAAAAGCTTCGGCGCGGCGGATGAGCTGCGCTTCTACAACAAGTGCTACTACGGCCAGTGCCCCGGCCAGCTTGGCCCCTGGCCTGAACTCCTGCAGAGCCCGGTCATGGCCCTGAAGCCCGACGAGACCCTCCGCGCCGAGCTATGGGACCTCACAGTGTGCCTGGCGAGGCCCGAAAAAGCCCCGGAAATAGCCGCCCTGGCGCAATAACCACGTCCTGCGGCTTACTGGCCGCAGCTGGCCGGGCGGTCTCGCTTTCTTCACGAAACCCCTGTATTGCGGCGCACAAATTCGGCCCTCCCAATTCGGCCTAACTGGCCCAGAACCCGAAAACGTATCCCTATGCAGCTGCGCAACATCGCCATCATCGCCCACGTCGACCACGGCAAGACCACGCTGGTCGACTGCTTGCTCAAGCAATCCGGCGTCTTCCGTGAGAACGAGAAGACCAGCGAGCGCATGATGGATTCCAACGACCTGGAGCGCGAGCGCGGCATCACCATCCTCGCCAAATGCACCTCGGTGTTCTGGCACGACATGCGGATCAACATCGTCGACACCCCCGGCCACGCCGACTTCGGCGGGGAAGTCGAGCGCATCCTCAACATGGTCGATGGCGCGATCATCCTGGTGGACGCCGCCGAAGGCCCGATGCCGCAGACCAAGTTCGTGCTCTCCAAGGCGCTCAAGCTCGGCCTGCGCCCCATCGTCTGCATCAACAAGATCGACAAGCCGGAAGAGCGCCATGTCGAAGTCGTCAACGAGGTGTTCGACCTCTTCGCGAACCTGGACGCCACCGACGAGCAGCTCGATTTCCCGATCATCTACGGCTCGGCCAAGAACGGCTGGATGAGCAAGGACCCTGCCCACAAGACCACCGACATGGCTGCGCTGTTCGAGACCGTGATCGCCCATGTGCCGCCGCCCACCGTCGAGGCCGGCCCGTTCCGCCTGCTCGGCACCACCATCGGCGCCGACCCTTTCCTTGGCCGCATCCTGACCGGCCGCGTCGTTGCGGGCTCGGTGAAGCCCAACCAGACCGTGAAGGTTCTCTCGCGCACGGGCGAGTTCATCGAACAGGGCCGCATCTCGAAAGTGCTGGCCTTCCGCGGCCTCGAGCGCACGCCGATCGATGAAGCCAAGGCGGGAGACATCGTCTCCCTCGCCGGCCTCGCCAAGGCGACCGTCGCCGACACCATCTGCGATCCCTCCGTCACCCAGGCGATGCCCGCCCAGCCGATCGATCCGCCGACCCTGGCGATGACGTTCCGCGTCAACGACAGCCCCCTCGCCGGCACCGAAGGCAAGAAAGTCACCTCACGCGTCATCTGGGACCGCCTGCAGAGGGAAGCCGAAGGCAACGTCGCCCTGCGCATCTCGCGCTCGGCTGACGCGGAGCGCTTCGAGGTCGCCGGCCGCGGCGAACTCCAGCTCGCCGTGCTGATCGAGACCATGCGCCGCGAAGGCTTCGAGCTTGGCGTATCGCGCCCCAAAGTGGTCATGCAGACCGACGAGACCACCGGCGAGACGCTTGAGCCGATCGAAGAAGTCGTCATCGACGTCGACGACGAGCACACCGGCGTCATCGTCTCCAAACTGTCCGAGCGCCGCGCCGAGATGATGGACATGCGACCCTCGGGCGTCGGCCGCACGCGGCTTGTGTTCCATGCGCCGACCCGCGGCCTCATCGGCTATCAGGGCGAGCTTCTGTCGGACACGCGCGGCACGGCCGTGATGAACCGCATCTTTTACCAGTACGCCCCGCACAAGGGCGAGATCCGCGGCCGCCACACCGGCGTTCTGATCTCCAACGGCATGGGCGAGAGCGTAGCCTTTGCTCTGTGGAATCTCGAAGACCGCGGCCCGATGATGATCGACCCGGGCATCAAGGTCTATGAAGGCATGATCGTCGGCGAGCACACCCGCGGCAACGACCTCGAGGTCAACGTCCTCAAGGGCAAGAAGCTCACCAACGTGCGCGCCTCGGGCACGGACGAAGCTGTGCGCCTCACCCCGCCGATCCGCATGACGCTGGAAAAGGCGCTGGCCTACATCCAGGACGACGAACTGGTGGAAGTGACACCGGAGAACATCCGCCTGCGCAAGACGCTGCTGGATCCCAACGAGCGCAAGCGCTCCTCCAAGCAGGCCGCCGAAGCCTAGTCCCGGCGCACGCCGCAGGCGACATTGGAAACACGCAGACGCCCGTGCTAGCCTCCTCTGGCGAGAGGAACATGGCAGCGCGTTATCTGGGCCTCAGTCTGGTTTGTGGCGTCGTCATCTGGCTTGGCGTCGTGATGTTCACGCCGGGCCCGATCGAGGCGGCCAAGAACGCGCCGCAGCCCTGCGCCATGATCTGCCTCGACACCCAGCCGATCACCTAGCAACCGTTTGGCGGGGCCATTCCAGACATTGTTGAGCCTGCCATCCAGCCCGATGCTCACGACTGGCCGGACGCCAATCCGATCTAGACCCGGCCCTTCTGA
>DASYKO010000604.1:0-4539 GCA_035995285.1 Hyphomonadaceae bacterium | reverse complement strand
TCGAAGAATCCGATCCTGCTGCGCGTCGATTTCGATGCGGGACACGGCATGGGATCGACGCGCACGCAACAGGACAATGAGGCGGCGGATACGTACGCGTTCCTGCTGTGGCGGACGGGCGTGAAGGAGTTCCAGCCGGCGGAGTAGGTTGCTCGGCTCTGCACGCTTTTCCGCCTTCGACGAAGTCGGGGGAGGTGGATCGCTGACGAAGTCAGCGAGACGGTGGGGGCAGCCGCGGGACGCGCCCAGAGAAGACCGATGGAGTTTGGCCGCCGATCCTGCGGTGGCTGCCCCCACCGTCTCGGCGCTTCGCGCCGATCCACCTCCCCCAAGCCTTTGGCTTGAGGGAGGAAAAGGGGCGGTGGATAACTGCCGCCTGTTTCCGCAACGAATTTTTCCCTAACCGGTCGTCAACGATTGGACGCCACACATGGCGGTTCGGGGCCGACTGGCGGTAAGCTGCCAGCCGACTCGCACTGACCCTCAAACACTGACCCTCCGGAGTATTCCATGGCTGCCGATCCCCGCATGATTGCCGATATCGCGAAGATCATCGCGAAGGAGCTGGGGGTCGGAGAGGGGCAGGTGGCGGCTGCGATCCAGCTGATCGAGGAAGGCGCGTCCGTGCCCTTCATCGCGCGCTACCGGAAAGAGAAGACTGGCGGGCTGGATGATACGCAGCTGCGCAACCTGGCGGAGCGGCTCGAATATCTGGTGATCCTGAACGAGCGCCGCGTGGTGGTGCTCAAGTCGATCGCCGAGCAGGACAAGCTGACGCCGGCGCTGGAAAAGCAGATCCGCGCGGCCATCACCAAGGTCGAGCTGGAGGATCTTTACGCGCCCTATCGGCCGAAGCGCCGGACCAAGGCGTCTGTTGCCCGCGAGGCGGGGCTGGAGCCGCTGGCCGACCGGCTTCTTGCTGATCCGAGCCTCGATCCGGTTGCAGAGGCGCTGAAATACGTTTCCGCTGACAAGGGTATTGAGGGTTCCGAAGCGGCTCTTGAAGGCGCGCGCAATATCCTGATCGAGCGGATTGCGGAGACGCCGGCCCTGGTCGGCAATATCCGCGAGAAGGTTTGGAGCGGCGGCAAGATGTCGTCGGGCCTGGTGAAGGGCAAGGAAGCCGAAGGCGCCAAGTTCTCCGACTATTTCGATTTCGACGAGCCGATCGGGAATATGCCTTCGCACCGCGCGCTGGCGCTGCTGCGCGGAGAGAAAGAGGGCGTGCTCAAGATCGACCTCGACCTGCCGCATGATCCGAACAAGCGGCATCCGGCTGTGACGACGATCATGTCCGAGTTCCAGATCTCGGACCGTGGCCGCCCGTCTGACCGCTGGCTGATGGAAACGGCGCGGCAGGCGTGGAAAACGCGGCTTGCGACGCAGTCGTTCTCGGACCTCGTGACGCGGCTGAAGGAGAAGTCGGACGCCGAGGCGATCCGGGTGTTCTCGCACAACATGAAGGACCTGCTGCTGGCGGCTCCTGCAGGGCACAAGGTGGTGATGGGCGTCGATCCGGGCATCCGCACGGGCTGCAAGGTCGCCGTGGTGGATGCGACGGGCAAGGTGCTGGATACCGCGACGATCTACCCGCACGAGCCGAAGAAGGATTGGGTCGGGGCTCTCACGACGCTGGCCGCGCTGGCGAAGAAGCATGGCGTGGAGCTGGTGTCGGTGGGCAACGGCACTGCTGGGCGTGAGACGGACAAGCTGGTGGCCGAGCTTTCGGCCAAGATGCCGGAGCTGAAGCTGACGCGCGTGATGGTGTCGGAGGCCGGCGCGTCGGTTTATTCGGCGTCGGAACTGGCGGCCAAGGAATTCCCGGACATGGACGTGTCGATCCGCGGCGCGGTGTCGATTGCGCGCCGCCTGCAGGATCCGCTGGCGGAGCTGGTGAAGATCGAGCCCAAGGCTATTGGCGTGGGGCAATACCAGCATGACGTGGACCAGAACGCGCTGGCGCGCTCGCTGGACGCCGTGGTCGAGGATTGCGTGAACGCGGTGGGCGTGGACCTGAACACGGCCTCTGCGCCGCTGCTGGCGCGCGTGTCGGGGCTGAACATCGCTGTGGCTGCTAACATCGTGGCGTATCGCGACGAGCATGGGCCGTTCCAGACGCGTGCGGCGCTGAAGAAGGTGCCGCGGCTTGGGCCGAAGGCATTTGAGCAGGCGGCAGGCTTCCTGCGCATCCGCGACGCCAAGAACCCGCTCGATGGCTCGTCGGTGCACCCGGAGGCCTATCCGGTGGCGGAGAAGATCGCCGAGAAGTCGGGGCGGCCGCTGAAAGGGATCATCGGGGACAAGGCGTTCCTCAATACGCTCAATCCGGCGGATTTCGCGGATGACAAGTTCGGCGTGCCGACGATTACCGACATCATCTCGGAGCTGGTGAAGCCGGGCCGCGATCCGCGTCCGGAATTCAAGACGGCGACGTTCGCAGATGGCATCGAGGCGATTTCGGATCTCAAGCCGGGCATGCGCCTGGAAGGGACCGTCACCAACGTCACGGCGTTTGGCGCGTTCGTGGATATCGGCGTGCACCAGGACGGGCTGGTCCACATCTCGGAGCTGTCGGACAATTTCGTGAAGGATCCGCGCGATGTGGTGAAGACCGGCCAGGTCGTCTCGGTGCGCGTGAAGGAAGTGGATGCCGACCGCAAGCGGATCGGGCTTTCCATGAAGTCGGGCGCGATCGAAACCTCGCCGTCGCGGCCTACAGCTTCGAGCAAGCTGGGCGGGGGCAAGCAGCGGCCGGAGCCGAAGAGCTTCTCGGCTGCGCCGCCTAAGCCGAACACGGATGACAGCCCGTTTGCGGCGCTGAAGAATTTGAATCTCAAGTCGAAGTAGGCCGGTTGCCGGACTTCGTGCGCGAAATCGGCGTTGCGGTCGCGATCAGGCGACGGAACTAGGTTCCACACCCCCCACCTGTCCGCCCCCCTTCGGGCGGGCGGTACCGCGTGACGCGAATTGGACAACGAACGATCAGGGTAAGCTGGCGCAGCATGGTCCCGCCCGCCCGAAGGGGGGGCGGACAGGTGGGGGGTGGCTCACCTTGTTCTGATGCAGGAGTTGTGCGGCGCTGCTCCAGAAGGGCGCGAGCCCTACTTCATCGCCTTCGTCAGCGAATCCACCACGGCCCCCACCAGCGCATCCTTGCGCCGTTCGAAATCCGGCAGCTTTTCGTAGGGCACCATCATCGGATGGGTCTTCTTCACCCCATCCTTCACCTTGCCGAACTTCCAGCCGTCCTTTTTCTTGGAGGCCATCCACTGGTCGTGCTGGGCGGAGGCTTTGGCTTTGGGGTTGTTGATGCGCCAGAGCACGGCGTCTCGGGAGCTATCCTTCATCCACTGCGGGGCGCGGCTCCAGGGCGGGGCTTCGGTCTGGCCGTTTTCCTTCTGCCACGCGCGCACGGCCTCGTGCATCACGCGCGCGATCTTCCAGATGTGAGCTTGAGGGTCGGTCTTCGCCATGGCGAATTGCTAGCATGCGCCAGCGGATTGCGAAGTGGGGAATCCCCACAAGGGAAGCAGGACAGGAGAAGTCTTGCTAGGCGACGCGGCGGAGAAGGCGGGGCAGGAGCTTCGGGCGGTCCGGGGCGTTGGCTTCGGCGATTTCGTGGAAGGTGGTGCGCACGTCCAGCCCGAACGTGTCGAGGGCGTTCATCGCGGCTTCGAGATCCGCCATGGCGATGCGCCAGACCGGAATGCCGTCGATCCGCTCGTCAGCGTCTTCACCGAGAAGTGCGCAATAGCGGCGCGCGAGTTGTTCGTAGGTCGTCATGGCCCAATCCCTCGTGACTCCGTGGAGTTCACAGGAGCAACCCTCAAGCCAGCCCCCTAACTTTTTGGTTAACGCCAGCGGGAGGCGGCCAAGCTGACGCAAGGTCCTGTGTTATTTGGCTGGAAAACGGCTATGATGTGGGACATCCCGCCGCGTATCCGGGGGTTCAAAGGCAGGGCGAGTGCTCAACCGCAAGGGTAATTCCGAGACAGCAACTGCCCCGGAAAGGGAATCGGACACCCTTGCCGGGCGAGGCGCCGAGCGATTCGAAAAGCGCAGGGCCGACATCATTGCGGCCGCCATTCCGGTGCTGAACGGCCAGGGTTTCAAGGGAATGCGGCTGACCGAGGTGGCCGAACTGATCGGCCTCCGGGCCACCGGCGTCACCTATTATTTCCCCAAGAAGGAAGAACTGGCGGTCGCCTGCCTGGAGTCGGGCATGGCGGTTTTCCATGAGTTCCTGGACGTGGCCGAGCAGGAAGACAGCGCCCGGGCCAGGGTCAGCCGCCTGATCCACCTCTTCGTCGAGCGCGACGCCGCCGTGCGCCGGGGGGAAGCTACGCCGCTTGCCTCCTTCTCCTCGCTCCGCTCGCTCGAGGGCGATCACTTCAAGCGGGTGAGCGAAGCCTACAAGGTAATGTTCCGCCGCGTGCGGTCGCTGTTTGAATCGCCCGAGCTTGGCCATCTCGAAAAGCCGCAGCGTTCGATACGCACGCTCATCCTGCTGGAGCAGCTTTACTGGGCGCAGGTCTGGCT
>DASYKO010000603.1:0-6677 GCA_035995285.1 Hyphomonadaceae bacterium | reverse complement strand
TGCGGGCGCCAGGATTTGAAGAGGCCGCCGCCATCGCCGGCGACGTTCTGCGGTGTGGAATTGCCGTAGGTGAGGGCGTCTGCGGTTTCCGTCCACGCAGCGGGCTCGGCTGGGGGGCCGAAGCGGTTGGCGCCGGTGTCTGCGCCGTAGCGCACACCCTTGAAGCCGGAGACGCCGTCTTCGAGGAAGCCTTTGACCTTGCCGTACTTGGTCTCGGCGATCGGGTTGGGATCGACGGCGGCGGCTGCAGGTTCGGCGGGCTTGGCCGGGCTGCATGCGCTGAGGGCGGCGCCGGCGCCGGTGAAGGCAAGCATTGCGACGCCAGCTTTCAGGACAGCCCTGCGGCTGCCGAGGTTGATCGGATTCATGTGTCTCTCCCAAACCATCGGATCTGCGTCCGCATGGATTGCGGAACGTATGCGGCAAGGCATACTTACGTCCAGCGCATCTCGAACAGTTCGGGATGACACTCTGGCAACCCGGGAGCTGACGGCCCGGCGCCAGGCAGGAGAACGACATGACACCGTCAGAACTACCCGCCAGTACCGGGACAAGCGTTCCGGCAGGCTTCGAGCCGCATTTCCGCAAATCGCCGCTGACCGAACCGTGGGAGCCGATCTTCTCGCGCAGGGAAACCGATCGCGTGGTGATAGGGATGCACGTGCGCGAGGCGCATACCAATTCTCGCGGCATGGTGCATGGCGGCTTGATCGCAGCGATTGCGGACAATGCGATGGGCCTGAGCTGTGTCGCCGTGCTTACGGGCGAGGGGCGCAAGCCGGAGGGCGGGCTCGTGACGGTCTCGATGGCGACGGATTTCATCGGTGCAGCGAAGCTGGGCCAGTGGCTGGAGTTCGATACGCAGTATGTGAAGACGGGACGGACGCTGTGCTTCGCGCAGGCTTTCGTGCGGGCGGACGGCGAGGTGATCGCGCGGGCGGATGCGCGGTTCAGGGTGCTCTAGGTCTTCGCCGGCTCTCTCAGGATCATGATCTTCTGCCAGATCTTGCGGGAGAGGTTGCCTGTGAGGTCTTCGATCTCGCTGACGGTGTCGATGATCACGGGGTCGCGCACGTCCTGCATGTAGAGGGCGGCGAGCTTGCCTGTGAGGGCGAGCATTTCGCTGCAGTAGTCGAGATAGCGCACGAGTTCGAACGGGCTCATGGCGACGTGGTCGGAGGAGGCGGTGCGGGTGTAGGTGTCGGCCAGCGTGGTCGGGTCCTTCGTCAGCTGGTGCATGTCGACGACGTGGGCGATGGAGCGGAGTTCGTGCAGGTCCTTCAGCACCGCGTCGCGGCGCATGTTGGATTCGAGGTTGAGCAGGAACCAGATCGCGGCGCCGACGAGGGCCACGACGTTGAGCACGGCATCGAGGCCCTGGATCACATTGGAGGCTTCCGTGTCGACCGAGATCGTCGAGCCGATGCTCATGGCCGACCAGGCAAGGGCGCCGACGCCCAGCACGAGAGCGACCGCCACGCCTGTGCGCAGCAAGACGTTCGGCTTGGTCTGCCAGCTCAGGCGCTCGCGATCCTCGCGCGCGATGGCGAGCAGCTCGCCGCAGAGCTTGGATAGGCCGCGGCCAGGGAAACGCTCCTCGATACGCTTCTGCAGCGTTTCGATGGTGCTTTCGATCTTCTCGGCGCTGAGTGTGCGATAGGGCATAACCCTGTGAGTAATGCCGCGCGTTGCTGGACGGGGGAAGGGGCGCGCTCCAACTTCCTCATGTCGATTCTCGCAAGGCTTGCCGATGCAGACCGCCGACATCATTCGCAATGATTCCGGACCCAACGAACCCGCCAGGCTCGCCTGGGCGCTGCCCGTGGTGTGGTGCGGGGTGACGGCGGCGATCATTGCCTCTGGGCTGGTGGTCCAGCTGGGTGGCGGAACGGGGGCGAGCTTCGGCTATGTCTTCGACGTGACGGGCCATGGCGTGGCCTTCAAGCAAGGACTGGCGCTCTACGGCCTCGCGGCGGCGGTTTTGGGCGCAGCATTCATGTTCGTGCCCAAGCTGGGGCGCGGTACGGCGCGGTGGGATCTTCACAAGGGCCTCGCCTGGACGACGTTCATGCTCATGGTGATCGGCGGGATCGTGATGCTCATTGTTCCGCAGATCCTCGTCGCGATTGCTCAGGGCGGCGGGGACAGGGCCGAGGGGCTGGCGACCATGTGGTCCGGCGCGTGGGTGGAGGCGGGCGCCAAGCTTTCCTTCGCCGGCGTCATCATCGGCGTGGCGACATTCCTCGAGGCGTGGTTCAGGGCTAGACCCGCGCGCTGAAGGGGCCGGTGGGCGCGCTGCAGCTTCGGGGCGCAGCCTAGGAGCCTTCTTCTTCGTATCCCACCAGATGCAGCGGCCGTGCCTTGCGGCCTTCGAGTTCGGCCCAGCGGGCGAGCGCGTCGTCGCGGCCATGGGTGACCCAGAGTTCTTCCGGGTTCACATCGCGCACGGTGTTGGTGAGTTCGCCCCAGTCGGCATGGTCTGACAGCACGAGGGGGAGTTCGATGCCGCCCGCCTTGGCGCGCTGGCGGATGCTCATCCAGCCGGAGGCAAAGGCGATGACAGGATCGGGAAAACGTTGAGCCCAGGGCGTGGAGGTGGCGGAGGGCGGGCAGATGATGATCTTGCCGGCGAACTTCTCAGACGCGACGCGCGTCTTCTTGTCCAGCGTGGCGGGCTCGAGCGGGCCGAGCTTGACGCCCAGCCGCTCATACATGTCGCAAAGCTCTTTCATCGCGCCGTGGATGTAGATCGGCTCGTTGTAGCCGAACTTGCGCAGTTCGCAGATGACGCGCTGGGCCTTTCCGAAGGCATAGGCGCCGACGAGATGCGCTCGTTCCGGGAAGGCGCGAATGGAATCGAGGAGCTTGCGGACTTCGCCGGAGGACTCCGGATGACGAAAGACGGGCAGCGCGAAGGTCGCTTCCGAGATGAAGATGTTGCAGGGGATGACTTCGAACAGCTGGCAGGTGGGATCGGGCCGGCGCTTGTAGTCGCCGGTGCACACCATGGTGAGCCCCTTCCACTTCACCTCGACCTGCGCCGAGCCGATGACATGGCCGGCGGGAAAGAGACGGACGTCCACGTCGCCGACGCGATTGGTTTCGCCATAGCGGGCGGGCTGGCGGGATTGCGTGAAGCCTTCGCCATAGCGGACGGACATGGCCTCCAGGGTTTCGGGCGTCGCGAGCACGGCGCCATGGCCGGCGCGCGCGTGGTCGGAATGGCCATGGGTGACGACGGCCCGGTCGACCCCGCCGCGCACGGGATCGATGTAGAAATCACCCGGGGGGCAATAGAGGCCCTGCGGCGTTGGGCAGAGGAGCTGTTCGGGGCGGATCATCTTGGGCAGATATGCGGGCGGCGCCGGCGGGCGACAAGCGCCCGGCGTGGTTCCGGCTGAAGATGACGGGACGCGTCTGGTGTTATCTCGCCGGAAGCCCTTCCTTTTTGCAGGCCTTGTTGCGATCGGCGATCTCAGCCTTGTGTTCGGGATAATCCCTGCGCTTCTGGAGTTCCGCGTTGATAGCGCAGCTTTCCTTGTCGAGCGCGGCATTGTTTCGCTTAATGTGCAGGCTAAGCAGTTCCCATGAGGCAAAGCTCGAACGGGCGTTGTGCCCCTTGAGGAAATAAGACTCGGCGAGTTCCGGGTTGGACGCCTTCTGGGCGCGCTTGCCTAGCCAATGATAAGCATGGCGCGCTTGCGTCTGGTCAGCCTCGAACGCGCATTTGAGATCGTCATCGGAGTACTTTTCCGGAGCCGGGGCGACTCCAAAGCTGAGCAACCTGACGAGTTCGGCGTTTGGTACCTTTGAGCAAGACGGAATGTCTGCCGTGCGTTGCACAGGCGCTTCACGCGCGGGCGCCACGGTCGTGAGCGGAGCTTCGGAAGTTGCGGGCGCCGGCGTTACCGAGGCCGGGACCGGCGCCGGCGGCGTTTCCGCGGCCTTGAATGCGGCGGGTGGTTTGGATTCCGGCCGTTTCATGAGAGGAGCTGTTTGCACCGCCGGGTCGGCGGCTGCCTGCTCGGATTGTGCTCTCATCAGGATAAGCGCGCTCACGGCCACGCCGGCTGCGAAAACAACGGAGGCGGCGGAAACGGCGCCGGCCGCCCACCAAACTGTCCTGCGTTTTTTCTTTTGCGCCTGGTCCTGCGCGAGCTTGAGAGGGTCCGGCCGCGCAAGTTTGCCGGTTTTTTCGTGCAGCGCTTTCAGCGGGTGTTCTGCGTTTGGATTGTCCAGCGACTCAAGATCCCGGTCATTCAGTTTGGTCGCCTGGATGTCGGCAAAGGGAGTTGGCAGCTTTGTCCCGGCTTCGAGGACGACAGGGACGTACCTGCCCTGCAGAAGTCCGAAGGCTGCCTCAAACTTGACCTCGTCGCTTTGGACGGAGTTCTTGCTCCACAGCACAATGACGGCTGAGCAATGCACGAGATGATTGTGGATCTGGACACGCCACGGCTCTCCGTTGTTCAGGTTGTCAGCATCCGTGACAACGCTGTGCCCGACCTCTTTGAGCCATGCTCTGACGGCTTCCATGGCCCGTTGGTCTTTTCGCGAATAGGCGATGAAAACGGCGCCTGATCCCCCAACACGTGACATTTGTTCCCCCTTCCAGTGCGAGCGCGCCCCGACGTTAACTGTATCCCGGCGCAGCGAGCTAGAGGGTTGCGCGTCTTTGCCTTGAGTTTTCCTCAAATTCCCTGATTCATTGCGCCGCGGCATCGGGCCGGACGGGAGACCTTTTTGTCTAGCGCATTCGACGCCGCACGCCGCATGATCGCGGCGATGGTGGAAGGCCGATCGGCGGACGATCTCGCGCGGCAGACCCAGCCGGATACGGCGACGCCGCTGAAGCCCTGGATACGGCCGGCCAAGCATATCGAGAAGACGTTCACGGCTTCGAACTGGAAGACGCTGCTTGGCCATTCGGGGGCGAGTGAGGCGGACAAGGCAGAGCTGTATGATGCGAAGGCTCAGGAGCAGCTGGAGCGTTACGAGCACAACATCGAGAATTATGTCGGCACGCTGCGCCTGCCGGTGGGCGTGATTGGGCCGCTGCGGGTGAACGGGATTTTCGCCAAGGGTGATTACTACGCGCCGCTGGCGACGACGGAGGCGGCCCTGGTGGCGAGCTATGGCCGCGGGGCGCGGCTGATCTCGTCGGTGGGCGGATGTACCACGGGCACGCTGGCCGAGGGCGTGCAGCGCTCGCCGGGGTTTGCGCTGAAGTCGACGACGGAGGCCGGGCTGTTCGTGGCCTGGCTCTGCATGAACTTCGACATGCTGAAGGCGGCGGCGGAGACGACGACGCGGCATGGCAAGCTGGTGGAGCTGTCGCCGCATGTCGAAGGCGACCATGTCTATCTGAAGTGCACCTACACGACTGGGGACGCTGCGGGCCAGAACATGGTGACCATCGCGACGGCGGCGCTGTGCGAGGCGATCATCGAGAAGAGCCCGTTCAAGCCGGTCTATTGGTTCCTCGAGGCCAACTTCTCGGGCGACAAGAAGGCATCGGCCATGTCGTTCGTCGGCGTGCGCGGGCGGAAGGTGACCGCTTCGGTGGAGTTGCCGGGAGAAGAGATCAAAAAGCAGCTGCATACGACGTCGAAGCGGATGGAGGATTACTGGCGCATGTCGGCGCTTGGGGGCGTGATGTCGGGCTCGATCGGCGTGCAAGGGCATTATGCGAACGGGCTGGCGGCGCTGTATCTCGCGACTGGGCAAGACGCGGCGTGCGTGGCGGAGAGCGCGGTGGGTGTGACGCGGATCGAACTGCGCGAAGACGACCGGCTGTTCGTTTCGGTGACGTTGCCGAACATCATTGCGGGGACGGTTGGCGGCGGCACGAACCTGCCGACGCAATCGGCTGGGCTCAATATCATGGGGCTCAAGGGCGAAGGCAAGGCTCGGGCGTTTGCGGAAGTGACGGCGGCCGTGTGTCTCGCGGGCGAGCTGTCGATCATCGGCGCGCTGTGTGCGCATGAGTTTGCGAGCGCGCACCAGAAGCTGGCGCGCGGGAAGCCGCAGGCCGGACAAATGGAGCCGGGCAAGTCGTGAGCGAGGCGGCTCAACAGGCAGTTGCGGTGAAGCGCGGGCTTGGCGCGAGGCTCTGGGAGTACCAGGGCGAGCGGTTTCCCATATTCAAGCATGGCGTGCTGATTGCGGCGTTTGGGGCGTCGGCGGTGTGCCTGTCTGCATTGTTGCGACAAGGCGCGCCCGACTGGCGCGCGATCGTCGTGGCGGTGCTGGTGTTGTTCGGCCTGTTCTTCCAGCTGCGCGTGGCGGACGAGCACAAGGACAATGAGGAAGACACGAAGTTCCGCCCGGAGCGACCGGTGCCGCGCGGGCTGGTGACAGTGGGCGAGCTGCGAATTGTGGCGGGTGTCGTGGCGGCTCTGCAGATCGGCCTGACGGTGTGGCTGGACTGGAGGCTGCTGGGACCGCTTGCGCTGGTGTGGGCGTGGATGGCGGTGATGACGAAGGAGTTCTTTGTCCCCGCGTGGCTGAAGAAGCGGCCGATCGTCTACATGGTCAGCCATATGGCGATCATGCCGCTGATCGACCTCTATGCGACGGCGTGTGACTGGCTGCCGGCTGGCGTCGGCTCGCACGAAGGCTTTGGCCTGACGCTGGGCGCATTCCTGCTGCTGTCGCTGGTCAATGGCACGGTGATC
>DASYKO010000602.1:0-5437 GCA_035995285.1 Hyphomonadaceae bacterium | reverse complement strand
CGATCCGGTCAAACTGACCTGGGAGCTCTACAAGGACACGCTGATCGAGCAGTGCGAACAGGGCGTCGATTACTTCACCATCCACGCCGGCGTGCGGCTGCCCTACATCCACCTCACCGCCAACCGCGTCACCGGCATCGTATCGCGCGGCGGCTCGATCATGGCGAAGTGGTGCCTCGCGCATCACAAGGAAAGCTTCCTCTACACCCACTTCGACGAGATCTGCGACCTGATGCGCAAATACGACGTGTCGTTCTCGCTCGGCGACGGCCTCCGGCCGGGATCGATCGCCGACGCCAACGACCGCGCCCAATTCGCCGAACTGGAGACACTCGGCGAGCTGACGCAGATCGCGTGGAAGAAGGGCTGCCAGGTGATGATCGAAGGCCCCGGCCACGTGCCGCTGCACAAGATCAAGATCAACATGGACAAGCAGCTCAAGGAATGCGGCGAAGCGCCGTTCTATACGCTGGGGCCTCTGACGACTGACATAGCACCCGGCTACGACCACATCACCTCAGGCATCGGTGCCGCCATGATCGGCTGGTTCGGCTGCGCCATGCTGTGCTACGTGACGCCGAAGGAGCATCTCGGCCTGCCCAACCGCGACGACGTCAAGGTCGGCGTCATCACCTACAAGATCGCCGCCCACGCGAGCGATCTCGGCAAGGGCCACCCGGCGGCGCAACTGCGCGACGACGCGCTGTCCCGCGCCCGCTTCGACTTCCGCTGGGAAGACCAGTTCAACCTCGGCCTCGATCCCGAAACCGCGCGCAGCTACCACGACGAGACGCTGCCCAAGGACGCCCACAAGGTTGCACATTTCTGCTCGATGTGCGGCCCGAAATTCTGTTCGATGAAGATCACGCAGGACGTGCGGGATTATGCGGCAACGCTGAACGATCCGGATAAGCGCGCGGTGGCCGGAGGTGGCGTCGGCATGTCGGTGTCGGGGGTGATCGAGGACGGCATGGCGCAGATGTCCGCAAAGTTCAAGGAAATGGGCGGGCAGGTTTATCTGGATGCGGAGAAGGTGAAGGAGAGTAATCGGGTGTTGTAGAGGGGCAGCTCTCGCCGCGTCATGCCCGGACTTGACCGGGGCATCCATCGAAAATGCAAGAGGCCGAGCCAAAGCCCGGCCTCTCTCGATCAGTCGGTCAAAAAAACGGAGGGAATTGATCGACTACCAATCCCGTGTAGGATCTGATGCCCTAAAGGTAGTTTTCCACGCGTTCAAATCCGTTAGCGTCTGAATAGCCAAGAGAGCATGACCGTCAAACCGCCCTACCAATTTTTCGCTTCTCCGAGATTCGGTTAGCTATTTCGTCGACCTCATTGTCGTCGCCTGTAATCGATAGCCCGATGTAGGTTTCCGATTCCACCACAACTATCCTTCCCCGGAGCTCTAGCTTTGCGGTTCCTAGTTCTTGAGAGCCAACTACGGACCAGTCGGCATCAAGCGTTCTTGTGCCCATGTCACGCATTACTTCTACGAGGACGCTTCGAAGGTGATCATCAAATTCGTCCCCTAGAAGTATGGTCTTTGTCATAGACACCCCCAAGAATGCCGCAGCGGTGGGTCACGACTTCGGCTAACCCGCCCCACAGGCTGCACGTCATTTTTCAAACATTTCCTCAAACAGCGACTTCGCCCTCTCCAATCCTTCCTGCGTGAAAACCACGGATTTCACCTTGCGCGCGGGATCTTGGATCATGCCCTTGTCATGCAGGCGGCCGAGCACGCCCCAATCGAAACCCTTCCAGGCTCTGCAATCGTCATGCAGCGTCAGATAGAGCAAGGCCAGCGCGGTGTCGTCGATCTTGTCGGCGTTGAGAGCCATCACGAACCTCCTGCTGCGCACTCGGCTATGGTATTCAGGATCGCCCCCAACGCAATGGAGCTGACTATTGGTGTTGGGCAATTCCTAGCTTTGAAGGGTTCACGCGGTGGAAAAGCTCCCCGACCAGCTTCAGCCTCACCTGCGCCTCGTCTTCGTCGGCACCGCCGCCGGACAGCGATCCGCCGACCTCGGCCATTACTACGCCGGCCCCGGCAATCGCTTCTGGCGCACGATCCACGAGGTCGGCATCACGCCGCGCCGATACCAGCCGCATGAATTTCCCACACTGTTGAACCTCGGCATCGGCTTCACCGATCTTTGCAAGCTCGGTGCGGGGATGGACCATCAGGCGCTCAAATCCCCTGTCGATATCGCTGCCTTCCAGGAAAAGATGCGGCGTTACCGGCCGCAGACCATAGCCTTCACCAGCAAGAAGGCCGCGAGCATGTTCTGTGGCCGGCCGACGAGAGCGGTCGCGCTCGGCCGTCAACCGCCAGAGCCCGATTTCCCTGCCGTGTTCGTGCTGGCCTCGCCATCCGGCGCAGCATCGGGACATTGGTCGGCGCAACCATGGCAGCAGTTGGCGGATTCGATAGGGCGATGGGGATCTCATCCTGAGGAGCTTGCCACCGGGTCCGCGCCGAGCGCGGCCCGATGATAAACTCCGCAAGCGTCTCGAAGGATGGACGCAACAATTGGACTCGCGGCCATACTTCGAGACACGCGCACCGGACAGCGCAAGTGCGCTGCCGGGAGAGCACGCTCCTCAGGATGAGGGCGGAGGGCGCTGCGCCCCTGGCGTTGCGGGCAAAGCGAAGCAATCCAGCCGCGTTGTTGCCGCGCCCCTCCCCCTACTTCACCCTCCTGTAAAAATTGCTCGCGCTCCCGCGCCCTCCGGCGACGCCCGGATTGGTGTTGACGAACTCGTCGGCGCTGAGCTTATCGATGGTGCGGGTCTGCGCTTCGCCCTCCCAGTTCGGGAACGAGGAAGACACGATGTGGTAGGTGACGGTCTTGTTCGCCTCGTCCACCGTATAGGTGCCGAACACCGACAGGCTGCGCCGCATGATCCCGGCGTATTCCTCCGCCGTGCCGGTCAGGCGGTTGTTGGACGCAATTTTGGGCACGTCGCCGGCGACGTGGATCTGGGCGAAGCGGCCGTCGGGCGTGAGGATCAAAATGCCCTTGGGCGCCTCGCCGAACGGAAACGATTTTTTGCCGTCCGGCGCCGTGACCTCGGCGACTACGAAATTCCAGCTGCCGACGATCTGGTCCTTGAGGCTCGCCGCCGGTTGCGCGTCGGCGGTGCCGGCCGACGAGGCGAGTGTGAGCAAGGCGGCGGCGATGGTCCGCAAGTTCATGAAATCCTCCCCCGTCTATTTGGCGAGGAAGCTACACGGGAATGGATCGTCGCGCGAGAAGCCAAGGCGTGGATGGCCGGGTCGAAGCCCGGCCATGACGAGATGCGAGCGAGCGTAGGGTGGGCAAAGGCGCGTCTTCGCGCCGTGCCCACCATTCTTGTTAGCCGAAACAAATGGTGGGCACGCATCCGCCTTCGCTCTGCGAGCTACGGCGGACGCTTTGCCCACCTACGAGTTTCCTCTCACGGCTTCGGCATGACTTCCTTCAAGGTCTCGCCGACAAAGGCGGCGGCGTGGCGGAATGCCTCATCGGTATCGCCGCGGAAGGTGACGGTGCGCCGCAGCAGCAATTCGTTGCGGTCGAGATCGAGCAGTTGAACCTCGCCCCACTGCACCAGCGTGCTCATCTTCCGGATGCCGCCGTAGACCACAAGGCGTGCGCCGGCCCGGCGCGCCTCCGCGGTGAAGTCGTCCGGGGGCATGCTGGCGGCGGTGCAGGCGTGACCGGGACAATCGAGCCGGACCAGGCGGACCTTTCCATCGGCAACGAGGTTTTCACGCAGCAGCTGGCCGAACGCGGCGACGCGGGCGCGGTGCGCCTCGGCCTGGTCGGAGATCTCGCCTGAGGTGTCGCTATAGTCGAAATCGGCGACCGCCACCGCGACCGCTTCCGCCGCCATTGCAGCGCCGGCCGACAGTGACAGCGCGAGCAAGCCCGCGGCGATGGTCTTCGGCGTCATGGCATCCTCCGGTTATTTGTTGGGGGCATGCTAGCCCGGAACGGATCGTTACGCGAGACGGAGGCAACACATGAACTCGCGGCCGTCCTTCGAGACGCAGCGCGCCACGAGATTGTGAACGCACGTCCTCTCGCTATTTGACGATTGAATCCAAAACTCACCCCACGTCGTCCCGGACAAGTGGGCGCAAGCGAACGCCGATCCGGGACCCATACCGCGTTGCGCCCTCGATAGAACGAGATGGATGACGCAATCTTCGCCAAGCTAACATCGGTGGCTATGGGTCCCGGCGTTCGCCGGGACGACGACGTCATGGAGCGACTTCAGCATAGCGGATTAGCGCAGCCAATCCCTCTGTGTCATACTTGATCGCTGCGTCCCCGGTCCTCTCACTTCGACGGTCCCGATGCTTACGCTGTACTCCTATCCCACGCTGTTCGGCGTCGCCGACAATAATGGCTACGGCCTGAAGGTGTTTGCGTTCCTGCGGCTGGCAGGCGTGCCGTTCCGGCACGAGCACATTTTCGATGCATCGAAGGCGCCGCGTGGCCAGCTTCCCTATATTGTCGACGCCAGCGATACGGTCGGCGACAGCGAGACCATTCTGGCTTACGTCACCGCAAAATACCGATTGGCGATCGACGCCGGACTGACGGCGGCGCAGCGAACCAGCAACCTTATGATCACGCGCATGCTCGACGATCTCTACTGGGTGATGTCGTATTCGCGCTGGCAGGACGAGCGTTACTGGCATGCGTTCCGCGATGCGCTGCTGCGCGAGCATCCGGCCCTGACCGAGGAAGGCCTGCTCAAGGCGCAGGCGTTCAACGCCCAGCGCTATCACTACCAGGGCATCGGCCGCTACGATCCCGATGCCGCGATGGCGCGCGGCCTAGCCGATCTCGCAGCGCTTGCCGAGCTCATACCATCGCGCGGTTATCTGCATGGCGACAAACCGACCGGCATCGATGCCGGCATCTACGGCTTCATCGCCAACATCTATTTCTACGACATCGACACGCCGCTGAAGCAATTCGTGACCGCGCACGACAACATCGTCCGGCATTGCCGCGACATTCACGAGATGATCAGAGTGTAGGGTGGGCAAAGCGCAGCGTGCCCACCATCTTCTATTCGAACGAGAATGGTGGGCACGGCGCGAAGAGCGCGCCTTTGCCCACCCTACCGCCCCCGCTACTTCAACGTGATCGCCAGCCCGCTGAGGTCGACGTTGGCCATCAGCCCGACCTGGCGGCCGGACAGTTCCAGCACGGCGCCCTTCTGGTTGGTCAGCACGATCGCGCGCGCGCCGCCGCCGACCGCGAGCCCTGCGCCCGCCGCACCGTAGACGCCAGCGACGTCGGAGGGGCGGTTGATGTTGCTGACGCGCCCGCGCAGCACGGTCTTCGAGCCGCCGAACACCAGGCCGTAGTCCAGCCCGCCGGCCGACAACGGATAGCTGCGGCCGCGAAAATTCAGCGAACCGCCGCCGCCG
>DASYKO010000601.1:0-3602 GCA_035995285.1 Hyphomonadaceae bacterium | reverse complement strand
AAGCGGCGAGAGCAAGCAAGCCAAACCGACGGCAGACGGCGTGCGTGAGCCGCTGAACCGCCGCGCAGAGGTGCAGATCACGATCGGCCGCTAACGCGACCGGACGGGATCGGTACGTCCAAAGGTGAAGGAGCAGCCCGGTGGAAACGCCGGGCTGCTTCCGTTTTGAGTCGACTGATAAGAGCAGGGCGCCTTGGCCCCCCGGTCAGCGAGTCGTTGGGGAGTCTATCCTTCGACCGGCGCCAGCCCGTTCATCCGGCAATACGCCGCCACGGCCTCGGCCAGCGCTTCGCTCGGCTCGGCCGGCCACAGGGATGTCTGCCACCGCCCGCCTTCAACCGGGTTGAGCCGCACGCTTTCCAGCAGGCGGCCCTCGCCATTCATATGGATCAGGTAGACGGCGCTCTCGTCATCAAGCTCGTCGGTTGCGGAGACAAATCCTGCCCGCGCCTGGCGCTGGGCAAACATCTCGTCCAGCTGGCTCGCGAATTTATGCTGGTTCTCTGCCGAGACGGCGTAGATCATGGCGCATTCCCCAACCGCGCCGCCCTGCCAAGCCGCCGCGAATGACGCAGCTATGAACCGACGCTGGGGAAATTTCAAGATGTTACAACCACAGGTTGATGATGGTCCTAGCGCCCTAACGCCTGTATTTGATGAAGTCCGTCGCCTTGGCGAGCCTGTCGTAGAGCCGCCGCGCCGTGGCGTTGTTTGTCCGCGTCAGCCAGTAGACCTGGTCCGCGCCCTGTTCATCCGCCGCCTTGTAGACCGCCTCGATCAGCGCCCGCCCGACACCGCGCCCACGCGCCTCCGCCGTGGTGAACAGATCCTCGAGATAGCATCGCGGCCCAGCTGCCCACGTCACCGGATGGAAGAGATAGTGCACGATCCCGAGCAGCTTCCCGCCATCGTCTGCACAGAAGCCGAGGATTGCCTCCTCCGGATCCAGCAGGTGCCGCCAGATGATCTCGCTCACCTCGTCCGGAATGCTCGTCTCATAGAATTCGAGATAGCCGCGCCATAGCACATCCCACTGCGCGCGATCGTCTTCCCGGAACGTGCGGATCACAAAGCTCATGTCACAAACCTACTACGCATGGACCGCAATCGCCCCCTCGATCTTCCATGACGCGGGCCGCGCGTGCTTCAGCTGCCGGTTCGCAGCTGCCCGCCCGCCGAACGCCGCCAACACAGCATCGAGCGCATCGGGCGAGGCCAGCATCTGCTTGCGGTACCTCGCCTCGATCGCCAGCCCCTTCGCCTCCAGCCCCGCGACGATCTTGGCCCGAACCGGCTTTTCCTCGGGCAGGCCATAGCCCTTGTTCGGCAGCTCCCAGGCGCTGAGCTGCGCGGCAGGGAACGCTTCCACCAGCATGCCCTGCGCATCCTTCCACGGCCACACCGGCCGCTGCGCCCGATGCAGCAGCGTCAGGCATGCAGCGGTGAACGGCGCCCCGGGCCGAGCGCCATTCCACAGCGTCGAGCGCGCCAGCGCCCCGCATCCGCGCTCCGTTTCCCGCCAGACTTTTCCTCCGTCCGCGATCCCGCCGAACTTCGAGGCGTAAGCCACCAATGTCTCGCCGCGAGGAAACGGCCTGTCGCCCGCCGCTTCCATCGCGCCGACATCCGCCACCAGCCGCGCGTGCCCCTGTTCCGGCATGTGCGCCGCCGGAAGAGAGAAGGGCGCATCGATCCCCGCGGCCCGATACCGTCCCTCCCGCAGGAGGCCAGCCAGCTTCTCGAACGGCTCTCCGTCCCCCTCCAGCTCCTGCACCGGCCGCAGGTCGGCCAACCGGAACGCCTCCAGCGTCGCGATCCACACGGTGGGCTTCGAGCACACGGGGCGCCATGGCCCGGCCCCGCCCGAAAAGTCGATCCCCAGAAACCGCGCCTCGCTCATCGGGCGACTGTCGCGGATTCTTGTGTCCAGGGGGAGGTCTGCATTCGCGCATTCCCCAACTTGCCGCCGCCATCGTGACTGCCGGCCCGCTTGCAGGCGCCCGCCAACTCCTGAATATGGACGCATGACGCCTCCACCCGCCCCAACCTCCGCCGGCGCCGCCACACGCGAGCGGCTTTTGCGCGCCGCCGTCGGCATCGTCGCGCGCGATGGGCTGGCGGCCGCCACCACCGCCGCCATCGCCGCCGCGGCCGACGTCGCCGAAGGCACGCTTTACCGCCACTTCGAAAGCAAGGACGACCTCCTCATCGCTGCCTATCGCGAGATGAAGACGGAAGTCTTCGTCAACGCCGGCGCCAGCATCGATGTGAGCCTCGCCCCGCCCGAACGCCTCAAGCGCACATGGCTCGCCATCTACCGCGCCTATCGATCCGACCGCGACGCCTTCGCCTTCGGCCAGCGCTTCGCCGAGTCCGCGCTGGCGGACCGCGAGGGCGGGGAATCCCTGCGCGCCATCGGCCGGATGGTCAGCGACCTGCGCAAGGCCGGCCTCGCCAGCGGCGACTTCAAGAACCTGCCCACGGATCTCCTCGGCAACCTCTTCCTCGCCCCGATCAACTATCTGCTGAAGGCCGAGATCAAGGGGCGCAAGTGGACGGAGGCGGAGCTCGATGCGGCGGCGTCTGCGGTGCTGGCGGGGTGGAAGAAGTAGGGGCGCACTTTTCCTTCCTCGCCCGCAGGGCGGGGGAGGTGGATCGCTCGCGCCAGCGAGCGAGACGGTGGGGGCAGCCACCGGCTGTGAGGCATTCCCCCCGACCGTGAAACGCGCACCTGAAAACTCAATCCGGCGGCTGCCCCCACCGTCTCGCGTGCAAGAGCACGCGATCCACCTCCCCCAAGCCGCTTTGCGACTTGAGGGAGGAAAAGCAATCGGCTGCGGTTCGGCTGCGATCGGCATGTGATGTCCAGGCGTGAGTCATCGCTCTCGCAGGTGATGCCTGAGAGGGTGTTTCGACTGAAAGCGGAGTTAGAGAGCCGGCTATCCGGGTTCGATGTGCTTGGCGCTCGGCAACATGACCTCGGACAGCTTGGCGCCGGTCGCTGCTGGCGAGAGATCGTAGGCCTTCAAGGCTTCGACCAGAGCACGGACGTTGGCCTCCCTGACGCGTGCGAGGCGGAGCGCATAGCGCCGCACATAGTCCTTGCGATGGTTGATGGCGCGGCGCAGGGCCTCGATGCGATAGGCGTAGTTGCGGCAGGGGCGTTGCTCGGCGGGTTCCGATCTCTTGCGCGGGCCGCGGTGTTTGCGGGGCGCGGCCACGCTCATGCGGAAGCTCACCTTCCAGGTCGTGCAGTCATCGCTGTAGGAGCGGCGGAAGCGCGGCATGTCTTCGTTCGATTTGGGCGGGCCGGGCTTGCGTCGTCTTGCGCAGGGTTTCAGCGCGGGGAGGTCGAGCTCGCGGGCGTCGGCGCGGATGGCGCGGCGGACGTGGCTCTCGAGATCGCGCAGCGTGTGGCCCAGCGCGCGATGATAGAGCGCGCGCATCCAGCCCCAGCGCATGAGAAGCTGAGGATGGCCGAAGCCGAGCACGAGATCGTCCCAGAGCGTGACGGCCTGTTCCCAGAGACTGGGGAGGGAGTTGCGTGTGGATCGGCTCATCGGCGCGCTCGTGCTGGTGTTTGCCATTCCTCTTGGCTTGCT
>DASYKO010000600.1:0-13243 GCA_035995285.1 Hyphomonadaceae bacterium | reverse complement strand
GAACCTCAACTTCCGCCATTTCTTCCTGCAGCCCATGGATGGGCCGATGCGCGAGGCATCCCGAGACGCCTGCATCGCCTACTGCCTCGAAAACCCGCAATGGCGCCTCAGCCTGCAGACGCACAAAGTGACGGGGATCAGGTAGGGGAATAGGGCAGTAAGGCATTAGGGCATTAGTGGCGTGGCAGAAAACAAGAAGGGCAGTAGGTGTGCCCTACTGCCCTTCTGCCTTAATGACTTAGTGCCTTGCCTAAGACAGCTTGTCCGCAAACCGGGTTGCGAACCTGTCGAACGTCCAGCGCGCGTCGGACCAGGTGCCCGAGCCGACGACGTTGGAGAGATCGTTCTCGTACCAGTCATAGTTGAACTTGCCGATCTCGGCGCCCGAGGCGTCGTAGGCGATGCCCGTGAGTTCGGCGCCGCCGAGGCTGATGGAGCGAATGGCGTCGAGGCCCGGCTTGTCCATCACCTGCTGCATGGTCGGCCGGTTGGGCTTGGCGTCTTCGATCGTCACGACAACGCGATCCGCCTTCACGCCTTGCTTGGCGAAAGCCTGCTCGACCTTCCGGACGAGCGTATCGGTAAGCACCGCGGCCTCGCGCGCGCCATAGTCCTTTTCCAGCTTCTTCTGGAATTCGGCCGAGAACTTGGTCTCCACCGTCAGCGCACTGGCGGGCAGGGCGGCGGTGAAAGCGAGAGCGGCGATGGCCGCGAGAGAGACAAGGCGCATGAAACGCTCCTGAAAATTGGCGCCGCGCGGGAATCTGCAGCCGCGCGAAACAACAACTAACCTACCCTATCCTGAAGGTGGGATGAATGCCCCATAACGAAAAGGGGGGGCAGACGCTGTAAAGCATCCTCCCATCCTCGCGCCCCTGATTTGGCTAGAGATTAGGGCTCGAGGCTAATTGCCGGACGCCTTGTTTTGCTGCCGCAATTCCTCGTTCTCTTCCTTCAGGCGAGCATTGTCTTTCTTCATCTGCTCCTCCTTGGAGGTGGTGACGAGGTCTACCGTGCCGCCAACGACAGCGCCTGCCGCGCCGACCGTTGCGCCCACGGCGCTGGCGACAAGGCAGCCGGACAGCAGGGGAATAGAGGCCAGGGCCGCCAGAATTGCCATGCGTTTGGTCATGTCTCTCCCCGATTCATTCGACTGTAGGGAGAATAGACCAAGTGCGGCCTAACCGGGCATGAACGATCTTACAACGTATCCGAGACGCGGGTTAGCCAACCATCTCCGGGCCGCCGATACGAAGAGGGCGCCAGCACATTCGGCCGACGCCCTCATCTGACTTCGCAATGCGAACGCTTAGAGCGTATCGGTCAGCACGATCTCGGCCGGGCCCTCGATCACCTTGAAGGCGATGGCGGACTTGCCAGTGATGGCGATCCCGTCGCGAGCGTTGACCCGCTGGCCGTCGATCTCGACGACCCCTGTCGCAGGCACGGCATAGACGTGGCGGCCGGGCTCGGTTTCCCAGGTGAGTTCCTGGCCCGCTTCCAGCGTCGCCCCGACAACGCGCGCATCCGCACGAATGCCGAGCGCGCCTTCATCGCCCTTGCCGGAGGCGAGGATGGACCACGCGCCGGTGCGATTCGACTTCGGAAACTGCTTCGCGCCCCAGCCCGGCTGGCCGCCGGTGCGGTCCGGCTCGATCCAGATCTGGAACAGGGTCGTCGCCTCGTCCTCGAGATTGTATTCGGCGTGGCGCACGCCCGTGCCGGCAGACATCACCTGGACGTCGCCCGCCGCGGTGCGGCCTTCATTGCCCATCGAATCCTTGTGGGTGATGGCGCCGGTGCGGACATAGGTGATGATCTCCATGTCGCGGTGAGGGTGGGGCGGAAAGCCCGACTTCGGCGCGATCACGTCGTCATTCCACACGCGCAGGCGGCCCCAGCTCATGCGCTTGGGGTCGTAGTATTCGGCGAACGAAAAATGGTGGTGGGCGTCAAGCCAGCCATGGTTGGCGCCGCCAAGAGAGGAAAAAGGCCGGACTTCGGTCATTGGAATCTCCGGAAACTGCTGTTGGCGGGTAGATAGTTGCATTTGCAACTAATTGCAAGGGGCCGGAAAAAGGCAATAGGCAGTAGGCAGTAGGCAGTAGGATTTAGCCAAGCTAGCCGAAGCCGCGGCCAGATACCTACTGCCTACTGCCTATTGCCCAGCGCGAAGCGCCTACTTCAGCGGCGAATAATCCGTCGGAATAAGCTGCACCGCCACCACGCCATCCTTCTGCGCCAGCAGCGGGCCGTTGGCGTTGCTCGCTTGCGAGACCTTCTGCCATTCCGGATCGGCAGAGAATTTCTGGAACGCTTCGGTGCGCGCGTCTAGGTTGGGGAAGGCGAGCAGGTAGACCAGCTTGTTCTCCATCTGCGGCTGGCCGCCGGTCGGGCGCCAGTACAGCATGTTGGTCATCCCGTGCCGCGCAAAGATCGTCAGCGTATGATCGCGGAAGCGCGAATGCAGGTCTTCAAGCTTGCCCGGATTGGCCGTGTAGGTGCGCAATTCAAAGAACCGCGGCGCGGCGGCGCTGTGCGTATCCAGCTTGGGCGAATAGTCGGACGCGGTGAGGAAGATGTTGTCCGGCGCCTTGGTCAGCAGCGCGCCGTTGGCTTCGCTGTCCTGATAGGCTTTCGTCCATTCCGGATCGGCCGAAAACTCTTTCCAGGCCTGGTCGCGCGCCGCGCGGTCCTTGTAGCCCATGATGTAGACGAGGCGGTTGTCCGCCTTGCCATCCGCCGCCGGCGCCACATGGAAGAAGGCGATCGGCGTCATGCCGTGGCGGCGGAAGAGGCCGATGGTGTGATCGCGGAAGCGCGCATCGAGCGCATCCATCTTGCCGGGAGACGTCGTGTAGGTGCGGACCTCGTAGAGTCCGACCTCGGGCGCAGCGGCCGTTGCAGAACCCGGCATGCCCAGGCTTTCGCACGATGCGGCGAACAATGAGCCGGCCAGGACAGCGGCGGCAGCTATGCTCTTCAGAAACGGACGGCGAGTGATCGACATGCAAGCAACCTGAATGGGCCAGCCCTGAGGAGGCGTTCTAACCCAGCCCGTTGCGGAGCAACAGGCGTTGCCGACATAGCGCCTGCGATTGTGAAGAAAGTCAGGCGGCTTCGCCGAACGCGAAAGCGTCCATCCGCAAAATCCCGTAGGTGGTGCTGGAATGGATCTGCCTTACTTGACCAGTTTTGGCATCGCCAGAACCCGCTCCCAAAGCCACGTAGAGCGGCAGAAGGTGCTCTTCGGTCGGGTGATTATGTGCAGCTTCCGGCGCCAGACGGCGATAGGCCAGCAGGTCGTCGATCCGCTTGTCCTTCAGCGCCGAGGCCATCCATTCCGCAAATACGTGGACCCAGTCCAGCTCAGGCGCATCGATATTCCCGCCGGACGAGAAGAAGCTGCGCAGGTCATGCGTGAAGCTTCCCGAGCCGACAATGAGAATGCCTTCGGTCCGTAACGGGGCGAGCAGCTGGCCCAGTTGATAGTGATGCTCCGGCCCCAGCCGCGTCTGCACCGATAGCTGAACCACCGGCACATCCGCCTGCGGCCACGCCACCATCAGCGGCACCCACGCGCCATGATCGAGCCCACGCTTGGTGTCGATGTCCGCCGGCATGCCGCCGGCCGCCAGCAATTCCGCCACCCGCTTGGCCAGCGCTTCGGAGGGCGGAGCAGGGTAGCTGATGCGATAGAGCGCCTCCGGGAAGCCGCCGAAATCGTGGATCGTCTCGTTGCTCGGCGGCGCGTTCACCGTAGGCCGCAGCCGCTCCCAATGCGCCGACACCATCAGGATGGCCTTCGGCTTCTCCTTCAGCATCCCCGGCAGGCCCTCAAGAAACCGGCGCGCCGCCTGATCCTCGATCGCGAGCATGGGAGAGCCGTGGGAGACGAAAATCGCTGGCAACATCCGGCCAAGGTGGTCTCCCTCGGCTGACGGATCAAGAGGCCAAATCAAGCCTCATGCTGGCTCTCCTTAGTGTCTTTGTGTGATCTTCGTGCCTTTGTGTTGAGGCCTTTGGCGCGACAGGAAGATTCCAACACGAAGACACGAAGGTCACACAAAGACACAAAGCTATCGTGGGCGCTCCGCCACTGGCGCCCGCCAGTCGGAAGTCAGGCCTTCTTCTCCGCCGGCCGCCACGTCGACAGTCTGTCGCCCAGAACGTTCGCGATCAGCTCGGTGTCGCAGTATTCTTCGTAGGTTGCGATCTTGCCCTCGCGCATCGTGATGACGAAGCAATAGTCGTTGTCGTAGGCGATGCCGCCGTGGGTCAGGTTCTTGCCCTTCGCCTGAACGACGATCACCTCCCCGCCGTCGATGATGCGCGTCACGTCGGTCTGACGCGAGACCAGCTTCCGCCCCAGCGGCCGGAAGATATCGTTGATGATGCTGTCCTTGCCCTTGAACGTGCCGGACCATGAGCCCGTACCGATGGTGCGCCAGACGGCGTCGTCATGCACATGTTCCCAGAACACCTGGCCATTGCCTTTCGCCACCTCGTTGAACAGGCGGGCGATGAGTTGTGCGTTCGCTGAAAGCGGCATGATGATGCTCCGTTGAATTATGCTTGCTGGAGACCGCTCAGGCGGCGTGCCAGACATTGTAGGCGTGCAGCGTGTCATTGTACTCGCGCACCTCCCGGATCAACCCGTCGCGGATGACGAACAGGATGACGTATTCGTTGTTGTAGGCCCGCCCATTGCTCAGCTTGCCGAGTCCTTCCATTTCGAGCGCGACCATGTCGCCCTCGGCGATGGCCGACTTGAATGTCATGCGCACACCATCGGGAACATTCTTGAGAACCCGCTCGAACAGCCGCCTCAGCCTGTCCTTGCCGTACGCGCCGGCGGAGGGGGATTCGGCCGGCTTGCCGGGGATCTTGAATTGCGCATCCTCGGCCATGAGGGAGAAAGCGCCGTCGAGATTCTGCTTGTCAAAGTGCTCGAAGAATTGCCGAGCAATGCGCTTGTTGTTTTCCTGCGTCGTCATTCATGCCTCCGGAGGTTGAACCCGCTCGCCCAGCCGCCGCAGGACGAGATCGGTGTCTGTGTATTCGGTGAGTTCGACGATTCTGCCGCCCGCCATGCGCATGATCATGCAGTAGCGGTTGTTGTAGGCCTCGCCCGAGCGGGTGGCGTTCTCGCCGGCGCTTTCGAGGATCACATGATCCCCGTCGGCCAGGATGCGCGTCACGCGCATCTTCAGCGGCGGGGCAACGCGGCTCATCAGCGGCCGGCCAAGCTCTTCGCGGAAGGCCTGCTTGCCGTTGTAGACGCGGCCCCAGGAATTATCGCCTACCAGTTCATAGCGGATGTCGTCCGCCATGATGCCGAGATAAAGCGAGGGATCTCCCGCCGCCATCTTCTCGAACGCCGCCGCCACGATCTCTTTATTGGAGGGCATGGCGCCCTCCTGTGGTCAGCTCCAGAGCGAGGCGAGCAGGTGGCCCATCGCCCGGTTGGGGATGAAGGTGAACAGCCCCGCGAACACCAGGAAGAACAGCACATAGCTCAGCACCACCACGCGGTGCGCCGTGTGCCAGTGCTTGCGCGCGAGGAACACGATCGTCGGCAGCAGGATGAAGGACGAGATCGCCACATAGTGCGGCGGGCTCAGGCCCCCGTTGATCTCGTGAATGCCGAAGCTCACCAGCGACGCTGCGAACAGGAGCGCGCACCACACATATCCCGTCGTGCGATGCAGGCTGGTGCCCTTCGACAGGGCGAACTGCATGACCGACAAGGGCAAGGCGGACATGATGATCGCGAGGTGGACGCCCACCGCCCAGTTGCCGAAGGCTGACGGCAACTGCGCCCGCCCGATCAGCACGGCCGACAACGCCGCCAGCGAAAAGAGGAAGACCGAGCCGCAGCCAACGGCCGCAAGGATCTGCACCGGCTTCCACCGGATGCGGGCGCGGGGAGGCGCGCCGAGCGTTTCCGCAGTCATGGGTGTTTCCCCAAGCGGCTCTTGTGGCCGTGTGGAGAGTATTATCGATAATCGATAAGTCAGTCAAGTGAAATGGCGAGGGATGGTTCAAGACAAGTCTCCTCGTTCGCTCGCGGATCACTCCGCAGCGCCTTTCGGAATTCAGCTCTGCAAATCGCTAAGCCGCGCTAGCCGTTGACGCTCTTCATGCCCGCCTCGTCATAGCGCTCGCCCTTCACCTTGGCCGCGAGCCCGTCGAGCTTGGCCACCTGGGCCGGCGTCAGCTTCACGTCGCTCGCCGCCACATTGCTTTTGAGGTTCGCGATCTTGGTCGTGCCCGGAATGGTCACGATGTTGTCCGCCCGCTGCAGCACCCAGGCGAGCGCCACTTGCCCGTCCGTCGCATTGGCCTCGCTCGCCACCTTCGCGATCTCTTCCACCAGCGCGAGATTGTTCTCCAGCGCATCGCCCTTGAAGCGCGGCGCCATCACGGCGCGGAAGTCCATGCCGTTCGGCTTCCAGTCCTTCGACCAGCCCGCCAGCATCCCGCGCCCGAGCGGAGAGTAGGCGACCAGCGTCGTCCCCGTCTCCTTCGTCGCGCTCAGAATTCCCTCATCCTCGATGAACCGCGTGAAGATCGAGAACTCCGATTGCACAGCCGCAATCGCATGCACCTTCGAGGCCGCGCGCAACGTATCCGCCGTCACTTCCGACAGCCCGATCGCCTTCACCTTGCCCTGCTTCACGAACTCCGCCATCGCGCCGACCGTCTCCTCGATCGGCCGCGAGAAATCGCGCCGGTGCAGGTACCAGAGGTCGACATGATCCGTGCGCAGGAACTTCAGCGAATTCTCCAGCGCCCGCTTGGCATTCTCTGCCGAGCCATCCACGCCCAGCCGCTGCCCGGTCTCGAGATTGATCCTCGGCCCGAACTTGGTGGCGATGAACACTTTCTCGCGCCGATCATGGAACGCCGCGCCCAGCTGCCGCTCATTCGCGCCGTTCCCATACATCTCCGCCGTGTCGTAGTGATCGACGCCGAGATCGATCGCCGTATGCAACAGCTTGACGGCGTCTGCCTCTTCCATGGGCGCGCCATAGAAGGCGGCCATGCCCATGCAGCCGAGCCCGATGGCGTTGACGCTGCGGCCTCCGCGGCCGATCGGACGTTTGATGACAGACATTGAAGCGCTCCTGTTCAAGAGGAATCGTAGGCAAAAGCCCGATGTGAGCGTTCACTCACATAGGCCCTGTCTCCTTGGCGCGTCAAGTGCGGCGCGCAAAAATGCTCTTTCTCACTCCACCACATTCCGCTTCGAAACAGAAACCGTCGGCCTTGCCGGGAATTCCACTCCGAGCGACAACAGTCGCAACAACAGGGCCCGCCAGCGGCCCGTTCGAGGGAAGTGAACGATGACTCAGTCGCGCCGCGATGTTCTGAAGCTATCCGCCGCCGCAGCCGCCATGTCGGGTCTCGGCGCCTGCGTCTCCGCCGCCGAAGGCGCGAGTACAGCCAGCCCCATTCCCGGCCACGTCGCCTCCGCCGTTCCCACGCGCGACACGCTCGATAGCTGGCTGAAACAGCTCCACAAGTTCGGTCCCATCCGCGCGACGGGTACGCCGCAATGCCGCGCCTTCGAGGAATGGCTCGCCGTCGAGTTCACGAAAGTCGGCTGCACCATCGAACGCGACCAGTTCAAGCTGATGAGCTGGGAATGCGACATCAAGGACTGCTCGATCGAGGTGACCGAAGACTCGGGCGCCAAGAAGAAGCTCGAAGTCATCGCCTACTATCCCTTCGGCAGCTCCACCAAAGGCAAGCCCGCCGTCACCGGCAAGATCCTCTTCGGCGGCTCGGGCGAACAATCCGGCCCCGACATCCTCAAGAAATACACCGAAGCCGAACTCGCTGACGCCATTGTCGTCGTCGACATGCCGCTCGCCGGCGGCGGCACGCGCAGCGTCGTGCAGTACTATCCGGAAAGCTTCCCCAACCCGCTCCCGCCCAGGCCCACCGTGCCCCGCATTGCCAACCAGGGCGGCCGCGGTCCGATGGAGGCGCTGGAGAAAAAATGCAAAGGCCTCATCCTCTGCTACAACGACGTCTCCGATGAAGGCGCTCGCTACAACTACCTGCCATTCTCCGACAAGCACCGCTCCATCCCCGCCGTCTGGGTCGGCAAGTCCGGCAGCGATTACCTGAAGTCCGTCTCCGGCAAGGCCAAGGCCACAATTCGCTGTGACGCGAAACTGACTCCAAATGCCCGCGCCGACACGCTCGTCGCCACGCTGAAAGGCGAGACCGATGAGGTGATCTTCCTCACCACGCACACCGATGGCCCCAACGAGGTCAACGACAATGGCGCGCTCGGCCTGCTGGCCTGCGCCACCTACCTGTCGAAGATCCCGAACCGGAAACGCACCGTCGTCTTCTCCCTCCCCACCGGCCACTACGCCGGCGGCGCAGTCGCCGATCCCGACACCGGCTCCGGCCGCCGCGCGGGCACAGGCGGCGTCATCACCAAGTGGGACGCCGTCATCAAGCGCACCGTCGCCCAGATCCATCTCGAACAGATGGGCGCAATGGAATGGCTCGACCTTCCCACCGGCTGGGGCCCCACGGGACTCCCCGCGCAGGAAAACTGGATCCCCACGCCTGCCACGCACGAACGAACGATCCAGATGTTCATGGCGAGCACCGCCGGTCTCAACCCGAAATTCTCCCGCTCCGGCATGGTCGAAAGCGGCCAGGCGCCGGGCGAGGGTGGCCAGCTCCGCTCCATGGGCATCCCCGGCATCGGCCTCATGGGCTCGCCCCACTACTTCTTCCGCTGCGACCCCAAAGGCGTCATCGACAAGCTGTCTCCCGACGTCATGCACAACCAGGTCGTCATCTCCACGCGCCTGCTCGCAATGATGGACCGCCTCACGCCCGATCAGATGAAGGGCGCGGCGCCGATATCCGCTGCGGAATTGGGGCAGGCGTAGGCGCTCTTGCCTCCCTCAGTTCGAAGCACTGGGGGAGGTGGATCGCTCGCTCTTGCGAGCGAGACGGAGGGGGAAATCCGCGAGGAGATTCAATCAGACAGCGCCCTGGACTCTCCCCCTCCGTCTCGCGCCAGGGTGGCGCGATCCACCTCCCCGCCTCGCGGTGGAGGCAAGAGATTGCGCCTCACCTCGCGACCTGATCAGATCGCCTCAGCAGAGGAAGCCCCCATGATCATCGTCCATCACCTCAACGAGTCCCGCTCGCAGCGCATCCTCTGGCTGCTGGAAGAACTGGGCGTCCCGTATGAGCTGAAGCTGCACCAGCGCAACGCCCAGACGCGCCTCGCCCCGCCGGAACTCCAGGCGATCCATCCGCTCGGCAAGTCGCCGGTCATCACCGACACCGGAACTGAAGGAGGGGGCCGCGCCATTCACGAGACCGGCGCCATCATCGACTACATCATCCGCCATCACGGCGGCGGAAAGCTGCAGCCCGATCCCAAGAGCAACGACTACGACACTTATCAGCAATGGCTCCACTATTCCGAAGGCTCCGCCATGCTGCCGCACATGCTCAACATGTATGTCGGCCGCCTCAAGGAAGCCGGCGCCCTGCTGCAGCCGCGCATCGAAAGCGAGATCGCCAACCATGACGGCTATGTCGACCGCTATCTCAAGGGTCGCGAATATTTCGTCGGAAACAGCCTCACCGGCGCCGACATCGCCATGAGCTTCGTCGCCGAAGTTGCGCGAGCCCAGCGCAAGCTCGCCAGCTATCCCAACTTCAACGCCTGGCTCGACCGCATGCACGCAAGGCCGGCATGGCAACGCGCGCTGGAGAAGGGCGGGGAGTACAAGCTGGGACAGTAGCGCGCCTTGGAGCGCCGGGCCCCCGCCCGGCAACGCGCGAAAGCGCGCATCGTGGATGCGTGGAGAAAGAGCCGGGCAGGGGCCCGGCGCTCCAAGCGACCTACGACTACTCCGGCGCGGCTACCTGCTTCCGCACCTCGGCGATCCCACGGAACATCGGCTTGATGCCATCCGGCGTTTTCGCCAGCGCGCCGCGGCTGGCCTCGACCACGAGGTCGGGGCCGATGAGCAGGTAGACGGGCAGGGTGGAGACGCCAAAGCTCTGCAGGGCTTTCTCGTCCGCCTGCAGTGTCGGCCACGGCTTGCCCTTGAACACTTTGGCCGGATCGGCCGCCGCATCCGTCCTGATGTGCACCGACAGGAAATCGAGATCGGGATCCGCGTCCGCCGCGCTGACAACGGCGCGGATATAATCCTCATCCGCCAGCGAGGCCGCATCCGACGCCGACCACAGCGCCAGCACCGTCCATCGCCCGCGCAGGCTCGAGGCCTCGACCTTGCCGCCGCCGATCTTTTCGAATTCGAACTCGGCCAGCGGCTTGCCGAGTTTGGTTGTGCCCGAGCCGTCCCATCCCTCCACGCTCGCCGTGCTTGCAGCCGCCTCCGCTTGAGACGGTGCGGCTGGCTCAACCGGAGCATACGTTTCTGCTGCTGGCGGCTGAGCGGTTCGCGGCGCCTTCTCGCATCCGCCGAGCGCGATCAACGCGGCCGCGCCGATAAAAGGAGGCAATATGAAATTCTGGAGTGCCGGCATGTCTGATCCCTCTCTCGGACACGAGCATCGGTCCAAATCAGGCGAGGATGTGGCGCGAGCCGAACGGCAGGCAATGAAGGAAGCCACGAGCACGCGGAAGGTTCGCGGCATGTTGTGCGGTTTCTGAATGAGCATTCACAGCGCGCTGATTCGAATGTGTTTTCCGATTGCAAGCGGTGGAACTGTCTTACGCTGCATCGGTTGTGCAAGCGTGACTGGAGGGACTTTGGCTTTTGGAGCTGTAGCCATGAAACGCATGAAAACCCTCGCCCGAACCGCTGCCGTCGCAATTGGCATCACGACCCTAGCCCCGCTCGCGATGTCGGCCAGCGCCGGCGAGTGGCGCATCAACGCCCGCGAATGTCCCGACCTTCGCGAAGACGCCCGCGACTATCGGCGCGACAATGGCTGGCGCGACCGCGCTGAAGACCGCCGCGACGCCCGCGTAATCAGCTGCCCGGCGCGCGCCTGGACCTACATCCGCTATCGCGGCGAGCGTGGCGCGACACCTCCGCGCCCGCGCGAGATCGTCATCGACCGCGGCGGTCGCCAATACTACCGCGACTATCGCGGTAGCCTGATCGCCCTTTCGGTCGACTACAACTGGAACCGCAGAGGCTAGCAACAACCGGCGCGGCTGATCTCAGCCGCCCAGCACGCAGCGCCCGCTCCGAGAGGAGCGGGTGTTGTTTTGGAGAGCGCAATGGCGGTGCATAGCGGAATCGAACCGCTGTCGTCGGATAGACAATCCCGGGTCTTGCCATTGAACGAATGCACCGAAGACGATGGCGCTCGGAGTCCGATCGGACTCAACTCACTGCGATTGATCGGAAGTGCGCACTACCAGGCGGTCAGGCCACGAAGAGCCCGCCGCCGCCGCTGTTAAGCGGCGAACGTATCTCGTTCGAGGAGGGGAGCGCGGTGCGACATGCGCGTGGATATGAGGCGCGCCTGATCCAAATGCAAGTGAAGAAAAGGAAACGCTGCTCGTCAGGCGAGGAGAAGCCGGCGGGCCTTCCGTTCGAGATCGTAGTCGCTGACCTTAGAAGAGAGGAACATCCGAAGCGCATCCTGGGTGCGGCCCTCTCTGACAATGCGACGAGACGCGGAGACTTTGCTCTGGCACGTGTTGACCGTGAAGGACTCGCGCGAGCCTAGCTCCGCAGCAGCATCGCCGGGAACCTTCCGCGTGTCGGTGAGGAGTTCGTAGTGCCGCACGAAGCACGTCAGACCGATGGATCGCATCGTCCGTTGGAATAGCTCGTCGTTCATTACATGCCCCCTGCTGCGACGAACCAGCGTCTCACGTTCAACGATTTCCAATCCAGCTTTGAATCGCTGCCGACGAATTTGAACCGCATCAAATCGCGCCACGAACGAAAACGGCCCGGCATCGCTGCCGGGCCGGTCCGTGTTTGTCCGCGTCTCGAGATCTTAGTTGAAAATCTCGAACAGACCCGCAGCGCCTTGTCCGCCGCCGATGCACATCGTGACGACGCCATACTTGGCCTTGCGGCGGCGGCCTTCGAGCAGCAAGTGGCCGGTGCAGCGTGCGCCGGTGACGCCGTAGGGATGGCCGATCGAGATCGAGCCGCCGTTGACGTTGTACTTCTCCGGATCGATCCCGAGCTTGTCGCGCGAGTAGAGGCACTGCGAAGCAAACGCTTCGTTCAGTTCCCAGAGGTCGATGTCCTGCACGGTGAGGCCGTGGCGCTTGAGAAGGCGCGGCACCGCGAACACCGGGCCGATACCCATTTCATCGGGCTCGCAGCCGGCGACGGCGAAACCGCGGAATGCGCCGAGCGGCTTGAGGCCGCGCTTCTCGGCTTCTTTGGCTTCCATCAGCACGAGAGCCGCGCCGCCGTCGGAGAACTGCGAGGCGTTGCCGGCGGTGACGTACTTGCCTTCCTTCACCTTCTGGCCGCCCTTGAACACGGGCGCGAGCTTCTGGAGGTCGGCGAGCGTCGTCTGCGGGCGATTGCAATCGTCACGCGTGACTTCCGCATCCTCGACCGTAACCGCGCCTGTCTCCTTGTTGGTGACGGCGTACTTGGTCTTCATCGGGACGATCTCGTCCTTGTACTTGCCGGCGGCCTGGGCGGCGGCCGTGCGTTGCTGCGATTGCAGGGCGTACTCGTCCTGGTATTCGCGGCTGACTTTGTAGCGCTCTGCGACGATTTCGGCGGTCTCGATCATCGTCATGTAGATGGCCGGGATCTTCGCCATCAGCTTCTCATCGATCGCGCGGTTGCGGCCGTCCGGAGCGTTCGGCGGCTTGGGGCCGAACTGGACGAGCGAGATCGACTCGACGCCGCCGCCGACCATGATGTCGGCGCCGTCGCGGATCTGGTGAGCGGCGAGCGCGATTGCGTTCAAGCCAGAAGAGCAGAAGCGGTTGATCGTGCCGCCGGCGACCGTGACCGGCAGGTCGGCCCAGAGCGCGGCCTGACGAGCGATGTTGCCGCCGGTGGCGCCTTCAGGGTTCGCGCAGCCGAGATAGACGTCCTCGACTTCTTTCGGGTCGATCCCGGCGCGCTCGACGGCATGCTTGATTGCGTGACCGCCGAGGGCCGCGCCGTGGGTCAGGTTGAACCCGCCACGAACCGATTTCGCCAGGCCCGTGCGAGCCGTCGAGACAATCACTGCCTCACGCATAGTTCAGTCCTCCGTACCGTTTCTTCAGATTCTGCGGAGG
>DASYKO010000599.1:0-6046 GCA_035995285.1 Hyphomonadaceae bacterium | reverse complement strand
GGCACATCGCCCTGTCTCCCGGCATAAAGAGCCTCCCGGCTCAAGAGGAGACCTACCCGTGACCCAGTCCGCCACCCAGTCCCGCAGCACGGCTTCTGTCGGCGCCGGCGCGAAGACCGTGGCCGTCATTGGCGCCACCGGTGCGGTCGGCGCGGAAATGCTCCGCTGCCTGGAGCAGTCGAGCTATCCGACCGGATCGCTGAAGGCGTTCGCGTCCGAGCGTTCGGCGGGCAAGCGCTTCAAATTCCTCGGCAAGGATGTCGAGATGCAGGTGCTCACCGATGACGCTTTCGCCGGCGTCGACGTAGCGCTGTTCGCGTCTGAAACGGACATCTCGAAAAAGTATGTGCCGCTCGCGGCGAAGGCAGGCGCCTATGCGATCGACAACTCTTCGGCCTTCCGGATGGACGATACTGTGCCGCTGGTCGTGCCGGAAGTGAACGGCGCGCTGATCAAGCCGAGCCAGAAGATCTACGCCAACCCCAACTGCGTCGCCGCCATCATGGTGATGGCCCTCTGGCCGCTGCACCAGGCGGGCAAGCTGAAGCGCGTGATCGCCTCGACCTACCAGTCCGCATCGGGCGCCGGGCGCCCCGCGATGGATGAACTGGAAGAAGCCACCCGCGCCTATCTCAAGGGCGAGGCGTATGCGCCCAAAGTCCTGCCGCATCCGTATGCGTTCAACCTGTTCAGCCACAACACCGCCATCGGCGAGGACGGTTACAACGGCGAGGAGCAGAAGGTCGTCAAGGAACTGCGCAAGATCATGGGGCTCCCGGATCTGCGCGTCGGTGTCACCTGCGTGCGCGTGCCTGTCCTGCGCGCGCATTCGATGTCGATCGTGGCTGAGTTCGCCGACAAGGTCTCCGTCGATGCGGCCCGCGCGATACTCTCCAAGGCGCCGGGCGTGAAGATCGTGGACGACCGGGTGAAGAACCACTTCCCCATGCCGGTCGAAAGCTCCGGCCAGAACGATGTGCTCGTCGGCCGCATCCGCGAGGATGTCTCGGACCCGAGCGGGCATTCGCTGGCGCTGTTCATTTCGGGCGACCAGTTGCTCAAGGGTGCGGCGCTCAACGCCGTCCAGATTGCGGAACGGCTGGTGTAGCCATGCATGTCGGTTTGATCGGCGGCATCGGGCCTGCAGCCACGGAGTTCTACTACCGTGGCCTCGCGCGCGCGTTCGCCGCCGCGAACCGCAAGCTGGATCTCACGATCTGCAATGCCGACGTGCGCGAGATGGTGAGCAATCTCCAGGCCGGTAATCCGAAGGCTCAAGCCGAAATCTTCGCCGAGCTGGTCGGGCGGATGAAGGCGGCAGGCGCGAAGGCTGCCGCCGTGACATCCATGGGCGGGCATTTCTGCATCAAGGAGCTGATGGCGATTTCTCCGCTGCCTCTGATCAATGCAATTCCGGAACTGAATACCTATTTCGGCAAGATGGGCGTAAAGCGCATCGGCATCCTTGGTTCCGGCGCCGTGATGGCGTCGAAATTCTACGGCGGCGTCACCTCGGTCGAGATCGCGGCGCCGAAGGGTGGGGACCTGGACGAGGTGGGCAAGCGCTACCTGGCTCTCGCTACCGCCGCCGTTGCGACTGACGACGACCGGCGCTTCTTCCGGGAAGCGGGCCGCAAACTGATGGACGAGCAGGGCGCGGACATGATCGTGCTGTCGGGCACCGATCTCTTCCTCGCCTTTGACGGAACCAACCCCGGCTACAAGCTGGCCGACGCCGCAGACATTCATATTGGCGCAATCGCTCGCGCCGCGATGCAGGACTGACCTATGCGCGACCGTATCGATGCAGGCTTCGGCGATGCCGAGACCACGAAGCAGATGATGGCCGAGGATATGGCCCGCGACTGGTCGCCGTCTTCCTGGCGCGCCAAGCCCGCGCTCCACATCCCGTCGGACTATCCGGACGCGCGCAAGCTCGAGGCGGTCGAGACGCAACTGTCGAATTACCCGCCGCTCGTCTTCGCCGGCGAAGCCCGCACGCTCACCAAGCGCCTTGCCGAAGTGGCGGAGGGCAAGGCGTTCCTGCTGCAGGGTGGGGACTGCGCCGAGAGCTTCAAGGAATTCCACCCCAACAATATCCGCGACACGTTCCGCCTGATCCTGCAGATGTCGGTGGTGCTGACATTCGCGGCCAAGAAGCCGGTCATCAAGGTCGGCCGCATTGCGGGGCAGTTTGCCAAACCGAGATCAGCCGCAATCGAAACCCAGAACGGCGTCACCCTGCCGTCCTATCGCGGCGACAATATCAACGGCACCGAGTTCACGCTGGAATCCCGCACGCCCGATCCGCAGCGGCTGATGCAGGCCTACCTGCAGTCGGCCTCGACGCTGAATCTGCTGCGCGCTTTCGCCCAGGGCGGCTACGCCAGCCTTGCCAACGTCCACCGTTGGATGCTCGGGTTCGTAGAGCGCTCTCCAGCGGGGGAGCGCTACAGAGCCCTTTCTGCACGCATCACCGACGCGATGGAGTTCATGGCGGCTTGCGGCGTCACGCCGGAGACCATGCCCGCCCTCGAGCAAACCGAATTCTACACCAGCCACGAAGCCCTGATGCTCGGCTACGAGCAGGCGATGACGCGCGAAGACTCCACGCGCCCCGGCGAGTTCTACGACACCTCCGCCCACATGGTGTGGATCGGTGATCGCACGCGCCAGCCTGACCATGCCCACGTCGAATTCTGCCGCGGCATCCGCAATCCGCTCGGCATGAAATGCGGCCCGTCGCTGGCGGAAGACGATCTCATCCGCCTCATCGACATTCTCAACCCGGACAACATCCCGGGCCGGATGACGCTCATCGCCCGCTTCGGCTCGGACAAGGTGAAGGCCGGCCTGCCCAAGCTCGTGCGCCGCATCCAGAAGGAGGGCCGCACGGTCGTGTGGTCGTCCGATCCCATGCACGGCAATGTGGAAGTGAAGGGCGAATACAAGACACGGCCCTTCGAGCGCATCCTCTCCGAGATCGGCGACTTCATCGATATCGTCGAAGGCGAGGGCGCCCATGCCGGCGGCGTGCACCTGGAGATGACCGGCCAGGACGTCACCGAATGCACCGGCGGCGCCCAGCAGCTTTCCGCAGCGGATCTCGCCTCGCGCTATCACACCCACTGCGACCCGCGCCTCAACAACGAACAGGCTCTAGAGCTGGCCTTCCTCGTTGCCGAGAAGCTGGCTTCACGCCATACCTGACGCGGGTCAGGCCAACGGAGACAATCATGAGACTGCTCGCAACCGCCGCCGTCTCATTGCTCCTCGGCGCCTGCGCCTCGACGCCACCGAAACCGCCGACGCCCGCTGAGTTGCTCGTCGCGGCGCCGTGGAATTGCCAGAGCACCATCGGTCCCGGCACGATCAAGTCGGTGCAGACCTACAAGCCCGACGGCACAGCCACCGTCACGCTGGAGGTTAAGGGCGGCAGTGGCGGCAGTGGCGGCATGACCGTCGAAGCGGCGGGCAATGGCGACGCCAAATGGCAGCTCTTGGAAGCCGACACCAAGATGCAGGTCACGCTGGGCAATCTCACGGTCACTCGCGCCAATCTCAACGGGAATAACATCGACCCGAAGCTCGCCCAGTCGATGATCGGCGGCTATCTCGCCGGTCAGTCGGCAACCTCGACCGTTGTCATAACCTCAACCACGCTTGAGCTCACCGCCGAGGACGCCAAGACCAGCTGCATGCGGCCGGAGCCTGCGCGCCGCTAGGCTGCTCATAGGGCACATGACTTCTAATTATTGACTGCGCACATTGCGCTTTGCCGCGACCTCATCCACATGAGGCCAACCCATGATCGCGAAGACAGCCCCGCGCCGCTTTTGCGGCAGCGCACGCTGCTGACGCTTCAACAGAGCCCTCACTCCTTAAAAAGAGGGCCAGGAACTTGTGCCATGACTGCCCGCTTCCCCACCTGGGCCCAGCCCAAGGAAATGCTCGACCTCATCCGGCTGGCAGTGCCGGTTGCGGCCTCGCGTGCGTCCTTCATGCTGATGTCGCTGACCGACGCCGTGGTGCTGTCGCGCGTCCATGCCGGCGAGCTGCCGCTGGTGCTGAACGCCTGGCTGCTCAACGGCGTGGTCATGGGCTTCGGTCTCGGCCTCGTGCTCGGCGTCTCCGTGCTAACCGCTGAACTCAACGGCTCGGGCAAGACCGCTGAAACCGGCCGCATCTTCCGCCGTGGGCTGATGATGGCGTTCCTCTATTCCATCGGCGCCACCGCGCTTGTCGTGCTGACGTCCGAGGCGGTCTTCCCGCTCGTCGGCTTCGGGCCCGAGCTGTCGAAGGCAACTGCCGAAACCACCCGCATTCTCGCCATCGGCATCGCCGGCCACATGATCGGCACGACGTGCTCTTTCTATCTGGAAGCGCTGCGAAAGCCGAACATCGTCACGGCCGTCTCCATGTCGGCCGTGGTCGTGAATCTCATCTGCGCGCTGATCCTCGTCCCGAAATACGGGGCAGTCGGCGTGGTCTGGGGCACGTCGATCTCGCGCTTCTACATGGCCGCCGTCTTCCTCGTCCTAGTCTGGCGCCTCACACCTGCATTCAAGGCGGCGCCCAAAGGCCCGGCGGGCGAAGCCAAGCGCCAGAACACGGTCGGCCTCGGCACGGGCGTCGCCAACATCGCTGAGTGGGGCTCGTTCAACCTCACCTTCGTGATGGCGACGACGGCCACCATCGCCCTCGGTCCACCGATGGGCGACACCGTCTACGGCCTCGCCGTGCAGATGATGGCCGTCATCTTCATGCTCTATGTCGGCATGGGCACGGCCACGTCCGTGCGTGTGGCCGAACGCTATGGCCGCGGCGAAGCGCAGGCGGTGAGGGACGCCAGCCGCCTTGGCGTGGTGGCCTCCGCCATTGGCGGCCTTGTCATCGCGCTCGCCCTCATTCTCCTGCGCGAGCCGATCTCGGTCTTCATGCTCAACGGCTCGGAAGCCGCCTCCGAGGGCGCAAAGCTGGTCCCATGGCTCAGCGCAGTGATGGCCGCCATCGCCTTCGTCACCATCTTCGATGGCCTGCAGGGCGTGGGCTCCATGGCGATGCGCGCGCAGGGCGTGGTGTGGACTCCCACCGCCATCCATGTCGGCAGCTATGTCGGCATCATGCTGCCGCTGTGCTGGTGGCTCGCCATGCACCAGGGCCTCGGCGTCTGGGGCGTGGTGATCGGCATTTCGGTTGCGTCCGTCGTCGCCGGACTAGGGCAGGTGATCGCGCTCGAGATTGCCAGCGCACGGGGCGTAAGGCTCGGCATTCCGCAGAATGCTGCGGTTTCAGTCGTGGCGCACTAACGCTAACGCCGGGACAAGGTGCAGACCCCCACCTGTCCTCCCCCTTGCAGGAGGGAGGGACCCTGGGGCTTTCAGCTTACAAACGGTCTGACGTCCGTGGCTGCAACTGCGATCGCAGTTCAGTGTCCAACTCCCACCCCGCGGTCCCTCCCTCCTGCAAGGGGGAGGACAGGTGGGGGTCCGCACCTTGCTCTGACGAACAAGTTCGCGCTCGGCTGAAGCTTCAATCCAGAATACCGCCGAGGTCTACTTCATATCCTTCAGCGCCTGCGCCGGCTTGAAGCTGGCCGTCGTGCGCGAGGGGATGTGGATCGGCTGGCCCGTCGCCGGGTTGCGGCCTTCGCGCGCCGCCTTCGTCTTCGCGACGAAAGTCCCGAAGCCCGACACGGCCACTTGCTCGCCCTTGCGCAGGTTCGAGGTGATCGTGTCGAAGACGGCATCGACCAGACGCGTCGCCTCGCTCAGCTTGACGCCGGTTGTGTCCGATATCTGTCGGATGAGATCAGTCTTGTTCATGGGTTCGCTCTCCCAGCCAAAGCGCGTTCCACCACGAAGCGGATCAGGCGCTGTGCTCCAGGATTCTTCAAGCCTGACGGGCTGGGAAGGTCGCGAAAAATTTCGTTGCTCGCTCCGGGCCGACCCTGGGCTCAGATGCCCAGGATCCAGCCTTCCTCAGAGACAGCTGTCGCCTTCTGCGAGTCCGAGAGCTTCGCTTCGCCTGCAAAGAGAGCGCCGAG
>DASYKO010000598.1:0-15710 GCA_035995285.1 Hyphomonadaceae bacterium | reverse complement strand
GGTTTCAGGCAGCCGCGAACGCGACGAGCTCGCGCACGACGCGTCAGGCTCAGCTGGAACTCGCGGACTAACCTGTGAAACCCAGGATCGAACCCGATGGAACCCGTTCCGGGCCAGCATCGTTGATTGCTGCGACGTGGGCTTCAGCTTTCAGGGAGTGCGTAACGGCATGTTTCGCCGATGGCGGCGTGTTGACCAGCCTGGCCTCGAGCTGGCGCGGATCGCCATCGAGAAGCATGGCGTGACGGTCGCCTCGACGCTGGTCGATGGCGGCGATGAACCGTTCTCGCTGCGCTACATCTGGACGCTCGATTCCAGCTGGCGCACGCGCGGGCTGCGCATCGAGCACATGGACGGCGATGATCATTGGCTTACCATCGAACGCACAGGCCCCGCCTCCTGGCGCGTCGACAACCGCCCCGCCCCGCATCTCGACGGCTGTGACGAACTCGACCTGTCCGCCACACCGTTCTGCAACGCCCTTGCGATCCGCCGGCTCGGCGGCGATGGCGAACTCACCGCCGCCTACATCAACGCCAGCGAGATGAGTGTTGAACCCTCCCGCCAGCGCTATGAAAGGATCGACGCCCGCAACTGGCGCTACACGGATCTAGGCGTCGCCCACGGCTTCACTGCCGCGCTGCAACTCGACCGCGACGGGCTGATCGAACACTACGAGGGATTGTTCGAGGCGCTGAACTGAATCCGGGACCGCCGGGCGCCCCTGTCCCGCCGAAGCCTTGGCGTAGGCGGATGCCCCGGCAGAGGCCGCAACGCGGCCTACTTTCTCAAGCTCAAGCCGCCTTCGGATCCAGCTCCAGGATCCGCTCCGCCTGCTGCGCCCACATCCGCGCGCCGAGCCTGCGCCCCGCCTTCGCCTGGATATCGGCCAGACTCTTGGCCGCCTGATAGGCCGCCGCCGTCTTGCCGGTCTTCACCGCCGCCACCAGCTTGAGCCGCAGCCTCACCTGCTCGGCCCCCACCGCCGCAACCATCGCGGGCGTCTCTGCCATCGCAGCCGCTGCTGGCGTCGCCTTCACGGGCGCCGCGGCCTTTGCCGGTTCAGCGATCTTCGTTGCCGCCGGCGCCGGCTTTGCCGCTGGCTTCGCTTCGTCTTTCTTCTTGCCGCCAAACAGCCCGAACAGTCCCATATGTCGCCCCTTGCACAGCGCTTCTCCGCGCGCGGGACGAGTCTAGCCAGAGCGCCAATCCGGCAAACATGACGGCTCAAAACCGCAGTTGAAAACGCTCCGGCGCCTGTTTCCGCGGCGCCCGGCGCCGCAAGGCTGCGCGCTATTTCCCGGAGCCTCATCGGCCGCTGCGTCGCTGCCCGTCTGAAGTAGACGAGTACGAGGGGTATCGAGCCCTCCACCACACCGTCAGGAGCCGTCCCGCAACATGAGCCAGATGATCACGCCGATGCTCAGGAGGCTGGCAATATTGATGTTGAAGTTAAAGTTGAAGTCGAAGTTGAATCGAGGCTTGCGCTTCGACAAACGTCGATCGCTTTCCATGACTGCCAATCCCGGTGCGCGCGGCAACGTCCCAAACGTTGACCGTCGTTAATGAGCGTGCCGGGAGTCGAATTATCCACAAGGAGAATCGCTCAGCGAGCGAAGCGAGCCATACCGGTGGCTCTCAACCGCTTGGCTTCACCGGATTCCCCGCTTCCGCCCACGCTCCTCTTTAGTACCTTGCATTAAAAGGTACCGTGCGCTATACCATAGCTCATGGCTGAACCGATCGACGTGCAGTTGAAGAAGGGCGTGCTGGAGCTCTGCGTGCTGGAGCTGCTCTCGCAGGGCGACAGCTACGCCTACGAGATCGCCTCAAAGCTCGCCGAGGCGATCGGCATGGGCGAGGGCACGGTCTATCCGCTGATGCGCCGTCTGCACACCGATGGGCTGGTCGAGACATACATGGTCGAATCCACCACCGGCCCGTCGCGCAAATACTACCGCCTCACCCGCACAGGGCGCGCCGCGCTCACCGAGCAGCGCGGACAATGGCGCGCGTTCTCTCAGGCAGTCGACGGCATCGTCGGGGGAAAGAAATGGGCGAAGCGCGCCTGACCTTCCTCGCCACGCTGCGCGCAGGCCTGCGCGGCGCGCCGCCAGACGCGGTCGACGACATCGTCGCCGACTACGCCAGCCATTTCGAAGTCGGCGCCGTGAAGGGCCGCAGCGAGGAGGATATCGCCACGGCGCTGGGCGATCCGCTCGCCCTCGCCGACGAACTCCGCGTCGAGATGCGCATCGGCCGCTGGCAGGCAGCCCCCAGCCCCGGCGCCGCGGCGAGACTGATCGGCGCCGTCCTCGGCCTGGGCGCAATCAACACCATCCTGGCGTTCATCATGCTGCCCCTCGCCTGCCTCCTCTTTTCCCTGCTCGCGCTCGCCGACGTACTGCTCTTCTTCATCGGCGCCTGGTTCATCATCGACGGCCCGGGCCTCGGCTGGGAGCGTCCGGGCAGCCTCCTCGGCGGCCTCGGCGTTATCCTTGCGGGCGTAACTCTCGCGGCACTGCTCGCGCTCTCTGCGATTGCCCTCATCGGCGGCCTCGCCCGCTATGCCCGTCTGCACTATCGCCTGCTGCCCCGCGCCGCACAGCTGAAAGACGACACGCCATGAAGCCCATCCGCCTTCTCGCCTTCACCGCCCTGGGCAGCGCGCTCCTCTCCGCCGGATGCATCGGCGGCGCGTACACCCTCGCCAGCGCCAACGACTCGGGCTCAAGCGAACTGATCACGCGCGAGATCCCATGGGACGGCTCGGCCACACTCATCCCCGAACTGCCCAGCATCACGCGCTACATCCAGGCGCCCGGCCCCGGAAAGATCATCGCCCGCGGCCCGCACCGTTCTGTCTCCACCCTCACTGTCGCCAACGGCCATATCCACGACAAGCTGCTCCACACCGGCGCCGTCATCGAGCTCACCGTCACCGCGCCCAACGTGACGGCGTTCGCCGTCAACGGCCGCAGCACACTCACGATCGAGAATTTCGACCAGGACAGCCTCACCGTCACCGTTCAGGGCACAGCGCAGATAACAGCCTCGGGCCGCACGCAGACCGCCTCCGTCGACATGCAGGGCGATGGCATCGCCAACCTCGCCCGCCTCAAGGCCGACAGCCTCACAGCCACGGCCACCGGCCTCGGCATCGTCATCGGTGCGCCCACAGCCAGCGCAAACCTGGCCCTGGATGGCGCCGCCGCCGCGATCCTGCTCACCCGCCCACCCCAGCTCACCACAGACATCAAAGAATACGGCCAGCTCATCGACGCCAGCCCCAGCTAGCACCCCGAAAGGAAAACCCTCCCCATGAACGCCCCCTCACGGCGCGACGTCTCCGTCGCGGCGATCGCCCTCGCCATGCTCGGCGCCGCCCGTAACGCGCAGGCCCAAACGCCACCAGCAGAAGCTCCACTCTCCGACGACCAGATCCGCGCCATCCTCGCCGAGCGCGTCGGCAGCGAAGCCCCCGGCATGGTCATCGGCCTCGTCAGCCGCCAGGGCCGCCGCATCGTCTCGCACGGCGCCTTCGGCATCAGCGACAAGCGCCCCGTCGCCGCCGACACGATCTTCGGCATCGCCTCGGTCAGCAAGGCCTTCACCGGCTTCCTTCTCCCCGACGCCATCCGCCGCAAGGAGGTGAAGCTCGATGATCCCGTGGCCCGCTACCTCCCCACCGGCGTCAAACTCCCCGAACGCAATGGCCGCAAGATCACCCTGATGGATCTCGCTACCCACACCTCCGGCCTCCCCCACGAACTCCCGCCCGAACTGCAGGCCGCCGCCCGCGCCGGACCCGCACGTGAGGCGCGCGCCTTCACCTACAAATACCTGGCGGACTGGAAACTCCCGACCGACATCGGCTCGACCTGGTCCTACTCCAACCTCGAATACGGCGTCATCGCCTTCGCACTCGAGCAGCGCACGGGGCTTGCTTACGACCAGCTCCTGCGCACCCGCATCCTCGATCCGCTCAAGCTCGACGACACCGCGATCACGCTCTCCCCCTCACAGTGGGAACGCCGCGCCCATCCGCACACCAGCGAAGTCACCGCATCGCCCGAGTTCAACAAGCCCTGGTCGATCTCGACCCTGCAATCGACCGCGAACGACCTCCTCACCTTCCTCGCCGCCGCAACCGGCATCACGCCCTCCCCGCTCAAGCCCAGCTTCGACGCCATGCTGAGCATCCGCCGCCCCGCCCCCATGCTCGGCCAAGGCGCCGAGCAATCGATCGGCTGGTATGTCCACCCCTTCAACGGCCGCCCCATCATCGGCCATTCCGGCAGCGGCGGCGGCTTCGGCGGCACTGCCCTCTTCGACCCCGCCGCACAGATCGGCGTCGTCCTCCTCGCCAACGCCGAGAACATCTGGGAGGACGTGGCCGCGCACTCCCTCCGCCCCAGCCTGCCGCTCAACAAGAAAGACACCGGCATCGTCCTCACCGACGCCGTCCTCGACTCTTATGTGGGCCGCTACACCGATGGCGCCGGCGCCGCCTGGGTCGTGGTGCGCGAGCCCACCGGCCTGATCCTCCGCCACCCGCAAGGCTACCGCGTCCCCCTCATCCCCCAGACCGAAACCCGCTTCTCCGTCCCCAGCTTCCCCAACCTCTCGGTCGTCTTCGACCGCGGCCCCGACGCCCGCCCGAGCAGCCTCACCTGGACGCTCAACGGCGTTGCGACGATTGCGAAGCGGGAGTGATGTCTTGGCAAGCATCCCCTGCGCTCCGCCGACTGCGTGCGCGGCTGCATTGCAGGGCTACAGCAGACCCCTACTTGGTAGCGGGCGCTGTCATCACCTCAGGGTCCGCAAGGGGCTTCCCAGAGCTATTGAGCGCAACGACGCTGAAGGTGACGGGCTTGGTGTCAGCGAGGTTCTTGACGTCCACCTCGTAGACCCCGTCCAGGGTCATAGCAGCGGCGTTCTTCGCGGCGGAGATGACAACGCCTGCACCCGCGTCCTTGGCCGGAACATCGACCCGCCGCACATTGGCCAGATCCGCATCTCCCACAGTTATGCGATAACCGGTAACAAGATTCCCGGGCGCGTCGGCGCGCTCCAGAACCATGCGGAAACTCCCGCCGCCGGCGGCGTCGATCTTCAGCGCCTTGGAGATTTGCGTCACCTCAAAGGCGATCTGCGCTTCCGCTGGCTTCGACAATTGGGTGTTCAGCGCGACCGGATATGCCGACACGGTTTCCGCGCTTGCCAGGCTGGCGGCGAGAAGCTGCAAGGGATCGCCGGTCGCAACAAAGGGATTGCCGAGCTCGACCCGCTCGTGTTTCCGCCTGACGACCAGCAGGAGATACTCGGGAGACTTTATACCGGTCGCCGCGGCGCCCCGTTTTCCGGCGTCCTGCCCCTCGACAAGGGCAAGGTGGGCGGCCGGCGAGGGGAAGTTGAACCCCACCCCGCCCTCGGGCGTCATCGCCGCCGACTGGGACACAAACAGCAGATAAGGCTTGCCTGGTCCGCCCAACGCCGATGCCCAGCCGGAGCTGATCGTGTTGTCCTGCAGCGCATCCAGAATATCGCTGACCGTACGATCGACCCTTTCAGGGCTCTGGGTGACTTTGGTCTTCGCCGCCTCGAGGCTGGCCATCAGAGCGGTTCTTTTCGCCTGCAGATCTGCCTCGTCCGCGATGTTTTTGACAAAGCCCTTCTCCCCGACCAGCAGGTAGGCGAGCAGCGTGCCGTCTCCATTGAGCGAGCGCGCGCCGGACAATTCCACCGTGGCGCCGGCGTTCGGCCGATCGACCATCGAGGCGAACTGCGGCGGAGGCATGACCGGATGCCACTCCGGAACGGGAGTCATCGAGTACGTTGCGGAGCTGGTCTCGAAATAATCCAGGATCAGGCTGTAGGCGCCGTAGTTGAGATTCGCCAGATTGCTGCACGGAGTTGAAAAATCGTCGTGAGATCGCAGGCAACTCTCGGCGATCGTGATCTCCGGGCTTGCTTCCTTCGTTGATCCGATGTGGCTGGCGATGATGCTGTCCTTGACCTGTTTTTGCAGCTTCGCAATACGGTCCATGCTCGTCATGGGAATGATGTTCCCGTTTGTCGCATCGCGGAATAGCGAATACTCGCCGACCGAGAATCGCGAGTCTGCCAGGGCATCCTCCTTCTTCAGGATCACCAGGAACGTCACGTCGTATGACCGCGCCGGCAGCTCGTACTTGGACGAAACCGCCCGCATGGCGCCCAGCCTGACCAGCAGCTCGCCCCGCGCAGTCTGGGATACCGACACAAGCGAGTTGTAATCGGCGCCGGCTATTTCCTTGAGACGCTCGCGCGTCGTGCCCGCGCCCAGGCCAGCTCCTATTCCGCCGGCCATCGCAGTGACCTTGGCGTCGAGATCGAGAATAGCCTGTGCCGTCTTCTTGGCCGATGATCTTTCCATGTTGTCGACGATAAGCAGCGGAACAACCCGCTCGACGCTTTTGCGCTGCTCCCTGCCCTGAGGATCCATACTTACATGATCGACCCAGAGGCGCGTATGGACATCAACCGGCTCCTGTCGCGCGTAGGGACGCACCGAGATCTGGGCCCTCATGAGGAAAGCCACTTCGTCGTCAGCCGTGACCTGACCGGCGACATAGGAGTTCAGAAGCTGGATCTCCTGGAAGAGAGCGGTAGCGAGCCGGTATTGGAGAGACGGATCGAGATCCGCAGCAAAGGTGGAGGGAATGCTGGCCGAAATCGCCGGCGTTGCTCCTTGGGTATCCACAGTCGGCACTGCGCCAGGTGTGACCTGACGCGTGCGCACCAGGTCCGACGTCGCACTCGTCACTTTGTTTGTGACAAGATCCTTGGTCTGGTTGGTGGTCTCCGTCTTCGTAACCCCCGTCTGCGCGAAGTTGAGGCCGAGCCCGAAGGTGTCGGCGTTGCGCGCCGAGGACAGTTCAGCGGAGGTCACCGGCGCCACAATTTCGAGAAGCTCACCTGCAGACGCGACCGAAAATCTCGGTTTGAGGGAATCGGCCACGTCCGCCCATGGCTTGGCCGGCAGGAGCGAGACCGACACCGCACCGGCGTCGGCCGCCGTCGCCGGAACCTTCGGCTCGTCAAATTTGAGGATATCGAAGGTGCCGCACCCGCTAGCGAGAATAGCCAGGCAGATCGGCGCAACTGTGCGCAAAGCCAGCATTTCAGCCCCCAACCACGTTCTTTCAGGCCCTTAGCATAGGGGCGGCGGGAGTCCACGCTCCGGCAGGCGAGTTGAGGCGCCCCGCCGCCTGCTGCCGGCAGGGGTTGTGTTGCGCGCGATCCCCCGCCATTTCAGCGCGGAATGAGCTCCTCCCGCGATCCTTCGGACATCCCCTTCCCGGCCGACGAGCCTGCTGGCGCGCGCGAGCCCGGATCAGACGATGACGAGCCGCTTTCCGGCGCGCCCTCGCAGGTCGAATTCTACGAGCTGCCCTTCCCGGACGAGGACGAGATCCCGCTGCCGGAAGAGCGCGGCGATGCATCCGACAGCCATGCTGCGCAGCCCGAGATCGAAGTTGATACCCGCTCCATCTCCCAGCGCGCCGCTGCTCGCCAGCCTCGCCCGCATGATCCCAATGCGGACTACCTCAAAGGCCTGAACCCCGAGCAGCGCGAGGCGGTGCTCGCCACCGACGGCCCGCTGCTCGTGCTTGCCGGCGCCGGCACGGGCAAGACGCGGGTGCTGACCACGCGCGTCGCCCACATCCTCGCCACGCGCAAGGCGTGGCCATCCCAGATGCTCGTCGTCACCTTCACCAACAAGGCCGCGCGCGAAATGCGCGAGCGCACGCTTGCGCTGATCGGCGCCGATGGCGAGGGCCTGCGCTGGTTCGGCACCTTCCACTCCGTCTCCGCCCAAATCCTCCGCCGCCATGCGGAGCTGGTGAAGCTGCGCTCCGGCTTCACCGTGCTGGATACCGACGACCAGCTGCGCCTCATCAAGCAGATCCTCGAAGCCGAAGGCATCGACCAGAAACGCTGGACGCCGCGCTATCTCGCCTCCCTCATCGATGGCTGGAAAAACCGCGCCATCTGGCCCGAGAAACTGCCGCACGAGGAATCCCGCCAGTTCGACGGCGGCAAGGGCAAGAAGCTCTACGAGATCTACCAGTCGCGCCTCAGCGTTCTCAACGCGGTCGATTTCGGAGACCTGCTGCTCCACACCATCCGCATCTTCACCGAGCACCCGGACGTGCTCGCCATGTACCACGACAAGTTCCGCTATCTGCTGGTCGACGAATACCAGGACACCAACGTCGCCCAGTATCTCTGGCTTCGCCTGCTGGCGCAGGGCCACAACAATATCTGCTGCGTGGGCGACGATGACCAGTCGATCTATGGCTGGCGCGGCGCCGAGGTCGACAACATCCTGCGCTTCGAGAAGGATTTCACCGGCGCCACCCAGAAACCAAAAGTCATCCGCCTCGAACAGAATTACCGCTCCACCGCCCACATCCTCGCGGCCGCCAGCGCCGTCATCGCCAACAACGCCAGCCGCCTCGGCAAGACGCTGCGCACGGACGCCGGCGCCGGCGATCTCGTCAAAGTCCGCGGCATCTGGGATGGCGAGCAGGAAGCCCGCCTCGTCTCCGACGACATCACGAGCTGGAAACAGGCTGGCCGCCGCTACGACTCATGCGCCGTGCTCGTGCGCGCCTCCTGGCAGATGCGCGCGTTCGAGGAACGCTTCATCACCACCGGCACGCCCTATCGCGTCATCGGCGGCCCGCGCTTCTTCGAGCGTGCGGAAATCCGCGACGCCATGGCCTATCTCCGCCTCATGCGCTCCCCGGCGGACGATCTCGCCTTCCAGCGCGTCGCCAACGTGCCCAAGCGCGGCATCGGCGACACCACGATCTCGAAGCTCAACGTCATCGCGCGCCAGTACAACACCACGCTGACCAACGCCTCGAACATGGCTCTGCAGGACGACGGCATCAAAGGCCCCGCGAAAACCGGCCTGCGCCGCTTCACCATCGACCTCGAACGCTGGCGCGCCCAGTACTACACCGCGAACGAAGACGAGCGCATCGAGGCGCCGCGCCTGCTCGAGACCATCCTGGAAGAGTGCGGCTACACCGACATGCTGCAGCGGGACAAATCCCCGCAATCGCAGACGCGCCTCGACAACCTCAAGGAACTCGTCCGTGCCGTCGGCAATTTCGATACGCTGGAGGCCTTCCTCGAACACGTCGAACTCGTGATGGACAATGCGGAGGGCAAAGGCGCCGAAGACCAGGTGCAGATCCTGACTCTCCACTCCGCCAAGGGCCTCGAATGGCCGATGGTCTTCCTGCCCGGCTGGGAAGAAGAGGTCTTCCCCTCTCGCCGCTCGCTCGATGAAAGCGGCGCCAAGGGCCTCGAGGAAGAACGTCGTCTCGCTTACGTGGGCATCACCCGCGCCCGCGAGCGCGCCTACATCTCCTTCGCCGCCAACCGCCAGATCTACGGGCGCTGGACATCCGTGCTCCCCAGCCGCTTCATCGACGAACTCCCCGCGCAACACGTCGATGCCGTCAGCGAGACCGGCTATGTCTCCCCGCAGGGCGGCTTCTACGGCTACGAACAGACCGCCAGCCGCTGGGACACCGACAGCAAGTCAGGCGCATCTCCCCTGAAAGGCTCAGGCGTTTCATCCGGCGGCGCAGCCCCCTGGGGCCACACCGGAGGAAACCTCGGCGGCGGCTACGACACGCCCGGCTGGAAGCGCGCGCAGGCCGCTTCCCAGAGAGAAAAGGATGGCGCCCGCAACAAGCCCAGCCCGCCAGACATCGAAGGCCGCGCCTTCCGCGCCGATGACTCGGACGGCCGCCCCGTCCCCCGCGGCCGCACCCCCGGCGACATGCTCGCCAGCTCCGACCCCGCAGCCAGCGGCGGCATAGAACCCGGCCAACGCATCTTCCACGAAAAATTCGGCTACGGCCGCGTCCTCGCGACAGAGGGCGCCAAACTCACCGTCGCCTTCGACAAGGCCGGCACGAAGAAGGTGGTGGAGAGCTTTGTGAAGAGGGTTTAGGCGTCAGTCAGATAGTGAAGAACGATCCAAGTTGAGTAGCGTAGGTTTTTGGCGTATTTCCGATCCGAACAATTGGGCTCATTTCGCCGTTGGGGGCAAACCCGTTGGAAGAGTCAACGCTGCCTGAGCCTGTCCGGCTCACTCAAATCCACGCCGCTCGCAAGACGCATTCAGGCCTAAACTGGCGGCACCGGCATATCGACGACTTCAACGGCCTCGACGCAAAGTTTCGCGATTGTGATTTCTCATATTCTGTCTTCACGCGCGCTTATCTGCGTAACGCTGAGTTCGTGAATTGCCGACTAACCGGGTGCCGATTTATCGATTCTAACTTCAAAGGCGCGACATTCAGCTCAACGTCTATCGATTTTGCGCTGTTTCAAAGATGCCTTGTGGACATCAAAGAAATACTGGCTGTGCTGCCTCCGGAGCCGAACAAGCGGCAGGAGAACCTCCAAAACCTGATCGCGAACACCCAAGAAACCGGGACCTATAACGATCAGAGGTTGATTGTCCAAGAGAAGATAAAGACAAACAAACTGCACCAGTGGTACGCGCTGGTTAGCCACACTGAATACTATAGCAAAAAATATGCGACGATTTGGAATAAACTGGAGGTCATCGGTAATCTGATTTCGCTTCACACAAATGGCTTTTTGTGGGGAAACGGTGAGCGACCAAGCTTGATCCTATTCAGCGCTCTGCTCTTTCTCGCGATTTTGACCGCAATTAATGCCGTGATTGGTTTGCAAACTATACCTTGGTCCGAGACGGAAAACGGAATCAAGTTTCTTAAATATAGTGTCTCGTTTCTTTTTGGAATTCCTGTAGAGTTAAAGTTTGGGGGAGTGTTCTGGATCGATTTTCTGCTCGCAGCGATGCGCTACGTTTATGTGGGGCTGTTTATCTCAGTCCTTTATCGCTCCATCTCGCATAGGTGAGTCGTGGGCAATCTATTGGGGGCGTATTATTTCGGCTCCGTGGGCCGCGGCGATCACGATGATAGAAGCGACCTCGATATCCTTGCTGTTGTGCAGGACGGCAAAGGGCTTGTGCCGCAGCGCAAGGTACTTGAGCTTCTTCCAACAGAACGGCTCGAGATGCGTCCATCAATCTCATGGTACGGGAAAAAACGTCTCGCAGAGATGTTCAAAAATGGCGAGCTCTTCGCTTGGCATCTCTTCCGGGAAACTTTGCCAATTTGGCAAACCGAGCCAGTGATGCAGATACTGGGCAGGCCTTCGCAATACAGAGACGGCCTAAAAGACGTTCGCTCATTTCGGACTGTGATGTCCGAAATTCCCGCTCAGATCCGAAGAAATAAGTTCAACGCAATCTATGAAGCAGGGCTCGTGTACGTTTGCGTGCGGAACATCGCGATGAGCGCTTCCTGGTATCTTTGTGAACGCCCGGATTTTTCGCGATATTCTGCATTTAGACTTGGCCCAACGTTGGCTTGTCCGATCTCTGTTGAAGAATTTGATGTTGCAATGGCTTGTAGAATGGCGGGGCAGCGAGGGCAGTCGCTACCAAAAAATATCTCAGGCGATTTCGTGATTACATTGTTTGAGAGGATCGACCCTTGGATTTCGCGGTTGGAGCAAGCAGTTTTCGATAGAGGCGGACGATGAACTCAGAGGGTAGACGCTCTCGGTTTGAGGCTCGCATCTTTTTGGAGCGCGAATTTCTTTCGCCCGTCAATAAAGCAGTGGGAGGGAAAGTGCCTCTAGCCGGTATGACGGCCGCCGCAATTGAGTCATGGAGAGATCGGGCCATTGCAGTTTTGTCGATCGATGTCTCAGAAACCGTGGCCCAATTGCTTTCAGAGGCTTCCGCTCGTGCCCAGTTGCTAGCTGACAACAGCAGGGACGTCTTCGAACCGGAGAGCCGAGGAAGCCGCGATTCCCTTGATGAGTTACGCATCAGACTGGAACGAACCCTGTCGAACTACTGATGCTTCGGACAGCTACGGCTTCGCTTAACGGTACTTAGCGCCGTTGCGGCCTAGGGAGCGCACCCCTCCCCCATTGCCAACCGCCCCAATCGCGCGCCCTCTCCTGCATGGCCACCAAACTCGAGACGGATATCGACTGGCATCTTGCGCAGATCGAGCGGTTGCAGGCGGCCATTGATTTGGGGGAGCCGCCGAAGGTCGCGGCCGAGAAGGCACCGATCTGGGGGCCCAAGCGCGGCGGCGCCGCCGAGATCCCCGCAACGCTCGCCGGCATGCGCCAGCAGATGCAGCGCTACGAACAGACCCTGCTCGAACTCGAAGAACAGCGCGGCCGCGGCGACTAGCCGGCCGGCCCTGGCCTCCCGCGAGGCGGCGCCTCACTGTTTCTTCTTCTCCGGATCTCTCTCCGGCGCCTTCTTCTGTTTCGCGCGCCGTGCCGTGTCCGCGTCTTCCCGCTTCTTGTTCACGTCCCTGACGTGAACGCGCCTGCGCCGCGCGATCTCATCGCCGACGCGCGGCAGGATCTGCTCGGCCTCGGCCCTCTGCGCCGCCGTGCCCGATTGCGAAAGTCGGATGGAATCGCCGTGGAGACGTTCCAGCTCCATGTCCGACATGTTGCGCAGGTTGAGGGGCATGAGCGCTCCGCGCCGCACGCCATGCGGGCGGCGGGGCGACGTGCATAGCACGAAAGGCTGCCAGCTACTCCCCGACGCGCGGCTTGGTCTGGCGCCACGCATCCAGCACCTCGCGCGTCCAGTCGCGCACGGCGTCCATGTGGATGCGGACCTTGTCGCCTGTCTCGCCGGGCTTGTCATCGCCGCCGCGGAACATGCCCTGGAGGTTCGGGATCTCGTTGCTGCGCGTCCAGGCAGGCAAGACCTGGTAGGCGGGATGCGCAGGCTCTCCCTCCTTGGTGAGATACCAGACCGCGCCGCTCTCGCGGCAGATGAAGCGCATGAATCTCGCCTCATCCCTCTTGTCGCAATCGGCATGCGAGACGGCCTCGAGAACGTCGGCGTAAGTTGGCTTCGGCTCCTGCGCCTGCGCGCCCCCGGCCAGCATGGCCAAGCCCAGCAGCGAAACCAGCGCGCCCAACCGCATCACGATCTCCTCTCAAAGCGCCCACACCGTCTCACGAATCCCCTCCCGCCGCACCTGTCCCGGATGCACGCTCCACTATCTCTGATTGTAAAGCAGCTCCATCACGCCCATATACGATGGCGTGTGACGGGGATCCCTCCCCTGCAGGTCCCGCGCAGGGAGCCCGTCATGGTCAGCCGCTACAAGCCATCCACCCCCACAATCAGGCCTGACCGTCCCGGCCCGCCCGTCACTGCGCCCGGCGACAAGCGCTCGTTCGACATGCGCCCCAGCGCCAGCAAGGACACCGTTCGCGGCCCGTACGACCGCTTCATCCGCCCGCCCGAGCCCACGCCGGATGCGGGCCTCGATCCCGATCCGTCGGAATAACGGCCCGCAGCCAGAACTACGGCCAGAACTACGGAACGAACGCCGGTCTCGCCCATAACTCCAATGACCCTGGCCCTGCGCACGCTGCGTGGGGCCTCGACTCATATCCCGGCATCAACCTGAAACCCTCAAGAGGATAGCCCCATGTCCACACCCATGTCCCGCTCGTCGAAGCCCGAGAAGCAGCGCGCGCAGAAACCGAAATCCGCCGCCCAGCGCGCCAGCGAGGCCAACCGGGCCCAGCAGGTCGCCATCCGCGAAAACGCCCCGCGCCCCAACGACCGCACCGTGCAGGGCGAGCACGACACACTCTTGAAGCCCAAGCGCTAGGCCTGAAGCCCAAGCGCTAGACCTGGTCCGGCTCAAGGTCCCGCCCGGGACCTTGGCCGCGTCCCGAAGCCCGGATTCGTGCCCCCACCGCCGCAAACCGGGGCAAAAGCGCCCGTTAACTCCACGGAACGGGCAATGTCCGCCGTAAGGGTCTTTCCAATAGGCCCGATCAGGTCCAATCTCCCCGCGGCTGCATTCACCTCAGGAGGGACACCGCCATGGCCGACGAAACCAAAAAGCCCGACGAAGCTCAAACCACCTCCAGCGCGCTGTCCGACGCGACCAAGACGCCGCTGCACGACGCCATCTTCGGCAATGACCCGGACGGCCAGGACAATGACACGCCGCGTGGCGCGATCGGCCAGAACGTCGTTCTGCTGACCCCCGCCGCCCAGCCCGAAGGCTTCGGCCCCATGACCGCAGTCGGCGACAACGACCGCCGCCACTAACGGCCTGGCAGCCACAAGATAAGCAAAGCCCGGATCGCGAAAGCGGTCCGGGTTTTTGTTTGTCTGGCAGGCGCAGAACTGGCCGCAGGAACTGGGTCGGCGCGCGTCCAAACCTGAACCCCGCACGCTCCCCCGCGTTCCTCCCCCAAAGGAGGAACACATGCCCACCCCCCACACGGATCACCGCCCCTCCTCGAAAGAGGTCGCCCGGGAAATCGACCGGGCCACGCCCTCGCAGGAAACGAAACGCGCTGTCGCCGAGGATCTCGACGCCCACCTCCCCGATCGGGCCGCCGAGGAGATCCCGGGCCAGGCGAGCGAGGAGCCGCTGAAGAAGTCCCAGCGCGAGGTCCAGGACGACGAGGGCCCCGGAAGCTGATTCAAGTCAGCCGGTCTGGCCCCCGTCCGGCCCCCTATCGGGCGATACCGGCCCGGATCGCCTTGCATGCGGCAACGGAAATGCGCCATACGCCCGTTTTAGGCCTGTCCCTCACAAACTCTTGCCGTCGGGACCGCTTGAAAACGCCGCGTCTTTCTGGGCATCTGGAAGACGCTGCAAAATCAGGGCGCCTGATCCGGCTTTAGTCCGGCCCGGCGCTCAACGGGGAGAAGCCAGCCTATGAAATTCGTCCACGTCTCAATCGCCGCACTGACAGCGGCCCTCGTCCTGGCGCCGGCTATGGCCCAGACGCCAAAAGCCCAAACTCCGCAAGCTGCTGCGCCGCAAGCCGCCGCGCCCGCAGCCCGCGGCCCGCGCCCCGAGGCGGCCACGCCCAAATTCCAGACGCCGGACCTGCCGCAGGTGGTCAAGACCGCGAAGGACTTCGTCGGCGACTACAAGCCGCCGCGCCTCAAGGACGGCCATCCGGATCTCGGCGGCTTCTTCACCAACGCCACCGTCTCGCGCATGGATCGCCCCAACGGCTATCCGCTGATCCTCAACGACGAGCAGGCCGCGTCCCTCGAAGGCCGCGCGCTGTTCAACGTGCGCCTCAAGACCGAGAAGGCCTATGTCGATCCGAATGCAGGCGCGCCGGAAAAAGGCAAGGCGCTTCCCGGCGTCGGCAATTACGACGTCGCCTACACCGATCCGGGCAACGCCGTGATCAACATCAAGGGCGAGCTGCGCGCCTCCTACATCACCTTCCCGGAAAACGGCCGCACGCCGGCCGTGACCGAAGAGGGGCGCAAGCTGCGCACCGCCGCCACGCCCGCCCGCCGCGGCACCGGCTTCGACAATCCCGAAGAGCGTGGCAATTCCGAGCGCTGCCTGATCATCGGCACCAACGGCCCTCCGTTCGGCAACTATCTCTACAACAACAACTTCCAGCTCGTGCAGACCAAAGACAACTTCATGATCATGTCGGAAATGATCCACGACGTGCGCATCGCGAACATCGGCGGCGCGTTCAACGCCAAGGCGCCGGACCAGTATATGGGCCACTCCATCGCCCACTGGGATGGCGACACCATGGTGGTCGAAACC
>DASYKO010000597.1:0-4086 GCA_035995285.1 Hyphomonadaceae bacterium | reverse complement strand
CAGAAGGCCAATGAATGGCTGAAGGACCGGCTGGGCGAACTGAAAGCAGAAGTGCTGAACAAGCAGGCGGCTGCTTCCGCCTACAAGGCCCAGCGCAACCTCTTGACGGCGCAGGGCATGAGCCTGGTCGAGACGCAGCTTGCCGAGGTGCAGAGTTCGCTTCTGCGCACCCGGTCGGAGTTCGCCCAGAAACAGGCGGAGTATTCGCAGCTGAACGAGGTCTCCAAGCGGGGCGAGACGGTCTCCGCCTTCAGCGCCAATAGCGGATCGGATTCGATGCAGAGCCTGCGCTCAAGGTCTGCCGAGGCTGCTCAGAAAGTCGCCGACCTGTCGCAGCGTTACGGCCCGGCTTACCCCGCCCTGCTGCAGGCGAAAGATGAACAGGCCTCCATCGACGCGCAGGTCAAGGACGAGATGACCCGCATTGCCAACAAGTCGAAGATCGAGATGGCCTCTCTCGGCGCCAGGCTGGAAACGCAGGAGCAGGAGATGAATTCCCTCCGCTCCGAGCTGGTGAATTCCAATTTCGACCAGGTGAAGCTCGAGTCGTTGGAAACAGACGCCCAGGCGGCGCAATCGGTCTATGAGAGCTTCCTGCAGCGCTATCACGAGGTCGCCCGGCAAGGCTCCATCGCCGGCGTAGGTGCGCGAATCCTGTCGCCTGCCCGGGCGCCGGGCATGCCGACATCCCCGCACATCCTGTTCAACGGCGCGATCACGCTAGCGGCCGCCTTCGCCCTGGCCATTCTCACCGGCCTGCTGGCCGAGCAGTTCCGCGGAACGATCGAGACGACCGAGGAAGTCGAGCGCCGGGTTGGGGCGCGGGCGCTGGTTGCAATTCCGGAACTTCGCCGCAGCCATCTGCGCCGCCTGCCCAAGGCGGAGCGGAACCCGGCCGGTTATCTTGTGACCAAGCGGATGTCGCCCTACGCGGAATCGCTGCGCGTGCTCCACGCCTCGATCCTTTTGTCCAACCAGCCGCAGGACAAGGTCGTCGCGATCACCTCGGCCATGCCGGGCGATGGGAAAACGACGATTTCTGTCGGGCTCAGCCGTATTGCGGCGCTGGGCGGGCAGAAAGTGATCGTGGTCGATTGCGATTTGCGCATGCGCCAGATCAACAAAGTCCTCGGCATCGCTCCGCAGGAGGGGCTCCAGCACGTCCTTTCGGGCGAAATGGCCTGGCAGGACGTCGTCGGCGTGGACAAGGCTTCGGGCGCGCATGTGCTTCCGGCGGCAGAAGGGACGTTCACGTCCAAGGACATGTTCGGCTCGGGCGCGATGGAGAAACTGATCCAGGAGCTGTCGCAGACCTATGATCTCGTCGTTCTCGACTGCGCGCCGGTGTTTGCGGTGGCCGATACGCGGCTGATCACGTCGCTTGCCGACACCACAGTCATCGCCGCCCGCTCGCGCAAGACGCCGGCGAAGGCTCTGGCTGCGACGATTGCCCAGCTGGAGATCGCCGGGGCTCGGATCCTGGGCGTGGCTCTCAACCGCGTGGATGCACGAGGCGGACGCCGGTCGTTCTATGACGGGCTGTACTATTCGAAGGCGTTTTCCGGGTATTACGCGAAGGAATAGGCGCAGTCAGTGAGCCCGGCCTCGTGGTTCAACGGGTGCCGCCTTCGGCGGCTGCTCACCAAGAGGCCTCCCAGGCATTTGCGATCAAACAGAAGCCCTCATGGTGAGCAGCGCGCGCAAGCGTGCGTCCGTCGAACCACGAGGGCGGGCTTACTGACGTTTGGCTTGCCCGCGGGCCGCCCGATCAGAACGCGTTGCGGTCCCGGATCACGACCCACGCCGTCTTGATGATGATCCGCAGGTCCATCAGCGGAGACCATTTGGCGACATAGTCGAGGTCGTAGGTCATGCGCTCGCGGATCTTGTCGTCCGTATCCGTGGGGCCGCGGGCGCCGGAGACCTGGGCAAGGCCGGTGATGCCCGGGCGGGCGCGGTGGCGGCCGGCATAGCGGCGGTCGAAGGTGAGGAATTTGCGGTCATGGGCCAGCGCATGCGGGCGCGGGCCGACGATCGACATGTCGCCCGTGAGGACGTTGATCAGCTGGGGAAGCTCATCGACCGAATACTTGCGCAGGAAGGCCCCGAGGCGGGTGACGCGGGTGTCGACGCGCTTGGCCTGGGTGATCTCGCGGCTTTCCTGAGTGCTCATTGTGCGGAACTTGTAGATGTAGAAAGGCCGGCCGCGGAAGCCGCCGCGGCGCTGGCGGAAGAAGCCGGGGCCGGGGCTTTCGAGCCGCACTGCAAGCCAGACCGATGCGAGGATCGGAGAGAGGACCGTCAACGCTGCCGTAGCGGCGGCGATGTCGAACGCTCGCTTTACGACGCCGCCGACGGGGCGGTTGGTCCAGGTCTGGCGCCTGTGGGCGGTGGCGTGACGCTCCAACAGCGGAGGCGGCTGGAAGAAGGGCGCAGAGGCGATGGCGGGCTGTGCGGGATCGACGGCGGTCGAGGCGATCCTTGCCTGTTCGATGAGGGCCTGCTCGATCAGGCGGCGCGGGTGCTCAAGTTTAGGCAGGACCCGGCGCGCGCTGATTGCGGAAACGGTATGACCCCCGTCCATGATACGCCTCGAAGCACATAAGTTCCGCTGGCGCATCCATGCGCCTTCGCCAACCAGATCAGTTAACGCCGAGGCATGGCGCCGGTTGCAAGACGAAGCATGTAAAAGACGAGCATGGTAAACATGGGACAGAATAAATCCGCATGCGGACCTTTTCCCCGCCCTGCCCGCGTCTAGCTCCCAGAACGTGATGACTTGGGATTGGACTGCTGGGATTGAGAACGATGAGCATTCGAAGAGTTGCCGGTCTTGTAGTTGCGAGTCTTTGCGCGTCCATGGCAGTGACTGCGTGCGTGACGAAACCCCTGCCTGAGGGCAGCGGCTCCTATGCCGTCGACACGGGCCATGATTACCGGCTCGGGCCGGGCGACAAGGTTCGCGTGACCGTGTTCAACGAGGACAAGCTCTCCGGGGAATTCGTCGTCGCCAACAATGGCGATATCGCCGTGCCGCTGATCGGCGACGTGAAGGCCGGGGGGCTGACGCCGGTGGCGTTCCAGGCGGCGGTGCAGGACAAACTTTCCGCCAGCGGAATGGTTCGCGAGCCGAAGGTGAGCGCCGACGTTGTGGCCTATCGGCCATTCTACATTCTCGGCGAGGTCTCGAAGCCGGGGCAGTATCCGTACGCGATTGGCCTCACCGTGACCAAGGCCGTGGCGACGGCGGGCGGCTTTACCTACCGCGCCAATGACCGCGAGGTATTCATCACCAAGGAAGGCGCCTCGCAGGAAGTGCCGCTCAATCTCACGGCGGCGAGTTGGATCGGTCCCGGCGATACGATCAGGGTTGCGGAGCGGCATTTCTAAGAACTCGCACAAACGCCCGCGACCTCGCTGGTGAGCAGCAAGGCGCGGGTGGATGGCTGCGGGGCGCGGCCCCGTAGGGTGCATGCAGGCCAGAGGCCGGAATGCACCTTGGCGCGGCGGGCGCCGGCGCACGAGGCATGGTGCATTGCGCTGCGCTTCATGCACCCTACGGGCGGGGCTCTCGCGCCGAGAATCCCTGCGGGGCTTCCCCCTCCCGCCTTCGCTGCGCTACGGCGCGGCAAGCCGTCTGCCCAGTCGCCTTGCGACTGAGGGAGGCAATTCCCGCGCTTGATAGAGTCGTCGCGCAGATCGCAGAGCGGATTTCGCGCGTGGCGTTCGGTCTCGCGCTTCCAGCGCCAGGCCATGCGGATGGCGAGGCGGCGGGCGTGCTGGAGCTTGTAGCTGCAGTTGAGATAGAGCCAGCGGATGTGGCGGGGTGATTTGAGCTTCGGCCGGTAGAAATTCTCGATGGGACAGGGAATGCGCGGCAAGCCAGCCAGGCGGCGGGCGGTCTTGTAGATCGCTCGCGTGATGTGGGCGTCGGCTTGGAAGAGGTCGCGCTCGACGGCGTCGACATCGCCCTTGGTCTGCAGGCGCTTTGGATCGAGAGATGGCAGGGCGACGAGAAGCAGGAAGAAGCGGGACCACAGCTCCGCCACTCGCTCGAGAATGGCGAGGACGCGTCCCTTGAAGCTG
>DASYKO010000596.1:0-21691 GCA_035995285.1 Hyphomonadaceae bacterium | reverse complement strand
AGGGGGCCTTCAGTGGCGATGTGCACCGCGTCGGGCTCGAATTCCAGGAACCGCTCCTCGATCACCTGCTTGGCGCCGAAGGCGAGGCGGATCTCGGAATAGGTGGGAAGCGGAATGGTCTTGAAGCCGTTGGGCGAGACGGTGTCCCACTCATGGCCCATCTGTTCGCATTCGGTGATCACGCGCTTCATGGTGCGCACGACGCCGTTGACCTGCGGATCCCAGGCGTCGGTTACGAGCATGATGCGCATGTCTGGCGCAGTTTCCTTGCTTTAGCCGCCCGCCCCGTTCCTGAATTTAGAACGATCGTCCACGGCTTTGATAGCGGGCGAGGACCGGCTACGTCCACGGTTAGTTGAGCCATACTTAGTCTAGAATGGGGCAAGCGCGCGATTCGCGCCCTGATCATTTTACGAGGCTTTTGAGGTCTCAGAGCATGTCCAAAGCGAATACGTCTTCGAGTCGCACGCCGGATGCGCTGGACGCGAGGAAATTCGAAGACGAGGCGGAACGGATTGCCGAACTGCTGGCCCGGCCGGCCCTGGATGCGGCGGAGCGCCGCGCCGTCGCCAATTCCGCCCGCGACATTGTGAGCAAGGCCCGCGCCGAGACCCACAATGCCGGGGTGATGGAAACCTTCCTTGAGGAGTTCGGGCTGTCGAACCCCGAGGGCCTCGCCCTGATGTGCCTTGCGGAGGCGCTGCTGCGCGTGCCGGATGCGGATACGGCGGACGCGCTGATTGCGGAGAAGATCACCTCGGGCGACTGGGCCGACCATTTCGGCAAGTCGGATTCGCTGCTGGTGAACGCCTCGACCTGGGGGCTGATGTTGACGGGCCGTATCGTGCATCCGCCGGAGGATGCGGCGGATGATCCCGGCGGGTTCATTGCGCGCATGGTGCGCGAGGCGGGGGAGCCTGTCATCCGTGCCGCCATGATGCAGGCCATGCGCATCATGGGCGAGCAGTTCGTGATGGGCCGCACCATCAAGGAAGCGATCAAGCGCGGCCAGCGCGGGATAAAGAAGAATGAGGCTGGCTCGCACTCCTACGACATGCTGGGCGAAGGCGCGCGGACGATGGCCGACGCCAAGCGCTACTGGCAGAGCTATGCCGATGCGATCGGGGAGGTGCGGGCGGCGAAGACGGGCGCGAATCCTGAAACGGCTGACGGCATTTCCGTGAAGCTCTCGGCGCTGCATCCGGCCTATCGCGCCGTGCAGGGCGAGCGTATCCATCGCGAGCTTTATCCGCAGGTGCTGGAGCTGGCGAAGAAGGCGGCTGCCGCCAACATCAACTTCACGCTGGATGCGGAGGAGGCAGACCGGCTGGTCCTTTCACTCGAACTGCTGGACCGGCTCGCGCGAGAGCCTGATCTCGGCAAGTGGACCGGCCTTGGCCTTGCGGTGCAGGCCTATCAGAAGCGGGCCGAAGATGTGATCGGCTGGCTGGGGCAGCTGTCGCGGACATCCAACCGGCGGCTGATGGTGCGGCTGGTGAAGGGCGCCTACTGGGATAGCGAGGTCAAGCGCGCCCAAGTCGACGGGCAGAGCGACTATCCCGTCTACACCACCAAGCAGGCGACGGATGTGTCGTATCTGACGTGCGCCAATGCGCTGTTCGCCGAGGGGCCGAACATCTACCCGCAGTTTGCGACGCATAATGCGCACTCGCTGGCAGCCGTCGAGCTGATGGCGCGGCGGGCGGGGCGCAACGACTATGAATTCCAGCGCCTGCACGGCATGGGCGGGGCGCTCTATCGTGCGGCAGGGAAAGAGCGGCGCGTGCGGGTCTATGCGCCGGTCGGGGCGCACCAGGATTTGTTGCCCTATCTCGTGCGCCGCCTGCTGGAGAACGGCGCCAACACCTCCTTCGTCCACTCCTTCCTCGACGAGGACGTGCCCGCAGAGCGTATCGCCGCCGATCCCTTCACACTGGTGCAGGCCTCGCCCAAACGCCATCCGCGCATTCCATCGCCGCCGCAGCTCTATGGTCCCGAGCGGGAGAATTCGAAGGGTCTCGACCTCTCGCAGAAGGCCAACCGTGAGCGCATCGGCGCTGCGGTGAAACAGCTTGATGCGGCAGGACAGATCGATGCTGCACCGATTGTCGCTGGGGCCTCGCCGCGCGGTGTGGCCGAGTATGTGCGTTCGCCTGCCAACAGCGCGCACGTTGTTGGCCGCGTCATCCAGTCGACGAATGAAGACATCGATGCGGCTTATGCTGCTGCTTCAGCCTTCCAGCCTGCCTGGAACGCCGTCGGCGGCGCCAAGCGGGCAGACCTGCTCAACGCCATGGCCGATGCCCTTGAGCAGGAGATGGACCGGCTGATTGCCATCCTATCCCGCGAAGGCGGCAAGACGCTGGACGATTGCATCGCCGAGGTTCGCGAGGCCGTCGACTTCTGCCGCTACTATGCGCTCGAAGCTGCAGTGAAGTTTGCGGGGCCGTCGCCGCTGCCGGGACCTGCAGGCGAGACCAATGCGCTGGAACTGATGGGCCGTGGGGTGTTCGTCTGCATATCCCCATGGAACTTCCCGCTCGCCATCTTCACCGGCCAGATTGCTGCGGCGCTGGCCGCGGGCAACACGGTGCTGGCCAAGCCTGCGGAACAGACGCCGCTGATCGCGCATGAGGCGGTGAAGCTGTTCCATTCGGCAGGGCTGCCGGTGGACGCGCTGCATCTCCTGCCGGGAGACGGCAAGGTTGGCGGCAGGCTCACGGCGGATCCGCGCTGTGGAGGCGTCGCCTTCACCGGCTCTACGGAAGTCGCACGCATCATCAACCGCACGCTCGCCGGAAAAGACACGGCCATTCCGCCGCTGATCGCGGAGACCGGCGGGCTCAACGCGATGTTCTGTGACACCACGGCGCTGAAGGAGCAGGTGGTGGACGATGTGGTCATGTCCGCCATGCGCTCGGCAGGTCAAAGGTGTTCAGCTCTACGCATCCTGTTTCTCCCACACGAAACTGCGGACGACATTGTCGAGATGCTGAAGGGCGCGCTCGACGTGCTCACGCTCGGCGATCCTGCCGATCCTGCAACCGATGTCGGGCCCATCATTGATGCCGAGGCGCGGGACACTCTGCTCAAGCACCTCGCCGCCATCCGTCCGCGGGCGGTGAAGATCACGCAAGCCGATATCGGCCAGCTCAAGGACAAGGGGACATTCTTTGCCCCGGCCATCGTTGAGCTGCCGTCGCTCTCCTTGATCGACAAGGAAGTGTTCGGGCCGATCCTGCATGTGATCCGCTACGATCCAGACGATATTGAAAACGTCGGCGCGGAACTCTCCGCCAAAGGTTATGGCCTCACCCTCGGCGTGCACTCGCGTCTCGAAGGCTTCGCCGAGAAAGTGAAAGCGGCGGTCAGGGCCGGCAATGTCTACGTCAACCGCTCGATCATCGGCGCAGTCGTCGGCGTGCAGCCGTTCGGCGGCATGGGATTGTCGGGCACGGGGCCGAAAGCCGGAGGGCCGCACTATGTGGCGAGGTTTGCAACCGAGCGCACGGTGACAGTGAACATCGCCGCGCAGGGCGGAGACCCGACGTTGCTCAATCTCTGAGACGAGACTTCGGCGCGCATACCATCAGACGTGTCGTGCGGACGTGCTCGCAAAGCGCCGCCATTTTTTCCACAACCTGCTTTTCCATTTTTGAAAAAGGCCGCTTGACTCCAAAGAACAAAGGGAGAACATAGCTGCATACCGCATGGGTTGGAGGGACGGGATGCGCTTAGCTCTTCTTGCGACGATGGTTCTGGCGGCTGGCTCGGCTTGGGCGGATCCGCAGGCAAAACCAGCCGCCAAGCCTGTGAAGGTGGTGGCGGCTGCTGCATCTGCCGCCACAGGTCGCGAGCCATCGAAGCGGGTGCAGGCGCAGCAGGATGCGATGAAGGCTCTGGCCTTCCTCGATGGCGAATGGCGCGGCACGGCGAAGACGGTGCGCAAGACCGGAAGCGTGTCGATGACGCAAACGGTGCGGGCAGGAGCAATGCTCGATGGCGCGATGCGCATGCTTGAAGTGCGCAGCTATGAAGCGGATGGGCATATGTCGTTCGATGCGCTGCGCATCATCTCCTTCAATCCGGACAGGAAGACCTACGAGATGCGCTCCTACCAGAATGGCAGCGCGCGCGACTATGAGGTGAGCGCCACGGCGAGCGGTCTTACCTGGCAGATCGAGAGCGGCGGAAAGGTCTCCACGCGCTATGAGATTGCGGTGAAGAATGGCGTATGGACCGAGACCGCCACGCGTATGCCTTCCTCGAAGTCAGGCGCCGACAAGCCAGAGACCTATCTGTCGATCAGTGTGAAGCGCCAGCGCGCCAGCACCTGGCCCGCGGCCGGTGCGTTGCCGGCGAAATAGGGAGCGGCTTGCTCACTATCCGGGCAGGGCTAGGCGTTTCTCAGAAGCAGCGCTGCTGATCCCAGGACAAAACCGCCGAACAGTGACTGCAGTTGCAGGAATAAACCAAAGCCGCTGAACCCGAGGCCGTAGGCCGCGTAGGAGTTGATCGCAACATCCGTGACCATCACGGCAATGCCGAGCCAGACGCCGTAGCGCCGCCGCGTCCACAGCAGGATGACGGTCAACGGGTCGAATAGCGCCAGACTTGTCCAGTAAACGTTCATCCAGGGCGGCGCGTGCTCCTGGGCCATCCACCCTACAGTGAACAGAGTGATCGCGTGGGTTGTCGCGCCAACGAGAAACCCAACCGTCCAGAGCAGCAGACTGATGCGGACTATGCTTCTACTGCTGCTTGTAGACTTTCCCGCCCTTCATCACGAAGGAGACGGTTTCGAGCAGGCGCACATTGCTGGTGGGATCGCCTTTCACGGCGATGATGTCCGCAGCCTTGCCCGCTGTGATCGAGCCGATCTCGGCTGACAGGTTCAGGTGCTCGGCGGCGGCTACGGTGGCGGTGCGGATCGCCTCCAGCGGCGTGAAGCCAGCTTTCACAAGAAGCGCGAACTCCTGGGCATTGTCGCCATGGGCGGAAACGCCGGTGTCCGTGCCGAACGCGATCTTGACGCCGGCGAGGCGCATCCGCCGCGCCATGTCGATCAGCCTTGGGCCCGCCTCGCGCGCCTTCTTCTGCTGCTCGGGCGAAAGGAACGAATTTGGCTTGTCGCTCTCGCGCACGACAAAGTCGCCGGCGAGGAGGGTGGGAATCAGCCAGGCGCCCTTTTCCTTGAACAGCCGCGCGCTCTCGGCGTCGGCGAACGATCCGTGCTCGATCGAATCCCCGCCTGCGCGCAGGAAGGAGTTGATGCCGTCGACGCCATGCGCGTGCGCCGTCACCTTGCGGCCCATGGAATGGGCGGCGCCGACGATCGCCTTCAGCTCCTCGTCAGTGAACTGCTGCGCCAGGCCGGCAGCGGTCTGCGAGAGCACGCCGCCTGTCGCCGCCACCTTGATAATGTCCGCCCCATCCCGGACTCGTTCACGCACCGCCCGCCGGCAATCATCCGCGCCGGAACACACGCCCGGGCTGCGCAGCACGTCGGCGAGTTCGCGCGGCATGCCGTTGGCGTCGCCATGGCCGCCATGCACGCTGATCGCGCCTGCACTCGCAATGATGCGCGGGCCCGGGATCACGCCGCGGGCGGTCCCATTGCGCAGAGCGAGCACCGCCTGGGGATCTCCGCCGAGATCGGCCACGGTGGTGAAGCCGGCGTTCAGCGTCTTGAGCGCATTTCCCGCCCCGTCGATCGCTTCGTCCGCGCTGGTCTTGAGGAACTGGTTGATCCTTGTGTCTGGCCCCTGTTCTCCGGTCAGGTGGACATGGCTGTCGATGAGGCCCGGCAACACGAAGCTGTCGCGCAGGTTGACGATGGCAACGCCGCCCGGGCTCGAATACCCCGCTGTGATGGAAACGATACGCCCGCCGCGCACGAGGATGCTCTGCTCGTTGAGTACGCGACCGTTCGCAGGATCGGCCAGAAGCCGCCCGGCCTGGATGACGGTGTCTGCCGCCGGCGCCGGTTGCTGCGCCGTCGATGCCGCGCACAGCCCGGCAATCATCGCGGCCGTAAGCGCAGCAAGCTTCATCCCGTGCGACATGAAAATCTCCTGACCTTGCCGGACGCTATCACCGCGTCAGAGTCATCGTCGAGACGCCCCCGAAGGTGACTGGGCGTAGTGACCGGAACGATGTGATAAGACGCGGCATGGCGGGAAAGCTGCACGAAGATGAGATCGGGATCGGCGAGGCGCTGGCCCGGCGCCTGGTCGCAAGCCAGTTCCCGCAATGGAAGGACCTGCCGCTTGTGCGTGTCCCTGCGGGCGGGACGGACAATGCCGTCTTCCGGCTCGGAGCGGACATGGCCGTGCGCCTGCCGCGGCGTCCGTCGGCCGCCGAACAGGTGGAAAAGGAACAGCGCTTCCTGCCGGGTCTTCAGCGCAGCCTGCCGCTGGCGATCCCCGCGCCGATCGCCGCGGGACGGCCGGGCGAGGGCTATCCATGGAGCTGGTCCATCTGCGGCTGGATCGAAGGCGAGGCTGCATTCGCCGCTCCGTTCGATGAGATCGCCGCAGCCCGCGATCTGGCGCCCTTCATCGGCGCGCTGCATCGGATCGATGCGGCGGGCGGTCCGGCGCCCGGTCCGCACAATTTCTTCAGAGGCGTTCCCTTGGCGCAGCGTGACCGATCTACGCGCGCAGCGATTGTGAAGCTCGTCGACATGTTCGAGGCAGACGAACTCACGGTGACGTGGGAGCAAGCGCTGCACACGCCGGCGTGGAGCGGACCGCCGAAATGGATCCACGGCGATCTTCATCCGGGCAACATACTGGTGCAGGACAGGCGCATCAGCGGCGTGATAGATTTCGGCGGCCTCGGCGTTGGCGATCCGGCCTGCGATCTCATGGCGGCGTGGACGGTGCTTGGCGCAGAAGGCCGCGCAGCGTTTCGAGACGCGCTAAACGTCATCGAGGCTGCGGACGACGACGCCTGGTCGCGCGGCCGCTGCTGGGCCCTGTCATTCGGCGTGATCGCGCTCGCCTACTACCGGGACAGCGATGCGACGCTGTCGGGTATTGCGCGCAGGTCCATCGAACAGGCGCTTGGCGACGCAAGCGGGTAGACGGGTCCGGCAGACAAGGGATTCTCGTCAGGCGCGACCACGCTGCATCTCAGGATTGACAATCAAACTTTCTAATGAAAAGTACTTTCCAATAGCTTTGGGAGGTTGGTCATGCGCGGCGTGATGCATGGGATGATGCTTGCGGTGCTGATGGGCATGGCGACGGCCGCGCCGGCGATGGCGCAGGGCTATGATCCGGCGGCGAGGCTCAAGGCGCAGACCGAGGCGATGGCGAAGCTGGCGGAGGTCCATGGCGTGTGGCGCGGGCCGGCGAAGTCGCTGCGCAATGACGGGACGTGGCACGAGATCACGCAGACCGAGCGGATGGGGCCGATGCTCGATGGCGGGCTTCGCGTGATCGAGGGCAGGGGCTATGAGGCCGACGGTTCGCTCAGCTTCAACGCCTTCGGCGTGCTCTCCTACAATGTGGATGCGAAGACGTAAGAGTTGCGCGGCTATACAGGCGGCCAGTCCGGCACTTTCCCCTGGTCGATCACACCCACCGGCTTTGCCTGGGAAGTCCCTGCCGGCCCGCAGCTGACCGTCCACTACGACATCACTCTCAAGGACGGCATCTGGCACGAGGTCGGAACCCGCGTGCCGAAAGCTGGCGGCCAAGACGTCATGATCTTCGAAATGACCCTGAAGCGCGTCGCGCGACACCGACTGGCCGCTGGCCGGCACCATCCAGCCGAAAGACTTTTCCATTTCAAGTCAAAAATAGTTTGACTGCCTGGGGCGAATCTCTCACGTTCAAGATATAGACGTGGAGGTCCCCAATGACGCAACATGTTGACAAGCCGCCCTCCGATCCCCCTCCCTCCCCCATCAAGCTCATTGTTGAGCATAAGATCACGGTAGGTATCTGGACAGCCGTAGTCGCCTCAGCACTGTTGCTCGCCGTGTATCTTTTAAATCAAGCAAGTATTTGCTCGATCAAGACGGGTAGCGGGGACTTCACGTTTACTTGTGCAGTTCAGTCAAGTGAGGTGGCGTCCAAATGAAAAACCAGGTGGTTACACACAGCCCAGACGAAACGCGCTCAGACAAAGACACAGCGCTTCCCATCCGCGCATTGCTGAGGCGAATCCGGGCTTCACACGATCTAACGCAAGGAAAGATGTGTGAAGTTCTCGGCTATCAGCACACCTATTTGTCAAAGATCGAGAACGGGAAAAGTCCGCTCACATTGGAATTTGTGACCCGCGTCGCCTCACAATTCGGGGACTGTGATTCAGAAGTATGGAAACTCGCTGAGCATCTCGCCGAGGTCGAAAAGAACGCTCTTCAAGAGGCGGTAAAGCGAGCGATTGCGGAACGTGCCGGCTTGGATCCGCCCTCATCGGAAAGGGTGCCGTCGTGACTAAAATTCGCGTTCGTCGCGCAGCTCAACGCGATCACAGGCAATTGCTCCTCAATTTCGCTGAGATGCGCTCCACGGCTATCCTAGCTGATCCTCTCTACTTTCCAGAAATCAAGGATGCGGCCCGAAAAACCCGCGCTCGCGAGGGGTTGTACGGTCGATCTTTTGTCGACAAACGCGGGCGTTTCAAGCTTGCGGAGTATATTTCATACGGCTTGGGAGACGACACGACGCTTGAATACGCGTCGGCTAAGGATACTCGACTGCTCGGTGCGCATGCCGTGACCGAGACGTGGTGTCGGCACATGATCTTCGATGAGAAATTGCGGCTGGGACTGGAAAGCGACGAGCCTCGCGCTCGATCGATCCATGCACACGAGTTGGGACACGTTCTTTTCCACACGGCACGAACCGTTCGGGAGGTTCCCGAGTCATGCCGTGTCGAAAGATTTGAAGATCCAGAAGAGCACGCCTGGGCATATGCCCGAGAACTACTTTTTCCTTGGGAGCTGCACCAGCATCTACGGTGTCGAAAACTCTGCAGGGAAATTTTCGGAGTAACTGACGGGTTCTACGACACGTGCTGCAAGGTGCGGCGCATTCCTCAGTGTGAATGCTGTGCAGCACCAGCGCGTGCATAGTTCGGCACTCAGGGAGTGCGACCGGATGCGTTCGCCACCTAGGCGAGTCGCCCTGCGCATTTCGCCGCTGGCGGGATCAACAGGTTTCCGGGAGCCTCGGGGAGCACCTGATCGACCGGGCCGCGCCGGCCGTGGAAATCGCTGTTTTTCAGCATTCCAGAGGCGCTCGGCGCGGCCCGAGTCGACCGGAGCGGGGCGTATGCAGCGTCAATGGTTAACGAGGCTTAAACGGGTTAATTTCTCTCCGGTGGATAAGAGAAAAGAATCCCGGCCACGACCTGTTGACGGTCCATTAGGACTATGACGACACTATATGTAGCGTCGGGGCTGGCGCAGGCACCAATCAGTTGGGTTCTCCCAGCCACCGCAGCGCGTTAACCTATTGGCCTATCTCGGGAAACTCTATGACCGCTGACGCCGCTACCCTCACCCTCGAAGACAAAGTTGCCGCCCGCCGTGGGAAGCCCAGGGCGAATAGCACCAACCTGAGGGTCGTCACCAAGGTCCAGACGGACCCCAGCCGGGACGTGCTCCTGACGGACTTCGGGAAGAAGACGCTGGATGACCGTTACGTTCTTCCCGGCGAGACCTATCAGGACATGTTTGCCCGAGTCGCGACGGCCTATTCGGATGATGCCGAGCACGCGCAACGGATTTATGACTACATTTCAAAGCTCTGGTTCATGCCGGCGACACCTGTGCTGTCGAATGGCGGGGCGGACCGCGGCCTGCCGATCTCCTGCTTCCTGAATGGCGTCTCCGACTCGCTCGACGGCATCGTCGAGACCTGGAACGAGAACGTCTGGCTTGCCTCCAATGGCGGCGGCATCGGCACCTACTGGGGCAATGTGCGCTCGATCGGCGAGAAGGTCGGTCAGAACGGGCAGACCTCGGGCATCATTCCCTTCATCCGCGTGATGGATTCGCTCACGCTCGCGATTTCGCAGGGCTCGCTGCGCCGCGGCTCGGCCGCCTGCTATCTCGACATCCACCACCCGGAGATCGAGGAGTTCCTGGAGATCCGCAAACCGGCGGGCGACTTCAACCGCAAGTCGCTGAACCTCCACCACGGCATCAACATTTCCGACGAATTCATGGAGGCGGTGAAGCAGGACGCGAGCTTCCAACTGAAATCGCCGAAGTCGATGCTGCCGGTGAAGGAAGTGAACGCGCGCAAGCTGTGGCAGAAAATTCTCGAACTGCGCATGGCGACGGGCGAGCCCTATCTCATCTTCTCCGACACCGTGAACAACGCGATGCCGGCTCACCAGAAGCAGCTCGGCTTCAAGGTGCGCCAGTCGAACCTGTGCTCGGAGATCATGCTCCACACCGGGCTCGATCACCTCGGGCAAGACCGCACGGCTGTGTGCTGCCTCTCCTCGGTCAACGCCGAGAAGTTCCTGGAGTGGAAGGGCAATGAGCTCTTCATCGAGGACGTGTTCCGCTTCCTCGACAACGTGCTCGAAGACTTCATCAAGCGCGCTCCGCCGGAAATGCACCGCGCGGTCTATTCGGCTCAGCGCGAGCGCTCGGTCGGCCTTGGCCTCATGGGCTTCCACTCCTTCCTGCAATCGCAGGGCGTGGCGATGGAATCGGCCACGGCGAAAGCCTGGAACAATGTGATGTTCAAGCACCTGCGCCGCGGCTCGGATGCGGCCTCGGTGAAGCTGGCGAAAGAGCGGGGCGCATGCCCAGACGCCGCCGACTGCGGAGTGATGGCGCGCTTCTCCCACAAGCTGGCGATCGCGCCGACGGCGTCGATCTCGATCATCTGCGGCGGCACGTCAGCCGGCATCGAGCCGATCCCGGCGAACATCTACACGCACAAGACGCTGTCGGGCTCGTTCTCGGTCAAGAACCCCTACCTCGAAGCGGCGCTGGAAAAGACCGGCAACAACACGCCGGGCACATGGGCCTCGATCCTGGAGCATGAAGGTTCGGTCCAGCACCTCGACTTCCTGGGCGAGCACGAGAAGCTGGTGTTCCGCACCGCCTTCGAGATCGACCAGCGCTGGGTGATCGAACTGGCGGCCGACCGCACGCCCTATATCTGCCAGTCGCAGTCGCTGAATCTGTTCCTTTCGGCCGACATCGATAAGTGGGACCTGCACATGCTGCACTGGACGGCATGGGAGAAGGGGCTCAAGTCTCTTTACTATTGCCGTTCCAAATCGATACAGCGCGCGGGCTTTGCCGGCTCGGACCGATCGGCGGCGACGCTCGACATGGGCCGGGGCAAGACCGATTACGAGGAATGTCTCGCCTGTCAGTAGGGATTCATCCCTTTTGCTGCGGCGCACACTAAAAAAGGCGGCCTCCGGGCCGCCTTTTGCATTGTGGATCAAGGTCCAAGCCTCGGTTGTCCAACGGTCAATTTTGTCTTAAACTTTACGCTGGCCGAAGGACTTTAGGGTGGGGCTGGAACTCAATCTTATCGATCCCGTTATGGGTTTGGTAAGGTGACGAGCACAGGCTCGGGGACTTCTTGGTGTCAGGGACGAGCAGTTAAAATGATTGCCAGTCTTGCAGGTAGTTTTCTCGTCATGTCGTGCCTCGGTTGCACGGCGCCCCCGGAAGATTCCGATACGACGGTCATCTCCATGACCCCGGTTCAGCCCGTGCAGGGCGAGAGCGGAATGAACTTCCAGAGCTCCAATTCGGGGTTCGATTCGATCTTTGCAACCACCCCGGAAAATGAATTTCGCCTGCCGCTGAAAGTCGGCACCGATTTCAGCCCGAACAATTTCTCGCGGCCTATGGAGGCCGGGCAGTTCAAGGCGCTCGACCTTGCAACGCCGCAGCCCCTGCGCGCCCAGCGCGGCGACATGTGGTCGGCCGAAATGTCCTTCTCGGCCGCCGGCGAAAAGACTGGCCTCGGCATGGACGTGTCGATCACGCCGCGCGCCCAGATCCAGCGCGACCGCGCAGGCATGGGCATCGCTCGTACCGGCGCTGAATTCCGCGTCGGCCCGCGCCTCGATGACCGCGACCAGCGCGGCACCAGCGCCCCGGCGCCCTCGTGGTATTTCTTCGTCGGCGCCGACAATGAAGCGCTGATCTACAACATGGCTGACCGCAAGGCGATGGACGGCCTCACGCTGCGCGACCAAGCCACCGTCGGCGACAAGCAGGCGGGCATCGCCTGGACGACCTCCAAGGGCGCGCAGATGTCGCTCGGCGTCATCGAGCGCAAGCTGTCCTTCAACGACATCACAGGCGACCACGACGTCCGCCGCAAGGATCACTTCGCGGCCTTCACCTACTCGATCCGCCACTAGGGCTGGTTCGAACCACAGAATTCAAAGGGCCGCTCCGGCAAGGGGCGGCCCTTTTGCTTTTGGGGCCTCCCTTTTCGCTGTCATTCCGGAAACGCCGAAGGCGTTGTCCGGAATCCAGGGGCGACTTCGGCAGGTGTCGCGGCAAACGCTGTTGAGACAGTCGCGGATATGGCCAGCCCCTGCCGGGGCGTTCGCTCCTCGATGCCCTGCCGGGCGTGCGTGCGCTCGAATTGATCCGCAGGATCAATTCGTCCTTTCGGGACCGCTGCTCACTCCCCGGACCAAATCGCGCCTTTGGCGCCGGCGCTCACGGTTCCAGGTCTCCGCTTCGCTTCGCCCGGAATGACAATTTGTTGGATCAAAGAGAGTAGGGCGCCGCTGCGGCGCGTGCGGCGTTCGGACTCGCCCTGCGGCGATCGGGACCCCAATTGATTGTGGAGAAGGCAGCTTCGGTTCTGGCCTCGGACTCCCGTTGTGACAGACTCGGACCCGGTTCGGCGGCGTAGCGTTTCGTCAACCCTTGTCCGTCAACATATAGTTGTTGTCCACGCGTTCGGGCGCCAGATATGGTGCCTACCCGTTCAAAGCAGCTGTCCGAGAGCGGTTCCGTTTCTACGATCTGGCTGGAGAATTCGATGTCCGACGCAAGCAAGTCCAAGGGGTCGGCGATTCTCAGTGCGCGTCCCGGCCTGCTGACGCCGTCGCACTCCTACAAGCCGTTCCGCTATCCGTGGGCCTATGATTTCTGGAAGCGCCAGCAGCAGATCCACTGGATGCCGGAGGAAGTCCCGCTCGGCGAGGACGTGAAGGACTGGGCCTCCAAGCTGGATGACAGCGAGCGCGCGTTGCTCACGCAGATCTTCCGTTTCTTCACCCAGTCCGATGTCGAGGTGAACGACAACTACATGGAGCGCTACAGCCGCGTCTTCAAACCGACCGAGATCAAGATGATGCTCGCCGCGTTCTCCAACATGGAGACGGTGCACATCGCGGCCTACGCGCTGCTGCTCGAGACCATCGGCATGCCCGACACCGAGTTCTCGGCCTTCACCCAGTTCAAGGAGATGAAGGATAAGCACGACTACATGCAGAAATTCGGGGTCGAGACGGACGCCGATATCCTGCGCACGGTCGCCATGTTCGGCGCCTTCACCGAGGGGCTGCAGCTCTTTGCCTCGTTCGCGATGCTGATGAACTTCCCGCGCCAGAACAAGATGAAGGGCATGGGGCAGATCGTGTCTTGGTCGGTGCGGGATGAAAGCCTGCACTGCGAAGGCATGATGCGCATGTTCCACTCGTTCGCGGCCGAGACCGATGCGCTGACCAAGACGGTGAAGGACGATATCGCCGATTGCTGCCAGACCGTAGTTCGCCTCGAGGACAACTTCATCGATCTCGCCTTCTCGATGGGCCCGGTGCAGGGGATGACGCCCGACGACATCAAGAAGTACATTCGCTACATCGCCGACTGGCGGATGGGCCAGCTCAAGCTTCAGCCGATCTATGGCGTGAAGGAGCACCCGATCCCCTGGCTGTCGGAGATCCTCAACGGCGTCGAGCACGCCAACTTCTTCGAACAGCGCGCGACAGAGTATTCCAAGGGCGCAACGGGCGGCGACTGGCACGGCGCCGAGGGCGTCTGGTCGAACTTCGACAAGATGCAGAAGAAGGTCGCCGCCGAATAACTCGCGCGAAGTAACCTTCGGCAACCCGAACTCCCCGGTATGGTTTACGTTTCCCGCTGCAGGCGAGCTGCGGCGCTGATCCTGCATGGTTTTCAGGGATTAACGTCAACGGCCATATTTATGGGCCGCGGAAACGCTATATGAAGGGGCGACGCTATATGGTGGCGTCGCTGCTTTTCACGGCCCCGATGGGCCCCCGGGAGACCCCTATGTCGTCCACCACGACTCCAGGCGGCAATGGCGCACCAGGCGCCGCCGCGATGAAAACCGATTTCGACGCGCTCAAGAACGATATGAAGGCCCTGCGCGCTGACCTGGCCGCCCTGCTCAAGGACACGGGCCAGATTGCGACCGACGAGGCCAAGCGTGCGGCTGACCGCGCCCGCGGCCTTGCCGACACCGGCGTGCGTCAGGCCGAGGAATACAAGGATGTCATCGAGGACAAAGTCCGCGAGCATCCCTTCGCCGCCGTCGGCATCGCGCTCGCCGCCGGTTTCATTCTCGCAGCCCTGACCTCAAACCGCCGCTAGGCGGATGCCGCTCAGGCGGAGTGTTGAGTAAGGGGCCAACGGGGGCCTGCCGTGATCTGGACGATCCTGAACCGCGCGAAGGGCGTTGCAGTCGCTGCGGGCGCTGCAAGCTTGCTTGCACTTGCCGGCACCTTCACGCTGGCTGCCGCCGGCGCGGCGACGATCGCGATCTGGCTGCCATGGCCCGCAGCGCTTGCGATCACCGCGGTAGGGTTCTTCGCCATCGCCGCCATCGCCATGTGGGTCGGCGTCCAGCCTGAACGGATGAAGGGCAATGACGATGAGGACAGCGAGCACGCTTCCAACGCGGCCCTCGCCCTGGTCGACCTGCCGATGGAAGCGGCCAAGAAGATCATCCAGGAACGGCCGATCGCCGCCATCGTACTGGTGTCGGGCTTCGGCCTGCTCATTGCCCGGCGGCCGCAGATCGCCCTCAAGGTTGTGGACAAGATCCTGGAACGGTTCGGGGGCTAGGCTTCCCAGCCTTTGAAGCCTGCGCTTCGGAAACCCGCGACAAAACCGTCACCTCCGGCGAATTGACGCCGGGGGCCGCAATCTCCATTCTTCCGAGATGACGGGGAAGCTCACACCAGAACAGGCAATCGACAAGGCGACCGAGCTTTACGAAGCGGCGGCCGGCCGGCTGCGCAAGGCGCTCGAAGCCTTCGTGACCAAGGGCGAGGTTCCCGACGCCAAATCCCGCCAGCGCGGCGATTTCTGCTATCCGGTCCTCAAGCTGCACTATGACGATCCGAGCGGCCCGCCGCCGCCGCTATCGCGCGCCTTCGCCAAGCTGTCGGAGGAGGGGCATTACGCCATCACGCTGACGCAGCCGCAGTTCTTCCGCACCTATCTGCTCGAACAGCTCAACCACATCGTGGCGGATTATCCCGTGGAGCTGGACGTCGGCGTCTCGAAGTCGGAGATTCCGTATCCTTACGTGCTCGAGCACGCCCAGAACATCGACGCAGAGGCGCTGCCGCCGGCGGAGTTCGCGCGCTGGTTCCCGGTGCCTGGCCTGCAGAATATCGGCGATGAAGTTGCAGACGGAGAGATCTGGGCCAGCGAAGAAGGCGTGATGCCGCTGGCGCTGTTCGACGCGCCGCGTGTCGATTTCTCATTGCAGCGCCTCAAGCACTACACCGGCACGCCGTTCGAGCACTTCCAGCGCTACATCCTCTTCACCAACTACCACAGATACGTTGACCACTTCGTCGAATGGGCGGCGGCGAGGATCAAGGAGAAGGGGCCGTATACCCAGCTTTCGGCGCCGGGCGGCATCATCGTCGACGCCAAGACCAAGAACGGCGCGCAGCTCGTGGCCGAAGGACCTTGGCGGCGCCACCAGATGCCGGCCTACCACCTGATGGCGAATGACCGGACGGGCATCACGCTCGTGAATATCGGCGTCGGGCCGTCGAACGCAAAGACGATCACGGATCACCTGGCGGTCATGCGGCCGGAATGCTGGATCATGGTCGGCCATTGCGGCGGCCTGCGCCATTCGCAGCGTATTGGGGACTACGTCCTCGCCCACGCCTATCTGCGCGACGACCATGTGCTGGACACTGTCTTGCCGCCGTCCATCCCCGTGCCGCCGATCGCCGAGGTGCAGGTTGCCCTGCAGGAAGCCGCCGAGCGGGTGACGGGCGAGGAAACCGAAGCTCTCAAGCGCCGCCTGCGCACCGGAACCGTGGTCACGACCGACGACCGTAACTGGGAGTTGCGCTTTACCGGCAACCGCCGCCGCTTCAACCAGTCGCGCGCCATCGCCATCGACATGGAAAGCGCCACCATCGCCGCCAATGGCTATCGCATGCGCGTGCCCTATGGCGTTCTCCTGTGCGTGTCCGACAAGCCGCTACATGGCGAGATCAAGCTGCCTGGGGCAGCCAACCGGTTCTACGAGCGCGCAATCGGCGAGCACATCCGCATTGGCATCGAGACCATGGAAGGTCTCGCCAAGGCCGGCAGTGCTGCGCTGCACTCACGCAAGCTGCGCTCGTTCGACGAGCCGCCTTTCAGGTGAAACCCGCCGCTACGTTTGGCCGCTAACACCGTCAGGCGACGCAGCGGCGGCTGGGGAAATTACCGACCGGCTGGACTGTTTTTCCGAAAGAGTTTGCCTCTCCACCGAATCCGCGCACTCGTGAATCGACAGGGTTGGGAAACGCGCCATTATCTCTATCAAGACCAGCCGCTTGCGGGCTGGGGAGCAATCATGACGGACTCGACCAGCCGGGCGACTGTTCCGGACGGAAGCTCTGACAAACCCGTTCCCGATAAGCGCGTGGGCGGCATGTTTGCCCCCGCCGGATTCTCGTGGGCGCTCTTCGAGTTCGCCCGCAACCCCTACTACATGCTGATCGTCACCTACGTTTTCCCGCCCTATTTCGCGCAGTACATCGTCGGCGATTCAGTCGAAGGGCAGGCGGTTGTGGCCGATGCCACGACGTGGGCCGGCATCATCGGCGCGCTGACGGCCCCGATCCTCGGCGCGATGATGGACCGCGGCGGCGCGCGCAAGCCGGTGATGGGCATCTTCCTCGCAATGATTGCGGTCAGCGGCGCCGCCCTGTGGTGGTCGATGTCCGGCGCCGTGCCGGATCCGGCTGATCCTTCCAAGTCGGTCTTCCATCCGACGAACGCCGGCCTCGGCGTGACGGGGACGATGATGTTCCTGATCCTCGGCTTCGTCGGCTACACGTATTCAGAGATGATGCACAACGCGATGCTGAAGTCCGCCGGCAGGCCGAAGTCGCTTGCGGCTATCTCCGGCATGGGCATCGGCCTCGGCCAGCTCTCGTCGGCCTTGTGTCTTGCCGCGCTTGTCGTCGTCGTGACGACTGCGCCGCAGCTGGGCGCGGCGCAAAGCGGTTTCCTTCTGCAGCGCGGCGCAGGTCCCTTTGTTGCGATCTGGATGCTGGCGCTGGTGCTGCCGTTCTTCCTCTTCATGCCGGATGGCGGCACGCCGGGCGGCTCCTGGCGCGCGGCGGCACGCAAGCTTTTCGAGAACGAGCAGGGCAAGCTCGATCCGGTCGGCCGGTTCTTCAAGGTCGGGGCCTACATCATCGGCCTCTTCAAGGCCTATCCAAACACGATGAAGTTCCTCGTGGCGCGGCTGATCTACGCCGACGGCATGATCGCGCTGCTGGGGCTTGGCGGCGTCTATACGGCCGGCGTGCTGGGCTGGGATTTTGCAGAGACGGCGCTTTACGGAATCTATGGGTCGATCTTCGGCGTAGTCGGCGGCATCGCGGCTGGTCCGATTGATCGGGCGATGGGCGCGCGGCGCGCGATCATCCTCGAACTGGTGATCCTGTGCATCTGCGTCGTGGTGGCCCTCAGCGTCACGCAGACCTCGCTGCTCTATGGCCTGATCCAAAACGCTGACGCGGTCGTCCACACCGGTCCGTACTTCAACACCATGGCGGATCTCTTCTATCTCGGCCTCGTCGCCGTCATCGCATCATCTGCGGCGGCTTGCATCAGCTCCAGCCGCTATCTGATGGTCGTGCTGGCGCCGAAGGACCGGTTGTCGGAATTCTTTGGGCTTTACGCGCTGTCGAGTTCCGCCACCGTTTGGCTCGGGCCGATCCTGATCGGATTTGCCACGCGCACGTCCGGGGATCAGCGCATCGGCTTCTCGCCCGTGCTGCTGCTGCTCGCCGTCGGCCTCGGACTGATGCTGCTGGTGAAGCCAGTCTCGGATGAAAAGGGACAGGGCGCTACACCCGCAGCGCCCGCCCACTAGATCCAGAATATTGATAGGCCCGGCTGGCCTGAGACTACTGGCCCGAGCCTTTGGCCTGGGCTTCCTTGCCCGTCACCGTCTGCATGACGTTGTTGAAGAACGCCGGATCATCGCCGGTGGACGGCGTGCCGCGGCACTTGTCGGTGCAGGAATAGGTGTTGGTGTTGCCGGCGCGGACAATGGTCAGCTGCGTGTCCGAGGCGCCGGAGACCGCCAGTTCCGTCTGCCAGATGGCTTTCCCGGAGCGGTCGAGCACCATCACGTTGGTCGAGCCAAACGCCTTGCCGGTGATTAGGAGTGTGTTCGCATCGTGCACGGTGACGTCGACGACCGTTGCGTTGCCGACGACGACACTGTTGGCGGGGGAGGCGAGCTTCACGGCCACCGTCTGGTCGACCTTGACCATGAAGGGGGTGTCGGCGAGCGCGGCGGGAGCGGCGGCGAGTGCGAAGGCCATCGCGGCGGCAAGATGTTTCAGAGCCATGTGGCGTCTCCAGTGCGCGTCATGCGCACGCGAAATTCTTTTGAGACGATAGGAAGCAAGGCTGAATGAATGGCTAAGGCAGAGCACATCAGTTCAGCCAGGCGAGGGCAGGGCGCAGCTCGGCGGAGTCTACAGAGTCAGCAGATCACCGCGTCGCGCGCATATATATGGGCGTCTGCAGTATAGAGGCGATGCGCGCTTGCTTGGTTAAGCAAAGGTGACCGCGAATACCAGCAACTTTCTGCTTCGTTTCACGTCATCTTAAGTTGGCTCATGTACAACTCGTCATACCAACTACGGGTGATGGTACTTCGTAGATGGCACTACAAATAAACGCCATGCATTGCGGAGAAGCGAAAATGAAAAACGTGATCAAGTTCCTGAAGAACAAATCCGGCGCGACCGCGATCGAGTACGGCCTCATCGCCGCCCTCATCGCTGTTGCCGTCATCGGCGGCGTGACCTCGCTGGGTCAGAGCGCCAACGCGACGTTCAACCACGTCGCCACGGAAATGCAGAAAGGCGCCGCTACCTAAGCGTCGCTTAGCCGGCTCCGGCCGGCTCAAGAACAGGAAGCCGCGGGACCTCGTCCCGCGGCTTCTTTGTTTTCGGATTACTGTTCGAATTCTTGTCGGATATTGTTATCGTCAAGCATTCCTCAAACTTGTTCGTGTAATCACTGATCATCACCTCTCGAGGCCAAGATGATCGCGTCGCTTCTCTGCCTGGCGTTTCCGCTTCTGTTGCTGTTTGCCGCCTGGCATGACGTCTCGACGATGTGGATTCCCAACTGGGTGTCGATCGCGCTTGGGGTCGCCTTCATTCCCGCAGCGATGGCCGCCGGCCTTTCGGCGCCAGAGATCGGAATGCACCTGATCGTCGGCGGCGTGGCGCTCCTGGCGTGCGTCATCCTCTTCTTTCTCCACATCTTCGGCGGGGGCGATGCGAAGGTGATTGCGGCAGCCTCCCTTTGGGTCGGCCTGCCCGGCATGACGACGTTCGTGTTCTGGATGGCGCTAGCCGGAGGCCTTCTCGGCCTCGTGCTGATCGCGCTGCGCCGGATGAAGCTGAACCCGCAACGCGAATGGTCGAAGCGCCTTCTTTCTCCCGAGACCGGCGCGCCTTATGCGGTCGCGATTGCCATCGGCGGGCTCTTTGCCGCCCCCCATTCGCAACTTCTCGCTTCGGCCTTCTCGGGCTTCATCGCCTGAAAAACGTATTCTTTTGGCTTGCCGAAGGAAGTTAACGCACTTCCCAGCGGCGTCTTAACTAACCTTTAGAGGGCTCATGGAAGTGTGCCAGCGAGGATAGGGGCCCGTTCAGGCCCCATGCCTGCCAAGTTGTGGGATCCCAAGCTGGAGTGCCTTCATGTCGCCTGTGCGACTAATCATTCTGCTGGTTGCGGCGGGGGCGGCTATCGCCGCCGTCTTCCTCGTACGCTCAGCTCAGACACCGGCCCCCGCAGCAGCTGCGATCGCCGTTGAAGCTCCCAAGAAGGAAGTCCCGACGAAGCAGATTCTCGTCGCGCGTCTTCCGATTCCCGTGGGCAAGTTCATCGTCGCCGACGACCTGAAATGGCAGGACTGGCCGGAAGCAACCCCGACCGGCGTCTTCATCGACAAGAAGGCTGACGCCGAAGGGCTCGAGAAAATGGTTGGCGCTGTTGCGCGCGACGAACTCGTCGAAGGCGAGCCCGTCACGGCGTCCAAGCTCATCCATCCGGGCGAGCAGAGCTTCATGGCTGCGATGCTGACCCCCGGCATGCGCGCTGTCTCGATCGACATCTCGCCTGAAACAGCCGCCGGCGGCTTCATCCTGCCGAGCGACCATATCGACGTGATCCTCACGCGCGCAATCGAAAGCAACGGCGCCGAGAAGCAGAGCGTCCGTTCGGACATGATCATGCAGAACGTCAAGGTGCTGGCGATCGACGGCATCTACGCCCCGCCGCCCAAGGAAGGGCAGGCGGCAGTGCTCATCGGCACGCGCGCCACGCTCGAGCTTTCGCAGCCGGATTCATCCCTGCTCTCGACGGCGAAGAAGTCAGGCGATCTTTCTTTCTCGCTGCGCTCCATCGCAGACATCCAGTCGCCTTCGGGCGCAACGGGCGCAGGCCGCGTTTATCGCGACGGCATGGCCCAGGGCAGCGGCGCCGAGGGTGTTCGCGTCTATCGCTACGGCACCGAAACCGTCTCCAAGGCGCCGGCAGGTTGAGGTCTTTCATGTCAGTCTCCAGGAACCTCGTTCTCGTGAGCCTCGCCGCTGCGCTCTGCAGCGGCGCACCGGCTCTCGCGCAGCAGAACAGTCAGCTGAGCGGCGCTCCCGCCCAGCAGATGAACCTGCCTCAGGCCAACTCGCCTGACATCAGCCAGTCGCTGACCCTCACGGTCAACAAGTCGTACATGATCGAGTTCGACACCGACATCGCCGACGTCATCATCGCCAACCCTGCGATCGCCAACATCACCGCGCGCGACCGCCGCCGCGTGGCCGTTATGGGCATGTCGCCGGGCGAGAGCAACATCGTGTTCCTCGACCGCACCGGCCGCCAGATGAAGGTGCTCGAGATCTCCGTCACAGACGGCGTCGCCGGGATGGATCAGCTGCGCGGCCTCATCAAGAAGCACGTGCCGGGCGCCAAGATCGAAATCGAATCGGTCAACGGCAAGATCATCATCTCCGGCCAGGCGCCGAACCTCGTCGGCGCAGACCGCATCATGGCGCTGGCGCAGACCTATGCGAAGGACGAGAAGAGCCTGCTCAACCTGATGACGATCGCGGGCAAGGACCAGGTCACCCTGAAAGTCCGCTTCGTCGAGATGCAGCGTTCGGTCATCAAGCAGCTCGGCATCAACCTTTCTGGTTCAGT
>DASYKO010000595.1:0-8429 GCA_035995285.1 Hyphomonadaceae bacterium | reverse complement strand
GCAGTGCGAGCTTGAAGTGCGCTTCCCCGTGAACATCAACGTGCTGGATCACGGCGTGCCCAAGGTGATGGGCCTCAAGGAGATCCTGAACTGCTATCTCGATCACCGCCGCGAGGTGATCGTCCGCCGCAACAAGCACCGTCTCGGCAAGATCGAGCATCGCCTTGAAGTGTTGGACGGCCTGCTGAAGGCCTATCTCAACATCGACGAAGTCATCCGGATCATCCGCTACGAGGATGATCCCAAGGTCGTCATGATGAAGAAGTTCCGCCTGTCGGATATCCAGGTGGAAGCCATTCTCAACATGCGCCTGCGTGCGTTGCGCAAGCTCGAAGAGATCGAGATCAGGCGCGAGCACAAGGAATTGTCGGAAGAGAAGAAAGAGATCGAGTCGCTGCTCGCCTCCACCGGCCGTCAGTGGACGGAGGTCAAGCGCCAGCTGAAAGCCGCGCGCGAACTGTTCGATCCGAAGAACAAGCTGGGCAAGCGCCGCTCCAACTTCGAAACGGCTAAGGAGATCGACACCGAGGCCGCGCTCGAAGCCATGATCGTGAAGGAGCCGGTCACGATCGTGTTCTCCGAGAAGGGCTGGATTCGCGCGCTCAAGGGCCACAACCAGAAGCTGGACGACGTGAAGTTCAAGGAGGGCGACGAACTCTCGCTCTCCCTCGAATGCCAGACCACGGACAAGCTGATCCTCATGGCCTCCCGCGGCCGCGCCTTTACCATTGGCGCAGGCTCCTTGCCGGGAGGGCGAGGGCATGGAGAGCCTATCCGCCTCAACCTCGAAGTGCCGGAATCCGAAACCATCGCCGCGATGTTCGTGGCGCAAGACAAGACAAGGCGCATCGTCGCGTCGTCCACGGGCTATGGCTTCGTCGTGCCGGACGCGGAACTCGTCTCATCCACCCGCAAGGGCAAGATCATCCTGAACGTTGGCGACGGAAAACTCGTCGCCTGCGTGAAGATCGAAGGCGACATGACCGCCTCCATCGGCGACAACCGCAAGATGGTCATCTTCAAGACCGACGAGTTGCCCGAGATGGCGCGCGGCAAGGGCGTGAAGATCCAGGCCTTCAAGGGCGGCCACCTGGTCGATCTCAAGACCTTCAACAAGTCCGACGGCTTCTCGTGGATCGACAGCGGCGGCCGGCAACAGTCCGCCGACGACTGGAAAAACTGGATCGGCAAACGCGCCCAGTCCGGCCGCCTGCCTCCGCGCGGCTTCAACAAGAACGGCAGATTCCGCGGCTAAGGCCACACGCGGTGCAGGGTGCGATGCCGCCGCGTCCGTCGGCATTACGCGCAGGGAAGCTGCGCCGCGGCGGGTCTTGCTCCCGTGCGGTAGCCCCTGTTCCGTTTTTCGGTTTGGTGCTCTCTTCGCGCCATACCGCGCGGGAGGCGCGTTAGAGGGGACTGACATCATGACACGAATGACCAAAGCCGCGCTTGCGGCTGCAAGTCTTGTTGCATTGCTCGCTGCGAGCGGCTGCGATGCACGCACAGCCGAAGCAACCAAACCGGCTGAGGCGGCGCCTGCGCCGGCCGCGAAGGCCGAACCTGCGCCCGGCCCGGGCGAGCCGACGCTCGATCAGGTTCGTGCTGCGACGGAGAAGTACAAGGACATCAAGGTCGCCCTCGCCGAAGGCTATGTGCGCGATCCGATGGATCTGTGCGAGACCGCGGACATGATGGGCAAGCCGAAGGAAGCGGGCGCCATGGGCGTGCACTATGTCAACATGGCCAGCGCCGGCGTGACGGGGCCGCCGAATCCGCGCGTCGACGGCACGGGCATCAACATTGATTTCCTGAAGCCCACCGTGCTGCTTTACGAGCCCAAGCAGGATGGATCGTTCGAACTGGTCGGCGTCGAGAACCTTGCCTTCAAGAAGGCGTGGGAAGCGGCAGGCAACGCCAAGCCGCCGAGCTATTACGGCGTTGAATATGACTTCATGGCGGATGATCCGGCGACGCCGCTGGACGAGGCGCACATGTTCGAGCCGCACTATGACCGACATGTCTGGCTCTATCGCGACAACCCGAACGGCGTGTTCACGTCCTTCAATCCCGCGGTCAGCTGCGAATTCCACAAGGGGGCCAAGGGGCGGCCGCCTATGCCGGGCATGCCCGCCGCTCCGGCCAAGCCGTAGGTAAATTGCTGATCGACAAAACGGAACCGGCCGCCTGAGGGGATCGGGCGGCCGGTTTTCGTTAAGGCGTGACGGTCTTGGTCTTCAGCTCTTGACGGCGCCGTCCTTCGCCTTCGTCAACCGGGGGATGATCATGCCGACGCTGCGCTGGTAGGTGCGGTAGCGCTCGCCGAATTCGTGCGTCAGGTCGCGCTCCTCGAAGAAGATGCCGATGAAGATGTAGGCGGTGCAGGCGATCGCGAAGAAGAGATGCCCGACCGTCATCTGCGGCGCCGACCAGAAGGCGACGATGAAGCCGAAATAGAGCGGATGGCGGATCCATTTGTAGAACAGCGGCGTCGTGAAGTTGCCGGGCTTTTCCTTCAGGTTCAGCAGTCGCGTCATTCCCTGCGTGAGGCCGAACAGGTGGAAGTGGCTGATCAGGTAGGTCGAGAGCAGGAGGATGCCCCAGCCCGCCCACATCAGCGCGGTAATCGCGCCGGCGGCCATCGGATCGGTTACCGACCACACCAGTTGCGGCATCGGCCGCCATTGCCAGAGGAGGAGGGCGAGGGCTGCGCTGGCGAACAGCACATAGGTCGAGCGCTCGATTTCCTTGGGCACTATCCTGGTCCACCAGCGCTTGAAGCCCGGCCGCGCCATGACGCTGTGCTGGACGGCGAAGACGCCCAGAAGGCCGGTGTTGATCAGAAGTGACGTTGTAAGATCACCCGCCACGCCGGAGTCGATGGTCTTGGGGACCAGAAAATTTCCTACGAAGGCGATGGCGTAAACAAACGTCGCCAGGAAAAAGACATAGACGACAAGGCTATAGATCGCAGAGGAGAACGCTCGCATCGTGTGGCTCCTTGTTTGAGCTTCTGTGCCTTCTCGATAGTCTGAGCCTCGTCGCGGGTCTTTGCCGATCCGCCGGAAAACTTTGCAGCGGTCCCGGAATGTCAGGCCCCGACGCCCTCTCGAACATCCTCGGCAAGGTGCGCCTGGACGGCGCGGTCTATTTCGACGGCGAGTTCACCGCGCCGTTCGGGATAGATATCCCCCACGCTGCGGGCTATGCGCCCTATCTCGTGCCCGGCTCGAACCATGTCGTGAGCTATCACCTCTTCCTGGAAGGCGCGTGCGACCTGCAGGTGGAGGGCCAGGGCGCCGTGCGCATCAAGCCGGGCGATCTCGTGCTCATGCCGCACGGCCACGCCCACAAGATGTGGAGTGGATCGCCCGATGCGTGGCACGATGCATCCCAGTCCCTCCAGCGGCATGTCAGCGGCGAGCTCCGCACGCTACGCACGGGCGCGGCCGGGGAGGTGACGCGCGTGGTCTGCGGCTATCTCGCCTGCGATCACCGCGCCGCGGAAATCTTTCTTGCCGCCTTGCCGCCGCTTGTGGTGGTCAATGTTCGCGGTGATGACGCAGGCCGCTGGATCGAGAGCTCCATCCGCCGTCTGGTCGAGGAAGCAGCCTCGGGCAGGGCAGGCTCGAGCGCGCTGCTCTCGCGCATGGCAGAGGCGCTGTTTGTGGAGAGTCTCCGCCGCTGGATCGACGGCCTGCCGGAAACACAGACAAGCTGGCTCGCCGGCATGCGCGATCCTGTGGTCGCCCGCACGCTCGCGCTGATCCATGGCAATCCGGCGAGGCCGTGGACTGTGGACGAACTGGCGAAACAAGCCGGCGCTTCCCGCTCCGTGCTGGCGGAGCGGTTTGCCAAGCTCGTCGGCGAGACCCCGCTCGCCTATCTCGCCAATCTGCGCATGCGCACAGCCGCCCGAATGCTGGAAGACACGCGCAAGACGGTGGTCGAGATTGCGGCTGATGTCGGCTATGAATCCGAGGCCGCTTTCAACCGCGCCTTCAAACGCCAGTTCGGCGAACCGCCGGCGCGTTTCCGCAGGGCGCAGGCTGCTGAGCCGGCGCAGCAGGGCTAGTCAAGCTTCAGCCGCATGAACACGCGCGTGTTGAGATCGAGGAACTTCGCCTGTTCGGCCTCCATCGCGCTCATCCATGGCAGGCGGTCGTCGTTCGCCATGTCGATGAAGCCGAGCTTTCGGTAGAACGGGGCGTTCCAGGGTGGGTCGCGGAAGGTGAAGAGGAAGACGCACTCTGCGCCCTTGTAACGCGCCTCCTGGTTGAACCGTCCGATAAGTTGCCGGCCGAACCCGCGCCGTTGCGCTTCGCGGGCCACGTCGAGTTCGTGGAGGTAGGCGCCGCCTTCCTTCATCTCGCCCATCACAAAGCCGGACACGCGGCCATCAACCTCCGCCACGAAGGAGAGGCCTTCTTCGATCGAGAGCATGTGATCACTGACGCTGGCGTCCGCTGAGGCGTCCAGATCGAGCAGGCCCAGCCCGCGGAATAGCTCGCCGGCATCGCGCTCCACCCATTGCATCGCCGGGATGTCGGCGAGGCGGGAAGGGCGGATCTTGTTCACGACGCTCCCACGATTAGCTTGCTCCGGGGGCCATCGAGCCCTGCAGCGCTGCAAAGAAGCGCAGCGCCAGCGGGCCCTCGCGCAGCACATTGTCCGGATCGACCATGTGGACGAGGCGATAGCGCAGCACGCGGAAGTCGAGTTCCTTGTCCGCCAGCCTGCGCAGCGTGGTCGCCAACGCGCGGGCCATCTGGAAGTTCGCCGGCCGCTCTCCCTCCGTCTCGGGGTAGACATAGTCGGAGCTGATCGAGAGGCCCCACGCGCGGCTGGACAGCCGGCCAGCCTCGGGCAGGTATTCCGCCGCGATACCATCCAGATCTTTGCCCTCAGTCTTGCGCTTCGCCAGCATGCCCGCGAGCGCATCGGCCTCGCACGCGGCCACGGTCATGCCTTGGCCATAGGTGGGGTTCACGCTGCTCATTGTGTCGCCCAGCGGGATCAGGCGCTCCGGCCATTTCTTTGCTTCCCACAGCTTGCGGCGGCTGGCGAAAGGTTTTGCGAATGTCCGCAGCTCACCCACGGGCTCGGCATCCTTGATGCGGTCATAGACGACCGGCGTGTCCATCGTCCGGGCATATTCGCGGAAGCCCTCCACCGTCCGCGGCGGGGCGCCGCCTCCGCGCTTGCCCAGCGAGGCGATCCACATGTTGTCTTCGATGGGCGAGATGAAGCCGAACGAGGTGGACGGCGGCCCCGCCAGCATGAAGAACCCGGCATTCTCGCTGCGATATTTTTCCGGAATGCGAAACCGCCCCGTGGTGTAGGCGACGTTGATCTTCACATCCTCGGTTTCGAACTCCGCATGCCCTTCCTCGGCCAGCTGCTTCATCAGCGGCGCCGTCATGCCCGAAGCATCCAACACCATGTCCGCCGAGATCTTCGCGCCGTCTTCCAGCTCCAACCCCGTGCAGACCCCGCCCTCGACGATCAGCCGCTTTACCGGCGTCTCGCCTTTCAGCCTCACGTTCGGTAGCGCCGCCACACGCTCGCGCACGATCTGCTCATAGGCCGGGCGCGACATGGAGGTAGTAGAAAAGCCGCCATCGCACTCTTCCATCCAGCCGCCGAAATCGAACACCTTCACATCCCGCCCCACACGCAGCTCTTTCGCTCCGGCGCGATAGAAAGCGGCGGTCACGCCAGGCAGAAGGCGCTCCAGGCTCTCTTCTCCAGCTTTCAGCAGCTGGTGCAGGTGCGCGCCCTGTCCCACGCCCATTCGCACCGCCGCCGATGTCGGCAGCGTGTCCTTGTCGATCACCAGAACGCTGTCGAACGCCTTCGAAAGCGCTGCCGCGGCGGCAAGCCCGCCCATGCCTGCGCCGACGACGACCGCCTGTTTTCCGAGAGATGCCATGTTGAAAGACCCCAAACTTGCGCCGCCGACACTAAGCGGCTCGCGCATGCCGCGAAAGGCGTCATTCTATCCTTGTAGGCCGCGTATTCGCGGCCTTTGGCTAGCCTGTGGATCGCGCTTTCCCGCGCCACTGGATTCATCGGGCCTATGCTGTAAACTCACGCAAAGTCAAAGCGGCTGGACGGCCGCGATAAGGGGTTTTGCCTAATGGATATGATGCCGATCTGGATCGCCCTGGGCGTGCTCGCCTTCGTGGTCCTTGTGATCATCCTCATCTACAACGGACTGGTGGCCAAGCGGCAGCAGGTCAACGAAGCCTTCTCCGGCATCGACGTGCAGCTGAAGCTCCGCCGCGAGCTGATCCCCAACCTGGTCGAAACCGTGAAGGGCTATGCGGCCCACGAAAAGTCGACGCTGGATGCCGTGATCGCCGCCCGCAACGCCGCGGCCAACGCCTCGAGCCAGGGCCCCGCCGCCATGGGCGCCGCCGAGGGCGTCCTCTCCGGCGCGCTCGGCCGCATCTTCGCGCTGGCCGAGGCCTATCCGGACCTGAAAGCCAACCAGAACTTCCTGCAGCTGCAGACCGAACTTTCCGCGATCGAGGACAAGGTCGCGGCTTCCCGCCGGTTCTACAACTCGGCCGTCGGCGACTACAACACGGCCATCGAGCAATTCCCGGCTTCGATCATCGCCGGCTCGGGCGGCTTCACTAAGCGCGAGTTCTTCGATGTGGGTGAGGCTGAACGCGCCCAGCTCAACGTGGCGCCGAGCGTGAAGTTCTAGGATGGCGGTTGTTGTCCGCGCGCTTCGCCCGGGCAACGCGGAAGACGAGGCTGCCTTTCGCGACATCAACCTGGAATGGATAGAGCGGTTCTTCGCCGTCGAAGCGAAGGACCGCACAGTTCTTGGCGATCCGCGGAAATACATCCTCGATCCGGGCGGAGCGATCTTCCTTGCCGTCGATGGCGCGGACTATCTCGGCGCCGTAGCCCTGATGAAGATGGACGATGCCTGCGTCGAACTCGCCAAGATGGGCGTGCGGCCTGCGGCACAGGGCAGGGGCGCGGGCCGGCTTCTTGTTGCTGCGGCGGTAGACCACGCCCGCGCCATGGGCATGAAGCGTATCTACATCGAAACGAATTCGAAGCTGCACACCGCCATTCACCTCTATCATGCGGCCGGCTTCAAGCCGCTGGCGAAGCCGATCCCCTCGCCCTATGCGCGTGCCGACGTGCAGCTGGAACTTTTCCTGTAGCAAGGCGGCAGGAACCCTCATTCCCCGCCAGCGTTCCGCCTCCAGCAACCAGGAGGCGCCCTCATGGAAGGCAGGCCCACGCCCGACCCGGGCGCCACTGAAGCTCTGAAAGGCGAGCCGGACTACGCCGCCGCTCGCCGTCATCTGAAGCAGAATGCCATCCCCGAAAACGACGGGCTAACGAGCGAAGACAAGCGCTCGCCTGCCCACGCCTCCAACGTCGAAGGGACCGAATCCGACAAGGCCCGCGAAGCCGCCGCCCAGCGCGGCCGCGCCGCGAACTAGGCCAGCGCGGCAGAGCCGCGAACGAGGGTAGTAGCCTCGAGATACGCCGAGGCTATGATCGGGGCGCCGCCGCTATTCCCGGCAGCGCCCCGATGCCTTTGAGCCGCCATGAAATTCATCGACGTCTATGTGACATGTTCCGACCGGCAGACAGCCGCCCGCATCGCCCGCGTCTGTGTGGACGAACGCCTCGCCGCCTGCGCCAACATCGGCGAGGCGATCGAAAGCATCTACCGCTGGAAAGGCCAGATCGAAGAAGCGTTGGAATTTCCGCTCCTCCTCAAGACGCGCGCGGAGCTGTTCGGGAAACTGGCGGCGCGGGTGAAGGCCGAACATCCGTATGAGACGCCGTGCATCATCGCCAGCGAACTCGTTGCGATCGATCCGGGCTACGCAGCTTGGCTCGAAGCCGAGACGACCTGAGGCCTCGCGCAGGTTCGCCTTCCGATTCAGGTCTGTTCTCGCTCCGATTCCGAACCGTCTCGCGCGCCTGTGGATAAGCCAGCCTGTGGGAACATGGGAACCCGGATCCATCGACGGATCATTCTCGGGCAAGCCGAAGGCGCGAACCGAGAATCTCTGGGCGACAAGGGGATCGCAGGCGTCGGTGCGTGCCGCCCAGAGATTCTCGGCTCAAGGCCGAGAATGACTCCGTGAGTGGTGTAAGGGCAGGGCCCTCACGTCCCCTTCACCGTCCCCGCCTTCAGCTCCTCGCGCCAGGCCTGCGCGCGCTCGGGCAGCAGGCGCTGGATCGCGTGTGGGTCGGTCTCCTCGATGTGTTCGAGGATCTCGTAGGCAAAGGCGCCTTCGCCATGCGCCTTCCAGCTCGCCTGCAGGTCCTGGTTGAAGCACGAGCCGCCCTTGAGGCGGGCCCACAGGCCGTTCTGTTGCACGTCGATATTCTTCGAATGCCCGACCCAGACTTCGCCGGTGACGGAATTGCGGACCGCAAACACGCCC
>DASYKO010000594.1:0-2928 GCA_035995285.1 Hyphomonadaceae bacterium | reverse complement strand
ATCATGGGACGAAAAAGACGGGGGCTCTTAGAGAGCTGGTATGGCCGATACGCTTGCTGACCCGGGGCAGTTCGTCCCCGAGACGGTGACCCCGCCGGAGAAGCCTTTGCCCCTCGGGCGCGGCCTCCTGCAGATGATCGCTAATCCGCTCTATGTCTGGCCCCGCGCCATGTACGAGAACCCGTACCATGGCGTGCGCTGGATCGGGCGGACCTTCCATTATTTCCGGCGGCCGGAGCACATGAAGGCGGTCTTCCTCGACCATGCCGACATCTTCCGCAAATCGCAGTTCCAGAAGAAGCTGGTCGGGCCCGCGCTGGGTGATGGCCTGCTGACCTCCGAGGGCGAGCACTGGAAGTTCCAGCGCCGGGCCGCCTCGCCGGCCTTCCGTATCGATCATCTTCGCGCGCTGGTTCCGGCTTTCTCCACTGCCGCGGCGGCGGCGGTCGAGCGCATCAAATCTGCCCCCGCCGGCGTCCCCATCGATGTCATGGGCGAGATGCAGCACGCGACGCTGGATGTGATTGTCGAGACGATCCTCGGCGGCGCGGACCCCGGCTTTGGTTATGAGCGGATCAAGACGACGGTCGAGGACTACATGCAGGTGATGGGCAAGCCCGACATGCTGGACATGGTCGGCACTCCCCCCTGGGTTCCGCGTCCGTGGGGCGGAAAGGGCAGGCGGGCGGCCACTGCGCTGCGCAAGTCGGCTGTCAACGCGCTTGAGCGGCGGCGTGCGTCTGGTGAGACGCGCAATGATTTGCTCGGCCTTCTGCTGGCGGCGCGAGATCCGGAAACCGGGCGGGCGTTTTCGGATGACGAGCTGCGCGACAATGTCGTGACCTTCATCGGCGCCGGGCACGAGACGACGGCGCTGACGCTGACCTTTGCGCTCTATCTGATCGCCAACGCGCCGGACATGCAGGAGAGGCTCTTGCGCGAAGTGCTCGAGGTCGCCGGGGACAAGCCGATCGATGCGGCGATGGTGGATCAGCTGACTTTCCACGAGCAGGTGGTGAAGGAAGCGATGCGGCTCTATCCGCCGGTCGCCATCATTGATCGCATGGCGTCCGAGGACATTGATCTGGGCGACGCCAAGGTGAAGAAGGGCGATTTTGCCTTCTGCCTCATCTATATCATGCACCGGCACAAGATGCTGTGGGAGCATCCCGAGCGATTCGATCCGGAGCGCTTCTCGCCCGAGAGATCGAAGGGCATCCATCGCTTCCAGTACATGCCGTTCGGTGCGGGACCGCGCATCTGTATCGGCATGAAGTTCGCCTACATGGAGGCGGTGGCGATCCTGGCGACGCTGGTGCGCGACCTGAAATTCCATCCGAACCCGGCGCATCGCGTCGAGCCCAATATCCGCATCACGCTGAGACCCGAGGGCGGCATGCCGCTCCATGTTGAAAGCAGACAACCATGAACGCGCTTGCAAAGATTCCGGCTCCCAAAGAGCTGATGGATTACACCCGCGAACTTCTCTGGATGTCGGGAGAACTCGGCCGCGCCGTATGCCGCCGCGGCTGGAATGCGCCGGATGCATGGGCGCTGGCGCCGGCGGAAACGGAAGCGGCGCGGTCGCTGGCGGATACGGCCTCGCGCGTGACGCGGGCGGGCAATGCGAATGCCTGGCTCGATGAATGGCTGATGGCGCAGGGCAAGGCCGTCGATAACATCTGCCTCGTAGCCCAGGATCTTCTGGCGCCGCCGTTCGATGCCGACTCGCAGCTCGCAGAGTTTCCCGGCAAGTGGGATGTGCGCGGGGAGGAGAGCTATCTCGTCGTGCCGAAGGAGAATTTCGGCGTCGGCGTTGTTTCCGAAACGACAAAATGGATGATCGGGGAGGAGTTCCTCCTCTACATCATCGAAGACGCCTGGCCCTTCGGCAAACCCATCCCGTTCTCCGAGCTTGCCGAGAAGGTGCGCCACGTGCTCGTCGCGGTGTCCGAGGGCGAGAGCTACGGGATCGTGTCGGGGAGCTGAGAGCGCCGGCTGACGCCGCTTGTTGTCGTTCAATGGCAGGTCGTGAAGATGACGACTATTTCGTGCCCCGGCGGTCATACATTTTCCGATGGCGAAATCCCTTCTCCTTATGCCTGGGAGCTGATCTCCGAAGCGAACCTGGAAGAAGCGACCAACGAAATAATCTCGCTCATTGGAAAAGGCGGCGATCTTGAAGCCGACATTCCTTACGCAATAAGCGTGCGTAGCCACTCCACCTACATCTGCCCTGAATGCCGGCGCTTGCTCGTATTCGAAAATGGCCTCGACAAACCGGCGGCCAGCTACAAACGCGAATAATCTGGCGAGCGGCGCACGCAACTGCGGCTCCGGAAGCGGGGCTTCGGAGCGATGTCAAACATCGGGCGGCTGGCGCTAGTTAGGTGCGCTGGCCTGACAAGTTTCCGCACAACCCCAACCACGAGTCATTCTCGGGCCCTGCCCGGGCCTTCTCCGCTCGATTTGGTCCACTGGACCAAATCGTCCCTGCGGGCCGCTTCGAAGTGACCCGAGAATCCTTGAGGCGGCGAGTGCTGATGGTGGCGATCCCCTTGTGGCCCAGAGATTCTCGGGTGGCGCTTCGCTTGCCCGAGAATGACTCCTTGAAAGGGCGGTGAGCCCACCCTCGTGGTTCGACGGGCGCGTGGCTGTCGCCACGCTGCTCACCATGAGGGCTTCTTTGGCATTGGAGGATCGCAGCAGCGCTGAGTGAGCGACGCTGGACCTGGCGCTTACGCGCAGAGTGCGGCTGCGTGCGGCAGCCGATATGGGTTCCTGATGTTGGTCGAGGACAGAACTCGCTTCACGCACCGGCTCGCAGTCGCCGTCACACTCGGCAGCTGAAGTCTGGTTGCGGGAGGCAAATCGTCTCGCGACGAAAGACACGAGCATCGCAAGGCCGCACAGCAGCGCATTGATCCA
>DASYKO010000593.1:0-1841 GCA_035995285.1 Hyphomonadaceae bacterium | reverse complement strand
TGCCGGGTTCGCGGCGACCACCTGGAAACCGAAGAAGACATTGCCCTGCGCATCGGCCGTCACCGGCGTGTTGATGGCCACCGTCGAGTTGAACGCAGCCGGATTGGCGTTGTAGGCGGCCGCGCCATAGAACACGTGCGTTGCCTGCGTGCTGCTGGCTGCATCCGCGTTGGCGCGCACGATCAGCTTGCCCCCGGCGCCCGGCGCATAAAGGCGGCCTTGCTGCGTGAGCAGCACGTTGTAGGGCGGCAACCAGTTGTGCGGCGGCGTGAGATAGTCGGTGGCCATCGACCACAGCAGCACGCCGGTCACCCCGTCGCGGCCTTCGACGCGATAGCCGCCGGCAGGCCCGGTCTTCACCGGGTAGACCACGGCGTTGTTCGTCGTCACGACCGGCGATCCGTAGTGCGTGAGCAGCGCGCCGTTCGGCGTGTATTGCGGCGCCAGGTCGACAGGCGCGGACCATTTGATGTCGCCGAAGATCTGCGATGCGATCGCGCTCACCCCCGTGTGCTGCGCATCGCGGCCGTAGCCATACCAGGCAGGGCCCGACACAGGCATCGGTGGAGGCGGCGGCCCGGGCGGCGGCGGGGGTGGTGGAGGAGGAGGGGGTGGTGGCGATCCGCCGCCGCCGCCGCCGCCGCAAGCTGCGAGCACGGCGGACGACGACAGCATCGCCATGGTGCTGCGGCGCGAAACGAGATGGGCGGGGAGGCTGCCACGGCGTCTCATGGCGCCCAGAATAACCTTGTCGTCGATGAAATCCACCCCGCCGGCTGCGCCCGCCGGACGCGGCCCTAGAACCGCTTGAACGGCTTGGGCGCCTGCGTCGCGCTCGCTTTCGCAACGAGTTGCCCGGCTGGATCGAACAGCTCCGCTTCGATGAAGCAGGTCGACTTGCCCCATTTGAGGATGCGGGCTTCGGCGGTCGCCTTGCCGATGAAGAGGGGGCGGAGGAAGGAGATCTTCATCTCCAGCGTCGGCGCGTTCATCGTGACGTTGGAGGCGATGATGGCCAGCGCGCTCATCGCTTCGTCCATCATGGCGGCGATGAAGCCGCCCTGGATCGCGCCGGTCGGGTTGGCGAACTCCGGCTTGCCCTCGAACTCGTAGGACGCAGTCATCTTGTCCTGATTCACGGCGACCAAACGCATGCCGACCGTCTCGGAGCAGGGCGGCCGCTTCTTGGTGTTCTGGAAACGCGTAAGCATCTCCTCGTCGGTCAGACGAGGCGGTTCACTCGGAGTTTCGGAGCCCGCCACGGACTATTTGCGGCGGAAGGCGTCGAGCGAGACGACGGTCGCGGCCGGATCGGCCGGCGGGGCCGGTTCAGCTTTTGCCGCGGGCTGGAGCGTCGGGTCGGCAAAGGCCGTGACCTGCTCGGCGTCGAACTGCAGGCCGAAATTCACCGACGGATCGAAGAAGCGCGAGACGGCGGCAAACGGAATGCGCAGGTGCTGGGGCACGCCTGCGAATTTGAGGGTGATCTCGAAGCGCTCCTCATGGACCTCGAATTCCCAGTACTGGTGCTGGATGACGATGGTCATCTCGTCCGGGAACTTGTCCTTGAGGTAGTCGGCCATCTGCACGCCCTGAATGCGCGTGCGGAAGGTGATGTAGAAATGATGCTCCCCAGGCAAGTTCTGGAGCTTGGAGGCTTTGGTCAGCGCTGCGCGCACGACGCCCTTGAGGGCGGCCTGTGTCAGCTGCTGATAGCCGATGTGATCCTTTCCGGATCCCGGTGACCGGTCCAACTTTCCGCCTCCCTGCCTTGAGAACGACGCCTAGGGCTTCGCTACGGCTCGGTAAATTGGGTTCAAGCCCGAGGCGAGCCAAAATGA
>DASYKO010000592.1:0-11586 GCA_035995285.1 Hyphomonadaceae bacterium | reverse complement strand
AAGAAGGTCGCCTCCACCATCCGTGAGCAGGCTGCGATGCAGAATCTCTCGGAGCTGATCGAGGAGATCGAGGTTCCGACCGAGGAAGTCGTCGAGGTCGTCCGCGGCCGCAAGCGCACGGTCGAGAAGCGCCACATGCCGGGATACGTCCTGGTCAAGATGAAGATGACGGATGAGGCCTACCACCTCATCAAGAACACCCCGAAGGTCACGGGCTTCCTCGGCGCAGAGCAGGGCAAGAAGCCGCTGCCGGTTCCGCAGAAGCAGGTCGACCAGATCCTCGGCCGCATCGAAGCCGGCGCGGTTGAGCGTCCGCGGCCGAAGATGCAGTTCGAGATCGGCGAAAAGGTGAAGGTCACCGACGGTCCGTTCGCCTCCTTCGAAGGCGCGGTGGATTCGATCGACGAGGACACGGGCCGCCTGAAGGTCACGGTCTCGATCTTCGGCCGGGCGACGCCCGTCGACCTGGACTACGGCCAGGTCCAGAAGGTCTGATCCCGAAAAGTCTCGGGCCGGCTCTCCACTATTCTCCGACGATTGCTCCGCGCCTGATCGCGGCGTGCCTGATTGCTGCGTGGTTGGGCATGCGTATTGATCCGTGACCGGAATGCAGCTGCAGTCGTCCTGTTAACCATATGCACAGGAATGGCGGCGAAGGCTCTGGCGTAACGAAACGCATCGGCTGATGCACCGGCCATCTGATGCTGGCCGCGTGGTTCAGCCGCCGCCGGCCGGAGAGCTGCGATGAAGACACCTGAAGTCGGAGATAGCGTTGTGCTCCCGCACGGCGGCATTGGCTCGATCGAAGCCAGGATCATCCGCGTCGACGCGGTTCGGCGCCAGGTCGTCGCGTCCATGCTGGTCTCGGATGAGGACACGCCTTTCCACCTGACCTTCGATGACGTCAGCAGACTCGATTCGGCCCCGGCAAGGGGCCCGGATCCATCCTGAAGCGGACGCCGCTGGGCTGCATTGAGGCCTAGCGTTGGCAGGTAACCTCTAAGTCAGCAGCCCCGATAGGGCACTTGACCCGCCGGTGAACGCGGCGGACCCTGATACGCTATATGAATCTGGCCATCTGAATTCAGGGGTTGGCGACATGAAATCCACGATCTGGGCGACCGCAGCGCTCGGTCTTGTCCTCTGCCAGGCCGGGCTTGCCGCCTCGGCGCAGACGTCTCCGGCCAAGGCCGCGGCGCCGGCTTATGATCCGACCAAGCCGTATCCGGCCTACACGGCGGCGCGGCTCAGCAACGGGCAGCCGGACCTGCAGGGGTTCTGGTCCAACGCGACGCTGACCAACACATCGCGTCCGGGCGGGCTGGGCGAGCGGATGGCCTACACCGAGGAAGAAGTCGCCAGAATCGAGAATGCGCGGGTGGAGGAAGTTGCGGCAACCTCCAAGCCGACGGACGTCAAGGCGGACGTTGAATACCGGGCGCCGGGAACCGTGAATGCGGCGGAGGCTGCGGCAGGCGGGGCGGTTGGAACCTATAACGGGTTCTGGAAGGATCCCGGCAACGCGGTGATGCGGGTCAATGGCCAGCCGCGCACCTCGATCATCACCACGCCGATGGGACGGCCGCCGGCGGCGAAGCCCGGATCGGCTGCAGCGCAAGTGCAAGAGCAGCCGGCGTTCGTGAAGTTGCTGGGAGAGAGCCCGACCAAGAAGGGCGGCTCGTTCGAGAATATGGAATCGCGCGGCAATGGCGAGCGCTGCATCATCTCGTTCGGCCGCAATGGCGGGCCGCCGATGTTCGCCAATGGCTGGTACAACAACAACTACCAGCTCGTGCAGTCGCCCACTGCGGTCATGATCGTGACCGAGATGAACCATGACGCGCGGATCGTGCGGCTGAACGCCAAGCACCGCACCGATGATGTGCGCCCTTACTTTGGCGACTCCATCGGCTGGTTCGAAGGCGACACGCTGGTGGTCGAGACCGATCATATCCCGCAGGTGCAGGCCTATTCGGGATCGTGGAAGAACCTGAAGGTCACCGAGCGCTTCAAGCGCGTGGCCGCGGACCGGTTGCTCTATCAGTTCACGGTCGAGGATCCCTCGGTGTGGGATACGGCGTGGGGCGGGGAGTACGAATTCTATCCGGTGGCCAACCAGCGGATGTATGAGTACGCCTGCCACGAGGGCAATTACGCGCTGCACGGCATTCTCTCTGGCGCGCGCGTGCAGGAGGCGAAAGCAGAGGCGAAGAAGGTGGTCGCCGCTCCGAAAGCCAAGGGCAAGGCCAAGCGCTAAGGCGCCAGCCGCATCGAGGCTCTTTCGTTGCGTTGCGCCGACAGTGGCGCGCGCCGCGCTGGACGATTTCCGTCGTGCGCTTCGTTGTATTCCACAAAACATAGCGCTATGCCAATCCCCGGGGCAGCAGCGTATTTGATATCTTGCGGGGAATTCCATGCGTTTGAAAGTGTTGCTTCTCGTGGCGACGTGCCTGACGGCTTTGCCGGCAGTTGCCCAGGCGCCTACGGGCGGACCCTCGGCGGAGGAGGCGCCCAAGGATCGCGTCGAGACCGTCACGGTGACGGCGCGGCGGCGGGAAGAGGATCTGCAGACCGTGCCGGCGGCGATTTCGGTGGTGGGCGGGGATCTGCTCGACCAGTCCTACACGGTGAACACGCAGGGCTTGAGCCAGCTCGTGCCCTCGCTCTACTACAACTCGGCGAACCCACGGAACACGGCCTACACGATCCGCGGGCTGGGCTCGAACACGCTCTCGATCAGCGCGGCGAATGACGGGATCGAGCCGGGCGTCGGCTTCTATGTCGACCAGGTTTATCACGGGCGGCCATCGACGGCGGCGTTCGACTTTACCGACATCGAGCAGGTGGAAGTGCTGCGCGGGCCGCAGGGCACATTGTTCGGCAAGAACACGGCGGACGGCGCCATCCATGTTACCACGCGCGCGCCGACCTTCACGAAGGAGGGCAATGCCGAGTTTTCCTATGGCGATTTCAATTTCATGCAAGCCAAGGCGTCCGCCTCCGGCCCGCTGATTGGCGACAAGGTGGCAGGGCGGATATCGGGCCTGGCCACGCAGCGCGATGGCGTGATCGAGAATGTGCGGACGGGGCAGGATCTCAACACGCTCTACAATTATGCGATCCGCGGGCAGCTGCTGTTCGTTCCGATGGACAATCTCAAGGTGCGGTTGACGGGCGACATCTCGGACCTCGACAGCAAATGCTGCACGCAGGTCTTCCTTCGCGTGGGTACGAGCCTGCGCGCAGCCGGACGGCAGTTTCCGGCGCTGGCGGCCAATCTTCCGGCGAGCCTGGGCGGGCCGTATTCGCTGCCGAGCCGGAATGTCTATGACCGGCTGAGCGATATCGACGCCGATCTGCGCATCGATACGCAGGATGGCGGCATATCCGGCGTCGTCGACTATGAGGTTGCGGGGCACACATTCACTTCGGTGAGCGCGTGGCGGTATTGGGACTGGGATGTCTCGAACGACCGCGACTACACTGGTATCGCGATCCAGGAGACGCAGCGCATCCCTTCGCGCCAGGATCAGTACAGCCAGGAATTCCGCGTCGCTTCGAACGGCGATGGGCCGCTGCACTATGTCGGCGGGCTCTACTTCTTCAGCCAGAAGATCACGGGCAAGCCGACCAGCATATATGGGCCCGCGGCGGCGTACTGGCTGCTCAACCCGGCGAACTTTCCGGGGGCGGGGATCGTTGTCGATCCGGCGCTGGGACAGACGACGCTGGATGGCTACGGCCAGATCGGCAATTCGAATTTCAAGATGAAGAGCTACGCCGTGTTCGGCGAGGCGAACTATGATTTCACCGATCGTCTGACCGCGACGCTGGGCCTGCGCTACACGTTCGAGGACAAGACCGGGGCCTATTCGACGCAGGTGTTTGGCGGGGCGCCTGCTGCGCCGGGCAGCCAGCTGGCGGCGGCCAAGCTCTCGATCTTCCGGCCGCAGAGCTACACGGCGGCGGATGACGGGGGCAGCTGGTCGGGCCGGGCCAACGTTTCCTACAAGATCACAGACGATCTGTTCGGCTATGCGAGCTATGCGCGCGGCTACAAGTCGGGCGGGCTCAACATGTCGGGCCTGCCGCTGGATGCGACGAACAATCCGGCGCTGGCGACGGCGGTGATCGAGGACGAGACCAACACGACCTGGGAAGTCGGTCTCAAGTCGACGCTGTGGAACGATCGGGCGACGGTGAACCTCGCGGGGTACTGGACGACGGTTCAGGGTTACCAGGCCAACATCGTCTCCAGCTCGGAGACGGCTGCCATCCGGTCTTATCCCTCGAACGTGCCGGAAGTGCGGGTGAGAGGGATCGAGGCGGATGCTGCGGCGCTACTGTTCGACGGCTTCACGGCGCGGGCATCGGTTGCATTCGCGGATGGCGAGAACTCGGATTATCCCAACGGGCCGTGTCCGCTCGAGGTGCAGACGGCGGCGACGCTTGCCTGCAACCTGACGCATGTGAGCCTGTCGGGCCTGTCCAAGTGGGCGGGCACGCTGGGGTTCGATTATGAGCTGCCGCTGGGCAATGGCGCGCTGGTCGTGCACTCCGACACGGCCTATCGCTCGAACTACAATTCGGACGCGTCGTATTCCCGCTTCACGCGGATCAAGGGCAACATGGTGACCAACGCCCGGGTCGGCTATCGCTTCGACAACCTGTGGGAGGCGGCGGTGTTCGCGCGCAACCTGTTCGACACCGACTACATCACCGCGCTGACGATCCAGACCGGCAACTCCGGTCTGATCCTGGGCCAGCCGAGCGATCCGAGGCTGGTGGGGGTGACGCTGAGCGCGAAGTACTGATGCGGGCGTTTGCCCGCCAGCATGAGCTCTACCCTGCCGAAGGCGTCTGAGCGGGCAGAGGTAGGCCTAAAACCGCGGCCGTTGGTTGGCCGCCATAATTCCACTTTGCTTGACCCGCATGCCAGCGCCAGGAACGCTGCCGCAGCTGTTCCGCGTTTGAAATACGGGGGGCCGGCTCATGCGATCCGCGACCTGGGTGAGCGCAGCATTCGTTCTTTGTATTGCGCCGGCCTCGGCCCAAACAACTTTAGTTCAGATGGCGGCGGCGGCCTATGATCCGACTAAGCCGTATCCGGCCTACACCGCGCCGCGCCTCGCCATTGGCCAGCCCGACCTGCAGGGGTTCTGGTCCAATGCTACGCTGACCAACACAACCCGTTCTAGCGAACTGGGTGAGCGGTTGGCCTACACCGAGGAGGAGGCGGCAAGGATCGAGACTGCGCGAATTGCGGAAGTCACGGCCAGTACGAAACGAGTTGATGTCAGCGCAGTGGAGCGGGCCCTCGGCCCCGGCGAGGCCTACAACGACTATTGGAAAGATCCCGGCTACAAGTTGATGCGGGTGAATGGCCAGCCACGCACGTCTGTCCTCACCACGCCGAACGGCAGGGCGCCCGCGGCGAAGCCGGGCGCCGTCGCCGCGCAGACGCCGAGCCAGCCGGGCTTCTTCAAGCTCCTGGGCGACAGCCCGATCCCGCGGGGCGCCGCCTATGACAATCCGGAATCGAGCGGCCTCGGTGAGCGCTGCATCATCGGGTTCGGCCGCAATGGCGGCCCGCCAATGTTGGCGAATGGCTTTTCCAACAACAACTACCAGATCGTGCAATCGCCCGGCGCGGTCGTGATCGTGAGCGAGATGATTCACGACGCGCGGATCGTCCGGCTCAATTCCCGGCATCGCACCGATGATGTGCGTCCGTATTTCGGCGACTCGATTGGCCGGTGGGAGGGCGACACGCTTGTGGTCGAGACCACCAACATCCCGCAGAGCCAGGCCTATATGGGCGCATGGAAGAACCTGAAGGTCACCGAACGCTTCAGGCGCGTGGCAGGCGACCGGCTGCTTTACGCCTTCCAGATCGAGGACAAGTCGATCTGGGATGAGGCATGGGGCGGCGAATATGAGTTCAGTTTGCTGAAGGGCCAGCGGGTCTACGAATACGCCTGCCATGAAGGCAATCATTCGCTCCACGGCATTCTCGCCGGCGCCCGCGTCCAGGACGCCAAGAGCGGGGCCAAGCGTTAAGGCTCTACCGGGCCGAACGGTTTGCCGGGCGCCGAGTTCGCCTATTTCTTCAGCGCCTGGCGGAAGAAGGCGAGGGCGTGCGCCATCGCCTCGGGCTTGGCCGCCAGAACATGGTGGCCGGCGCCGGCGAAGACTATGTTTTCGACATCGTGGGCGAAGCCGGACTTCAGCAGCCGCGCCTCGATGCGCTGGGCCATGTCGGGCGATGGCCAGATCTCGTCCTTCTGACCGGACATGAGGAGGATCGGTCCGTTCGTCTTTTCGACGGGGAGGACGACATCGGACCTGGCGGCGGCCTTGGCGAGGGCGCTGACAAACATCGGCGTCTGCGGGCCATTCGGATCATAGAGCGAAACATCGGCGGACAGGAATGGCGCCGGCTGGCCGCCGGCGGTCCAGGCCGGATCGCTGTGCACGGGGTCGGCGTTATCATAGCCTTGCCAGACCACGCTGCTGGGACCGACGGCGGCGACAGCGCGGATGGCCGGGTTGCGAGCGGCGAGCAGGAAGGCCGCTTCGGTTCCGCGCGAGACTGCCAGGACGCCGAGCCGGTCGCCATCGATGTCGGAACGGGCCTTCAGAGCGGCGACAGCGGCGTCGAAATATTCCAGCCGCACGCCTTCCAACGTTTGCGGCAGGCCCGTCTCGCCGTAGTAAGCCAGGGCTAGCGCGGCGAAGCCTTCACGAGCGAAAGTCGAAGCGAGAGCGCTGATGCCGTCGAGGCCGGGCGATGAGCCCTCGACCAGGATCACAACCGGCAAGCGCCCGGAGGGATTTTTCGGCATATAGAGTTCGCCGTAGAGGCCGCTCTGGCGGATATCGACGCGGACAGTTCCCGCCGGCGCCTCGACGCCCCTCGACCCCTGCTTCGCCGGGCCAGCGCCGGGATAGGTGAGGGTGACCTTGCTCGCCGTATTGCCGGCAACCTGGATCGACGAGATGTCGAAGGTCGGGGCCGGTGCGTTGTTGCCGAAGGCGAAGCCCTCGGGCGGAATTTCGGTGCGGCCATCGCCGTCCTCGTCGTGGACAGTCGAGAGCGCGTAGCGGCCGGGCGCGACACCCTGGAAACGCAACTCGGTGCGGCCGGCAATGGACTTGGTGCGGGCGACGTAGGTCGAGCAGAACGGCGTCTTGGGATCGGCGCACAGGCTGCCGGTCACCTGGCCGCCATCCGAGCGAACGCCTTCCACCGTGATGGTGACGGTCGCGCCTGGCGTCTGGGCGAGGGCGGGGGAGCTGCTGCAGAGCGCGAGCGCCGAAGCGCTGATTGCAAAGCTTGCTTGCCGTAGGAAAGCACCTGTCATTCGTCCCCCCAGGGAGTGTTGGCGGCGCGCCATCGACACCGCATCCGCTGCTTCTATCCGCTTCCGCACAGCTATCAACTACAAACTTAGTTGATAGCTGTGCGAGGGCTTTGGTGGGGGTATTTCCGGTTGCTGGCGGGTCTTTCCAACCGGGTCGGGACCATGTATGAGCCGCCCCTCGCGTGGGAGGCACGCCCTTAAGTCCAGGGCTGAACCGCACCACGCAAACCCCGCCTTTCCGGATGGTCCGGCGAGGCCCGCCTGAGGGCTGATACCTCTCGGGCTGCCACAAAGAGGGAAACATGGCGAAGAAACTGCTGGGGAGCCTGAAGCTTCAGGTTCCCGCCGGAGCCGCTAACCCGTCTCCTCCAATCGGCCCCGCTCTTGGTCAGCGCGGCATCAACATCATGGAATTCTGCAAGGCGTTCAACGCGCGCACCCAGCAGGAAACGAAGGGCATGCCCCTTCCCGTGGTGATCACCTATTACCAGGACAAGTCGTTCACCTTCGAGATCAAGACGCCCCCGGCGTCCTACCTCCTGAAGCAGGCGGCCAAGATCCAGTCCGGCTCCAAGCTTCCCGGCCGCGAAAGCGCCGGAACTGTCACGATGGCCCAGTGCCGCGAGATCGCCCAGAAGAAGCTGAAGGACCTCAACACCAACGACGTCGAAGCTGGCGCGAAGATCATCGCCGGCTCCGCACGCGCGATGGGCCTTACGGTCTCGGGAGCTTAATCACATGGCAATCGGAAAGCGCATGACGGCCGCCCGCAAGGCCGTCGACCCCACCAAGACCTACAAGGTCTCGGACGCGGTGAAGATCGTCAAGGCCAACGCCAAGGCCAAGTTCAACGAGACGATCGAGATCGCCATCAACCTCGGCGTCGATCCCAAGCAGGCGGACCAGAACGTCCGCGGCGTCGTGAACCTGCCGGCCGGAACGGGCCGCAGCATTCGCGTGGCCGTGTTCGCTCGCGACAAGAAGGCGGAAGAGGCGAAAGCCGCTGGCGCCGATATCGTGGGCGCGGAAGACCTGTTCGAGGTCGTGAACGGCGGCAAGGTCGATTTCGACCGCGTCATCGCCACGCCCGACATGATGGGTCTCGTCGGCCGTCTCGGTAAGGTGCTCGGCCCCAAAGGCATGATGCCGAACCCGAAAGTCGGCACCGTGACGCCGAACGTCGCGCAAGCCGTGAAAGATGCGAAGGCCGGTTCGGTCGAGTTCCGCGTCCAGAAGGAAGGCATCATCCACGCCGGCGTGGGCAAGGCCTCGTTCTCGGAAGCCGACATCGAAAAGAACCTGCGCGCCTTCCTCGGCGCCATCGTGAAAGCCAAGCCCTCGGGCGCGAAGGGGACCTACATGAAGAAGGTCGCCATCTCCTCCACCATGGGCCCGGGCGTGACGATCGACCTCTCGGACGTGAACCAGGTCGCGTCGTCGAACTGAGGTTCGACTGATTGAAATTGCGAAGGCCGGCGGAGCGATCCGCCGGCCTTTTGCTTTTGTCCGGATCGCGGGTTGCATTTTTGATTTAGACGAAGGCTCGACCTGGAAGGCAGAGGATGGGCTCAACGCCAGCGATTGACCCTCCAGCCTCGCGCAACCTAGCCTCCGAATGGTTTGGGGGAGGCCAACATGGAATTTCAGAAGATCGAGGTCAGAGCTTCGGACAGCCAAAAGTATTCCGAAGGCACACTTACCCAACTCTTTGGGCAAATCGTATCGATCAAGAATTCCGAAAGAGCAGTCATTTGGCAACGTTGGAGCGCCATGCTGGTTGCGAATTCGGTGATACTCGCCACGATTGACAAGGCGCCGATTCCGAAGGCTGGCATTGCTCTAGTCGGCATTGCCCTATGCGCAGCATGGCGCGCGACCTCGTTGCGAGGTTGGAAAATCTACGACGCCTATCTCGACGCTGCGGCGTCGTTTGTATGGGTTGATGATCCTTCAATCGGCAACGTCGTTCACACGGTGGCTACCTCGTTCAAGAAGACCGATTGGATCAAGCATTCGGCCTTTCTCGTCATTTGGGCCTTCATGGCATCCTACGTTTGGATGTTACACAGCGAGCTGGTCCTCTATCTGCGAACAGCCAAGTAGCTTCGATCGTGCCGAAGTCCGCAGGCCCGGCGGAGCGATCCGCCGGCCTTTTTGCTTTTGGGCGCAGCGCCATGCTTGCGCCACCTTCGGCCGGTGACCTTGCCTCAGCGCGGAGGGTTTGGTGGCGGCGGGAACAATCGAGCTTGTGATTGTGGGGTGCGCGTTGAGCGCGCTGGCTTGCCTGGTGTTCGCAGTGGCGCGGTCGCGGCTGCCATTGGCGGTGCGGGTGGCGTTTGGCCTGACGGGGGCGAGCGCGGCGGCTTATGTGGCGATGCAGGCGGGGGTGTTGCGCGGGACCGTGGCGGGGCAGCCGGTGGCGTGGGTGGCGGTTGTGGCGCTGATCTGCGCAGGCATGGGGTTCTTCTGGCTGTTGGTGGGCGCGTTGTTCCTGAAGATGCGGCTGAGCGCGGCTGCGTTCGCGCCGGCAATGGTGATGAGCGGGCTAGGACTGTGGGGGCTGTCGGTGCATGGGCCGCTGAGGACGGCGCTGACGGTGATCTACTTTGCAGCGTGTATTGCCCTCGTGACGCATCGGCTGTGGCAGATTGCCGGGCGCTGGCGGGGTGAGCTTTCGGTCGCTGCCCGGCGGGCAGGGGCGCCGGTGGCCGTGCTGGTCGTGGCTGTGGGGCTCTATCTGATCGTGGATACGGTGCTCGGCCTGATGTGGCGTGCCCGGGTGTTCGAGGCGGACCTGTCGCCGCTGCGGCTGGCGGCGCTGGCGGGGTTGGTGCTGGCGTCGTCGTTCGTGCTGCTCGAGAGCCGGCGCGGCGCATTTGCGGCGATCGGCAGGGAGAGGCCGCAGGTTGATCCGGCGCGTGATGACCAGCTGGTGGTGCGGCTGGAGCTGGCGATGGGGCGGGACCGGATGTGGGCCCGTGAGGGGCTGACGCTGGAGGCATTGGCGAAGGCGCTGGCGGCGCCGGAATACCGGGTGAGGCAGGTGATCCGCGAGCGCTATGGCGCGGCGCACTTTGCGCAGTTCATCAATGCGAGGCGGATCGCGTTTGCAAAGGTGAGGCTGGGCGATCCCGGAGCGAAGATTGCCGACATCGCGTTCGAGGCCGGGTTCTCGTCGTTGAGCGTGTTCAACCGTGCGTTTCGGGAGGAAGCGGGCGTGACGCCTAGCGCCTGGCGCAAGTCTCAAAGCGTGCGGGTGGACTGACGGATTCCTGAAACGCTGGTGCTTTTTGCAGGAAGTGCGGAGACGCGCGTGTTTGTGCGGTCTCATTCGGCGGGGCCATGCGAGCCCCATCCGAGTCCGATGTCATCGACCCGCCTATGCGGACGCTGCCGCTACATCACCCGGAGCGGCGGGCGGTAGAGCGGGCGCTGGGTCTCGGCCGGTTCCGCCGGGTGGCGTGGCGGGCGGAGGGGCCGGTGGGTGCGTGCCGCGCCACGGTCGCCCGTCGCATCGGGCAGAGCGGTGGGGAGGGTGTCGGCGGCTGGCTGATCCACCACTGGCCGGGCCTGTTCGTCGAGGCGCCGTTCCATTGCTTCTGGCGGTCGCCCGAGGGGGACGTGTTCGACCTGACGGAAAAATACCCAGGCGATCCGGCGCGGCAGACGACGGCTGTCCTGTCCGACATTCCCGGTTTCTCGGTGGGGCCGCCGAGCCGGCATCATCCGCTGTGCGCTGCGCCTGAGGTGCGTGTCCTGCTCGCGCTGTCGAGGGCGCAGGCGGAGCACAGGCTGGCGTTGGAGGGGCGGGTCTTTGCCCGGCGCGGGTTGCGGTGGCCGGATGGACCGCTGCTGGGTTTTGCTACCGGCGAGGAGCGGGCGGAGCTCAATCACCACGAAACCCTGGTCGGACGAGCCATGGCCGGGTGCTTTTCTGTGGGCCTCGGGCTGAAAGTGGGGCAAAAACGGCCTCGTTGAGGGGCCTGGGAGGCCGCCGCACTTCGTTTTTCGGCCATTTTGACGGGCCGGATCAGGTTTTGCGGAAAAAGCAAGGGGGTGCTTGCGTCCTGGCGGCTTGGACGATATATGCACCGTCCGAGCGGGAGCTTCGTTAATGCGAGTCTCCCGTTTCTCGTCCAAGATTGCAGGTGGAGCAAAGGCGTACAGACCAGCTAACTATCTGGTTTTGCTCCTCAATTTCCTGCATGAGACGGGGTGTGAC
>DASYKO010000591.1:0-15038 GCA_035995285.1 Hyphomonadaceae bacterium | reverse complement strand
TGGCGGCGGCTGGATGAGGGCGGGAAGGAAGCCATCAAGTTTGCATTCTGCTGGGGGGCCGGGCCGGGAATGATGATCGCGGCGATCGCGGGTCTCGCGATCATGCTGTGGCCGCAGCCGGTGGGGGATGCGGTGGCGGAGACGGTGAAGAGCTATGTCGCGGCGCGCGAGCCCTCGCCGGGGGCGTGGCGGCCGGAGGCGATGGGATTCTTTCTGGGGCTCGCCTTCGCGATCATCGTTCAGCAGATGCTGTTCGTCTGGGTGTGGGTCGGCTGGTGGGTTCGGCGCAGGCTCGGCCCGCAATGATCGCAATCGAGATGAGAAACCGCATACGCGTGTTGCGCGCCGAGAAGAACTGGACGCAGGCGGAGCTCGCCAAGCGGCTCGATGTCTCGCGCAACACGATGAACGCCATCGAGAACAACCGGTACGACCCATCCCTGTCGCTCGCCTTCAGGCTGGCCAAAGTCTTCGGCCTGAAGATGGAGGACGTTTTCCAGGACGAGGACTGAAACCATGAAAACGACGATCCTAGGCGCCGCAGCCTTCGCTGCGGTGATTGCGGGCGGCTGTGTACTGCCGGTCGCGATGGCGCAGACGCCGAAGGTGCAGGCACAGAAGGTGACGGCCGCGGGCACATGGCATGGCTCGATCATGCGCGCGGGCATCGGCGAGATCAGGCTGGAGCTGCGCATCGAGGAGAAGGCGGGCGTGCTCACCGGTGTGGGCGCGAACATGGATCAGGGGGGCGCGACTACGCCGCTCGGCAATATCGTGTCCGACGGCGCCACGCTGAAGTTTTCTGTGCCTGCATCCGGCGCCGGCTTTTCCGGCAAGTGGGATGCGAAGGTGAAGGGATGGGTCGGCGAGTGGACGCATCCTGCGGGCAATTCTGCCGCGACCTTCAAGGCGGGGCCGACGCCGGCATCTGCGCCCTTGCCGAAGGTCACGGGGCTTGACGGGCGATGGGAGGGAAGCGCGATGGGCATGTCGATGCTCGTGCGCATCGAGAGCAATGAATCGGGCACGCAGGCCTCGATGGAGTCTCCGGGGCAGACAGGGGCCATGCCGATAAAGATCCTCACGCGCGACGGAGCGAACGTGGTGTTTGCCATTCCGGCGATGATGATGCGTTTCGACGGAAAGCTGTCGGTGGCCGGCGACAAGCTTGAGGGAACGATGACGCAGGCGGGGCAGGGCCTGGCGCTCACGCTGACGAAGCAGAAGTCCTGATCGTCGCTAATCGTCCGTCAGGGTCCCATAGCCTGACGGGTAACTCGCCGCCGGGTTCTTGCTCCTGACTGAGCGCCCGGCGGCGAACTTGTGGAGGATGGGCTCAGCCGGTGTGATAGGCGCGTTCGCCGTGGGCGTGCATGTCGAGGCCTTCGGTTTCGGCTTCGGGTTTCACGCGGATGCGGACGACGAGCTGGGTGATCTTTACCAGGACGAGCGTGACGCCGACAGACCAGGCGACCACGGCCAGGACGCCTTGCAGCTGCACCCAGGCCTGCTGACCCATCGAGACTTCGCCAAGGCCCGGCGCCAGCGCGCCTACGGTTGCGAGCAGGGGAAGGAGCAGGGTGCCGAGAACGCCGCCGACGCCGTGGACGGCGCAGACATCGAGGCTGTCGTCGATCTTGAGTTTCGAGCGGACAAAGGCCACGGCGTAAAAGCAGACGATCGAGGCGGTGGCGCCGATGATCAGGGCTCCGACGGGGCCGACTGAGCCGGCGGCGGGTGTGATGGTGGCGAGGCCGGCGACGAGGCCGGTGACTGTGCCCACGAGACCGGGCCGGCCGAACTTGATCCATTCGATGCCCATCCAGACGAGGGCCGCGGTCGAGGCGGAGATATGCGTTACCAGCATGGCGTTGCCGGCGCCTTGTCCGGCGGAGAGGGCGGAGCCGGCGTTGAAGCCGTACCAGCCGACCCAGAGCATCGCGGCGCCGATCATCACCAGCACGGGGCTGTGCGGGGGCTTCATCTCGTGAGGGAAGTGAGCGCGCTTGCCTACGAGCAGGGCGAACACGATGGCGGATGAGCCTGCGGTGGCGTGCACCACGAGGCCGCCGGCGAAGTCGCGCACGCCCTGCGCATAGAGCCAGCCGCCGGGGGCCCAGACCCAGTGAGCGACCGGGGCGTAGACCAGAAGCATCCAGAGCGCTGAGAACAGCAGGACAGAGGCGAAGGTCGTACGCTCGGGATAGGCGCCGACGATCAGGGCGGGCGTGATGACCGCGAAGGTCATCTGGAACATGAAGAAGACGGTTTCGGGGATGGTGCCGACCTGGCTGGTCGAATCGACGCCGTTGAGGAACATCTTCCCGAGGCCGCCCCAGATGTGGTTCAGCTCGCCGCCGTCGCCGAAGGCGATCGAGTAGCCGGCTACCAGCCAGAGCACCGACATCAGGCAGGCGATCACCACCGTCTGGCTCAGCACCGACAGCACGTTCTTCGACTGCACGAGGCCGCCGTAGAACAGGGCGAGCGCAGGCAGCGTCATCATCAGGACGAGCGCGGTCGCGGTCAGGATCCAGGCGGTGTCGCCGGAATTGGTCTCGGCCAGCGCGGCCGGAGCGGCGGCGCAGGCCAAAAGCAGGGCAACGGCCGCGCGGCGGCCGGTTTGAAGGATGGTCATGGGGGTCCCCTAAGCGGTGACAGGTAGGCGTCGCCGACTTTTGTGCGCGGCGTTGCCTGTTGCTTAGGCGAGGCGATCCGATTCAGCCCATCAAACGTGCGATGATCCCCAGGACGTTGCGGCGACGCCCAAACAATAGGCGTATTTTGAGGCGTTTGCCCGGAATCTGTGCGGATTTCGGCCCGCAGAGCGCTTCCAGGCCCGCAGAGCGGTGGGCAGAAAACGTCCATGTTGACAGAGGTAGTCGACTCGCTACAAATGTAGCATACCTGCATTCGACCCCGGGGATGCTCCAGCTGGGACTAGCCGATGACCATCACCGCAACCCGAACAGAACTCGCGATCCTGAAACGGCTCTGGCCGGTAGACCGCCTCAGCGCGCGGGAGGTCCACGACGCAGTGACCGGCGAGACCGGCTGGAGCTATTCGACCACGCGCACGGTGCTCACCCGCATGGAGGAGAAGGGCCTGGTCACCCGCGCCGATGCGCACGGGATGGCGGTCTACTCGGCGGCGCTGACGCGTGTGGCTGTGCTGGGCGCGATGGCGAAGGAACTGACGCGCAGCGTGTTCGACATCAAGGGCGCGCTGCCTGCCTCGATGTTCGCGGACAGTCCGCACCTGACGGAAGAAGATCTCGCCGAGCTCGATGAAATCCTGAATTCCCCCGATGTTTCCGATGAGGAGGACGGCAAATGAACCCGCTTCTTTGGCTCGCCGTTTCATCGATCGTCTGGGGCGGAGTGCTGTGTCTTGCGGCCATGCTGCTGCAGAGGAACAGCAATCTCTCTGGCCGCATGCGCCAGTGGATCTGGCGCAGCGCGATGGCGCTCTTGATAGCGCCATGGCTGGCGGCGCCGGTGGTCTCCGCGCTCGGGCTGGGGCTTGCGCCTGCTGAGCAGGTGGTTGTGGCGGCGCCAGTTGGGCCGGTGGCGGAAACGCCTGCTGTCGAGGCGACATTTGACCAGGCTGGTCCAAGCGTTGCGCCGATTGTGCGGGAAGACAGCGGATGGATGCCGCAGGGTCTCTCTCTGACCGAGACGCTTTTGCTCATCGTGATGCTGGGATGGGTCGTGCGGTTTGTGTTCGCGCAGCTATCGGCGCGGACACTGCTGGGGATTGTCGCCAATTCAGAGATAGCGGGGGACGGGTCTGCGAGGCGTGCGCTGGAAGCATGGTCGGCGCGATTGAAGCTGCGGCGGCAGCCGGAGCTGCGCTTTGCGTCCGGTCGCGTGTCGCCTTTCTCGTATGGAATTTTGCGGCCGGTGATCGTTCTGCCGGAGGGGCTGGAGCATCAGCTCGATCCGAAGGCGCTCGATCTGGTTGTGGGGCATGAATGCCTGCACGTTGCGCGGGGCGATGGCTGGCTGCGGCCGCTGGAGCGGATCGTAGCGGACGTGATGTGGTTCAATCCCTTCGCCTGGTTGATGCGGCGCGAGGCGGATGTCGCGCGCGAACTGGCGGTCGATGAAGGCGTGGTTGCGATCTCGGACTCGCGCCGCGCCTATGCCCGCGCACTGAGGGATGTGGCCGGCCTCGCGGTTGGCCTGCCGCCGTCTCTGCCTGCGGCATCGATGTCGCTGGCGGGATCGGGGCGCAGCCTTGTGCTGCGCATGCAGCGGACGCTGGCGCTGGCGAAACGCAAGCCGGCGCGGGCGGCGATGCTTGCGGCCGCCGTGCTGGGCGCGGCTGGCGCCTGCACGTCGGTGGGGCAGGCGATGCTGGCAACGCCTGCGGTGGCGCAGAGCGTTGCTCCGGAGCCGGAACCGGTCGCGCCGCAGCAGGCGCCAACGCCGCCCTCGCAGACGCCGGCGGTGCGGGAGATCAGGGCCTGGTATCCGGCGCGGGTGGTGGCGGCGGAGGCCGGACAGCGCGGCGGTTTCCACGTGAAGCTGCAGCAGGCAGCCGATACCGCGACGCATGCCAACTGTGAGCTGGAGATGAATCGGCTGGTCGAGCTCAAGGTGAAGCCCGGCGATATACTGAACGTGGGAGATGCGATCGGCAGCGGCGCGTGGGGCCGGATCGATTTCGGCGAGTTCTGCAGGCGCAGCAGCGGCGCCGCGCTCAACAGTGTTTTCCCCGAGCGTGCAGCTGCGCAGGAACGGCGCTTCTCGGATGGGAAGACGTCGGCCATACGCCGCGGCGGTTTCGATCCTTCAGCAAGCGGCCGGGAGATCAGGGCCTGGTATCCTGCAAAGGTTGCCGTGGCCGACGGGGATGCCCAGACCGGCTACAAGGTCCGCCTCGTTCAGACGCGCGATACCGAGACGGTGCACGACTGCACGGTGGGGCTGTCGAGCATGCAGTCTCTGAAGGTGAAGGTGGGCCAGTCGCTGGCAGAGGGCGACCTGATCGGCGCCGGGGCGCCGGACAACATGACCTTCCAGGTCATGTGCCGGGAGTCGATGGTGCGGGCGGGCTCGCCACTGCTGAATGCCTTCCCGGAATTGCGCCAACCGCAGACTGTCCAGATGCGCACGGCTCCGCCTTCAGGGCCGGCCTCGCTGGGATCGCGCGGGTACGGCGCCGGGCCCATCGGCGCGCCGTTCAATGCGCGTGTGACCAAGGTAGAAAAACTGGGCGACCTGTTTGCTGTGAACATCGAGGCGACTGGACCCACAGTCAGTGGCGACAGGCTGGGCGAAGGCTGCACGGCGCGGCTGGTGGGCCTTGCCGAAGTGAACGTAGCGCAGGGCGCAACGATTGCCGAAGACCAGACCATCGGCCGTCAGGATGCGCCTGACGATTTTACCATCCGCTGCAAATCCGTCGGTCCGGCGGGCCCGGCGTCATCGCCGACCGGCTATCTGCCGACGCCTCCGGGCATCAAGCCGATCCCGGTGCAGCTGCAGACACCGCCGGCGCCGCGTGGGGCCGCGCTTCCGCCGATGAAAGGCGCCACGTCGCCCGTCCTTAAGGGCGAGGCGAAGAAGCTTTCCGGCTTTGGCTATCGCGTCGATCCGTTCGGCGGCGGCAAGGCGGCCTTCCACGAGGGCGCGGACCTCGGGCAAGAGTGGGGTGCGCCGATCTATGCGCCTGCAGACGGAACGGTGACGTTCACGGGAGTCAAAGGGACTTATGGCCGGGTGGTGGAGATCGCCATGGCCGATGGCTACTCGATGCACTTCGGTCATCTCAATTCGATCACGGTGGAAGCCAGTGCGCGTGTGAAGGCCGGCGACAAAGTCGGCACGATGGGATCGACTGGACGGTCGACGGGCGCGCATCTGCATGTCGAGGTGGTGCGCGAGGGGAGGCCGTATGATCCCGAGCTGATCCCCGGATTGCAGCTGGCCGACAGGATCGTGGATGCGCCCTACCAGCCGGCTACGCCGACGACGCCCGCCACGCCAATTGCGCCGACCACTCCAACGACCCCGACCACGCCGAGCATCACGCCGCCTGCAATCACGCCGATCGTGATGCAGCAGCAGGAGCGCCAGCGGGGCGGACGGCAGCGGAGGGAGCAGGTCCCGGCGCTCGTGATCACGCAGGAGGGCGATACCGATCTTCCGCCGAAGATGCTGGGCGCCACGCACGTGATTGTTGGGTCGCCGGCGCGGTTCACAAGCGGGTTCGGCAATCGCATCGATCCGTTCGACGCCTCGAAGAGCGGATTTCATACAGGCGTCGATATCGGCAAGGAGTTCGGCGCGCCGATCTATGCGCCGGCTGTGGCCATTGTGCTGTCTGCGGGGCCGGATCCGCAGCTGGGCAATGCGGTCCTGCTGGATATTGGAGGCGGCTATACGCTTTGCTTCAGCCGGCTCGCGGAGATCAAGGTGAAGCCCGGCGAGACGCTCAAGGCCGGCGACATCCTCGGCACGATGGGATCGAGCGGCGGGCCTTCGACCGGGCCGCACCTGCACCTGGAGACGTTCTGGAACGGACGGGCCTACAATCCCCAAGTTGTGCCGGGGCTCGTGATGATCGGGCCGGCGTAACGGAACGGATCAGTCGAACATCTTCGAAATGGATTCGTCGTTGGCGATGCGGCGGATGGCTTCGCCGATCATCGGCGCGATGGTGAGCGTGCGGACCTTCTTTGCCTTCGCGACCTGTTCCGACGCCTGGATCGTGTCGGTCATCACCAGCTCCTTGAGCTGTGACTTGTCGATATTGGCGGCGGCGCCGTTCGAGAGGACGCCGTGGGTGACGTAGGCGGCCACTTCCTTGGCGCCCCGCTTGAGCAGGGCGTCAGCGGCGTTGATCAGGGTGCCGCCTGAATCGGTCATGTCGTCGACGAGGATGCATTTGCGGCCCTCGACGTCGCCGATGATGTTCATCACTTCGGATTCGCCCGCCTTCTCGCGGCGTTTGTCAACGATGGCGAGATCGACTTCGAGGCGTTTGGCCAGGGCGCGGGCGCGGACGACGCCGCCGATATCGGGCGAGATCACCATCAGGTCCTTGGCGCCGTATTTCTTGAGGATGTCTTCGGCCATTTCCGGCTGGGCGAAGAGGTTGTCGGTCGGCACGTCGAAGAAGCCCTGGATCTGGGCGGAGTGGAGATCGACGGTCACGACGCGGTTGGCGCCGGCGGTGGTGATCAGGTTGGCGACCAGCTTGGCGGAGATCGGCGTGCGGCCGTCGGTCTTCCGGTCCTGCCGGGCGTAGCCGAAATAGGGGATCACGGCGGTGACGCGGCGGGCGCTGGCGCGCACCAGGGCGTCGACGGTGATCAAGAGCTCCATCAGGTGATCGTTGGCCGGGGCGGAGGTGGACTGGATGATGTAGACGTCCTGGCCGCGGACGTTTTCATTTACCTTCACGAAGACTTCGCGGTCCTTGAAGGTCTTCACCTCGGCGTCGGTGAGCCGCATGTCGAGATATTGGGCGATGCGTGAGGCCAGCGGCCGGTTCGAGTTGCACGAGATCAGCTTCATGATCAGTGGCTCTCGGTCTGTCAGCTGCCCTGCCCAAGAGCCGCTTTCGCGTCACGCTAATGTCGCAAAACTCCGGCGCGGGCAATCCGCTTCGCAGCTGAATCCTGCGGATGGCGCTCATGCCGCAACAGCGTCGTGCAGGAGACTGGTTTTCCAAGGAATTCGCCTGTGGAGGAGCGAAATCCACATGCGGAAATCACGACTGCCTAACCAAGAAGCATGATCGCAGTCATGTTGCGCCCGCAGTCGCGCTCGCCCGCTTTCACTGAGTGCCGGTGGCTGAAATAGAGATCGGGCGCACTCAGCGTGTCGTCGGTCAGCGCATCTATGTGGGCGACGCCGAGACGGGCGAGGCGGCCTTGGGCATAGCGCTTGAGGTCGAAGAACTGCCGGTCGCTCTTGCCGGGCTCGAACAGGTTTTCCGCCCATGGCGTGGCGTTGAGCACGGCGTCGGCGAGATCGGGTCCGACCTCGAACGAGGATTGTGACAGGCAGGGGCCGATGCCGGCGGCGGTCTTTCCCGGATCGGCGCCAAGCTGTCCCATGACGTCGAGCGTGCTCTCGATCACGCCGCCGACTGCGCCGCGCCAGCCTGCATGGATCGCTGCGATGACGCCGTTGTGAGGGTCGCACAGCACGATCGGCGCGCAGTCTGCGGCCAGTACGCCGAGCATCAGGCCGGGGCGCTTGGTGACGAGGGCGTCGCACTCGGGGCGCTCGGTTGGGGCGTAGGCCTTGTCGGTGGCGACCGCCTTGGCGGAGTGGACCTGCCGGGGTGAGGCGAGGTTTTCGTACGAGCCGCCGAGGGCAGCGCAGACGCGCTTGCGGTTCTCGTAGACTTTTTCCGGATCATCGCCCGAGCCGGGGCCGCAATTGAGAGATTTGTAAACGCCGCCCGACACGCCGCCGCGGCGGCCGAAGAAGCCGTGGCGCACATGCATGGAGAAGCGCTTGATCGCGGGGGCTTCCTCGAAGGGTGGGGCGTCAGTCATGGCAATCCACGCTCAGAATTCGTAATCGGTGGCAAGCCTGGTCCAGTCGAGCTGCTGTAGTTGCGTTGAGATGTCTTCGGCGATCGGAAGTGCGAACGCCTCCTGAAACCAGATAACCGTCAGGTTGGAATAGTCCATGTCGGGATCGCGTGTGGTGTAAGACTGCAGCCGGGCGATGCAGGTTACCGAAGGCAGCCTCGCTGGAGTTTCGAACGGGTAGGGCTTGCCGTCGGGCATGGAAATCGGCGTCTCGAAAGGCGGCACGAGAAAAACCGGCGGCGGGGTCCAGTGCGGAGAAACCTGCTCGCTGAGGCTGGCGACAAGGCCATCGATCTGCCGCTGGTTTCTCTCGCGTGTCGGCACCCCTTCCAGAAGACCTTCGTAAGTGAGGTGCTGGCGAAGCTCCAGGATCTCGATCTTCTGTCGGGTCTTCATTGTGAAGCGATTGGATGCATCGCCGTGTAGGTTCATGTGCGCCTCAAAATCCCGGCGGCGGTTCGGCGCCGGTGGGCGACAGGCAGATCGCCTTGAAGCGAGCGCCCATCTGGTCCGGCTGCACGAGCTTCTGCATCGCTGCGGCGATCTCGTCGACGCGGGCGGGGTTTGCCTTGGCGAGGGCCACGACACGTTCCTTGATGCCTAGCCGTGTGAGGAAATAGCCTTGGGCCAGGGGGCCGTGAACCGCAAGACCCTGAGCCTGTGCGAGGCGGGTGAGGCGAGGGAAGTCCACGTCTGCGGTGAGGTCGCTTGTCCCCGGCGCCGCGAGCGGGCTCACCTGCTGGCCGGCTTTGTATGCGCGCAGCGTGTCGCCGGGAGAATGGGCGTCGGGCCCGTAGTCGATGAAGAGAGCGCGGCCGGCCTCGTTCCTGAAGCGCTGGGCGACGAGTTCGACAAGAGTCTCGAGGCCGGGCGCGATTTCGACACTGTCGCCCGCTGGGATGACGGTGGGCGGGAGTTCGGCGAGCGGGCCCAATCCGAACGCGATGTCTTCGAATGTGTAGGTATCCAGCCCGACGCGGCGCTCGCGCCAGCCATTGCCTTCGCGGACGTACTGGCGGATCGGAAGGCAATCGAGGAATTCGTTGGCGATGATCAGCGCCGGGCCGGGCGGCACATCGCCGAGGCCGCCAAAATGTTCCACGGCTTCGCCTGCAAGAGCCATCTTCTGCTGCTGGCGAAGGGCGGGGCTGGCTTCCACCAGCGCGATCTGAGCCGCGTCGCGAAAGCCGGTGACGGAGGAGGCGGCGCGCATCATGTCGGCCATCATCGCGCCGCGGCCGGGGCCGAGTTCGACGAACCAGAATTTCCGCGGGCTGCCGAGCCTGATCCATTCATGCGCGGCCCACAGGCCGAGCAGTTCACCGAACACCTGGCTGGTCTCGGGCGCGGTCGTGAAATCCGCATTGAAGCCGGGGCGGGTGGCGTAATAGCCGTCGCGCGGATCGTGCAGGCAGGTCAGCATGTAGAGCGAGACAGGCATCGGGCCGTCGAGGCGGATCATCTCCACGATCCGCTCTTTCAATCCCAAGCCGGGCAGCCCCATGCCGGGTAGTCCCATCAGGCCGGGCTCGCCGGCGGCGTCATCTCACGCGGCTTCATCGTGCGCCAGATCAGCCATGCCCCGCCGATCAGCATCGGCAGCGAGAGCAGCATGCCCATGGTGAACCAGCTTGGCATGATGCCTTGCGTGAAATTGTCCGGCTCGCGGAAGTTCTCCACGAAGGTGCGGCAGATGGCATAGCCGACCAGGAAGACGCCGGAGACCAGACCGGGCTTGGCCAGCGCCTTGAAGCGCCAGATCAGCACGGCGAGGATGGCGAATAGAAGCGCCCCTTCGAGCACCGCCTCGTAAAGCTGGCTGGGATGGACCAGCGGCAAGCCTTCGCTCGAGCCCCAGGTCCGCGTGTTCCAGTCATAGGCCGGGAAGCGCATGGCCCATGGCACATCCGTCGCGCGGCCATAAAGTTCGCCATTGATGAAGTTGGCGAGCCTGCCGAACATCAGCCCGAGCGGCGCCGCCGCGCACGCGACATCGCCGAGGTTCAGCAGCTTCAGCTTTCGCTTGTAGCAGGTGTAGAACACCGCCAGCGTCGCGCCGATGAGGCCGCCATGGAAGGACATTCCGCCCTCCCACATCCGCAGGATGAACATCGGATCATTGGCGAGTTTGTGCGGCTCGTAGGGGATCGTGTAGAACAGGATGTAGCCGATCCGCCCGCCGAGCAGGATGCCGACCATGGCATAGAAGGCGAAGTCATCGATGTCGGCGCGTGTGACCGGGGAGGTGTCGGTCGCGCCCCACAGAGCGGGCTTGGATGCGAGCTTGCTCGCATACCACCAGCCGGCGACCAGTCCGAAGATGTAGGCGAGGGCGTACCAGCGGATCGGAAACGGTCCGAGGTGGATCGGCCCGAGGTCCATGTCCGGCAAGGGAATGGTGAATGCCGCGGGGTCGATCCGCGGGAAAGGGATCTCGGCACGAAAGAACATGATACCGTCCCTGCTTTGAAATCCGCTGGCAAACGCGCCATATAGATAGCGGCTCCGTTACAGGGGTCTATACCAGAGGCCAAGCCACATGCAGACGAAGAACCCCTTCGCAGAGGATTTTTCCCGCTTCATGCAGGGCGCTACGGGTATGGCGCAGGCCGCCAATGATGAGGCCAAGGCGCTGTTCCGCTCGGCTGTGGAGCGACTTGTCGCAGACATGGACCTCGCGCGCCGCGATGAGGTCGAGGCTCTGAAGACGCTTGCGCGCAACGCAAACGAGCGCGCAGAAGTGCTGGAAAAGCGCGTCGCTGAGCTTGAAGCAAGGCTGGGCGTGAAGCCCTGAGGCTATTCTGCAACGCGCGATTCTCCCTGCCAAAGGGTTAACCACGCCGGCATTGTGATGCCTCGCAACGCTCTATACCGTTTGAGATACTTGGTCGGGGCTCAACGATTCTGCCCCGTGACCTAGGAGGACTGGATGTCGGCTCTCGACCATCACTCCCCGGATTTTTCCGACCGCGCGCTCGATGTCGTGGAGCAGACGCTGCTCGGCGCCGAGTGGGCGTGCGAGCGTTCGGAAGAAAACGTGATCCAGTGCGCCGCCGTCACCAAGTGGGGTGAGTTCGGCGGAATGTTCGTCTGGCGCGATCAGCCGGCCTCGCTGAGTTTCTCGCTGACGCTCGACCTGCGCGCGCCGCACGCCAAGCACGCCGCAATCTCCGAACTGCTGCGCAAGATGAACGAGCGTCTCTGGCTCGGTCATTTTGACTACTGGAACGAGGAAGGCGTCGCCGTCTTCCGCCACACCATCCCGATGCTCGACCGCATCGCGCCGGACCAGGGCGAGCTCACGGCTCTGCTGGCTGCGGCCCTCGATGCGGCGGACCAGTTCCTGCCGGCGTTCAACTTCGTCGTCTGGGCCGGCAAGTCGGCCGAGGAAGCTGTCGCGGCCGTGGTGTTCGAGACCGCCGGCGAGGCTTGAGGGTATGTCTGGCGGGGGCGACCTGAAGCAGGCCGTTCTCTTCGGGGCCGGTCGCATGGGCGGCGCGATGCTGCGCGGCTGGCTGCGGGATCTGGGCGCGGCGGGACTGGGCGCCATCACCGTTGTGGAGCCCCAGCCGGACGCGGAGATCAAGCGCTCGGCGGACCAGAAGCTCATTGCTCTAAACGCGGCTCCTGCGATTGCCGACATTGTCGTACTGGCGGTGAAGCCGCAGGGGTTTGGCGCGGCGGCGGCTGATCTCAAGAGCTGGGTCGGTCCGCAGACGCTGGTGATCTCGATCATGGCCGGTGTCACCATCGACCGGATCGTGAAGGCGCTGGGATCGGACAAGGTTGCGCGCGCCATGCCGAACACGCCGGGCGCGATTGGGAAAGGCATCACGGGCTACGCGCTCTCGCCTGCATGCGGGAAGGATGAGGCGCTGGAGACATCACGGCTGCTCGAAGGACTGGGCGCCGTCGTCGGCCCGCTGGCCGAAGTGAACATGGATGCGGTGACGGCAGTGTCAGGGTCGGGACCTGCCTATGTCTTCTTCCTCGTCGAGGCGCTGGCGGCGGCCGGCAGATCGGCGGGGCTGGACGAGGCGACGGCTGCATCGTTGGCGCGGCAGACGATCATTGGCGCCGGTGCGCTGCTTGAGCAGTCGACGCAATCGCCGGCGGACTTGCGCAAGGCGGTGACGTCTCCGGGTGGAACGACGGCGGCTGCGCTCGATGTGCTGATGGGCGGCGGCGCGCTGCCGGATCTTATGCGCAAGGCCGTCGATGCAGCGGCGCGGCGCGGGGCGGAGCTGGCGAAAGAGTCCGAGAAGAAGGGCTAGGCGGCGCTAGTCTTCCTCGTCTTCCGTGCGCCAGCGGCCCTTGAGGTCGACGTCGAAGGGCAGGCGGATGGTGGCGCGCAGGCCGCCGAGATCGGATTTCGAGAGAACCACGTCGCCGCCGTGGGCGCGGGCTGTGTCGCGCGCGATGGTGAGGCCGAGGCCTACGCCTGAGACGTTCTGGTTGCGCGAGGCGTCTAGGCGGCTGAAGGGGCGGAAGGCGTCTTCGTACATGTTGGCGGCGATGCCGGGGCCGTCATCATCTACCGTGACGATGGCTTCGCCTGCCTCGCGCTGGACGCTGACACGGACCGTCTTTGCATAGTCCGCAGCGTTGTTGGCGAGGTTGGAGACCGCCCGTTTCATCGCCAGCGGGCGCAGGCGCATGGTGACGGGCGTTGGCGCGGTGAACTCGAATTTCGCCCGGCTGGCGGCGTGGGCAGAGGCTTCCTGGGCGAGGGCTGCCAGGTTGGTCTCTTCCGGTTTCTCGCCATCCTCGCCGCGGGCGAAGGCGAGATAGCCGTCGAGCATCTGCTCCATTTCCGAGATGTCGGCTTTGGCGCCTGCGGAGTCATGGTCCTTGGGCAGGAGGGCGAGCTCCAGCCTGAGACGGGCAAGCGGCGTGCGCAGGTCGTGGCTGACGCCGGCGAGCATGGCCGTGCGCTGGTCGGCATAGCGGCGGATGCGATTGCGCATCTGGATCAGCGATCGCGCGGCGCGGCGAACCTCGGCGGCGCCGGAGGGCTTGAAGTCCGGCGCGTCCTCGCCGCGGCCGAATGCGTCGGCCGCCCAGGATAGCTGCAGGATCGAGCGCACCTGGTTGCGCAGGAACATGTAGCTGGTGATCAGCAGCAGGAGCGAAAACGCGATCGACCAGCCGACGAACTGCGGCGCCGTCACGATCACCACGCGCTTGCGGTCGATGCGGGCGACGATGGTGCCGTCGGGCAGGGGAACGCGCACCTCTACGAGATCGCCCTGAGGGATGAATGCGTAGCTGACCGGCGCTTCCCGCCTCAGAACGGCGAGTTCAGGCGCCAGCTGGTCACAGCACTTCTGGCCGGCGGGCGGGTTCTTCATCGCCGGATCGGTCGAGAAGCTGAGCTGCATCAGGCCCGAGCGCGTGACGCCCGCGGCGTAGCTGTCCCAGTCCTGCGGATTCTGCAGCCGGAAATTCGCGGCCGCGTCGAGTTCCTGCGCGAAGGAGCGGGAGAGCTTGGTGTTCACCTGCTGCACGTGGGTGTTGAAGAAGAACCACGTCATCGCCGTGACGAAGATCATCATCGGCACGATGAGGATCAGGATGTGGCGGGCATTGTATCCGCGGGGGGTATAGTCGCGTAGCCGCACCATCAATCAGCCCGGCAGCGTCAGGAACACGTTGGCCTTGTCGCGGTGCGCCTGCACATAGCCGACCTTGAGCATCCCGGCGATGCAATCCCATTTCCAGCGGAAGGAGTTGCAGTGCTCGATCAGCACGGCGCGCGGGAAGAGCGGGCGAGCTTCCTTCTCGAAGAAGGTCTGCCGCACGGCGTCCTCGAAACCTTCGACATCGATCTTCATGACATCGACATGGGCAATGCCTTCACGCTTGAGAAGGTCTCCCAGCGGGATCATCGGCACGTTAATCTTGTCGCCGCCGACTTCCGTGCGCAGCGAGGCCTGGCCGAGTTCGTCGGGGATGGCGAGTTCTGCTGTCCCGTTCTCCGGGCCGATTGCGGCCTGGACGAGCACGGAGCGGACGCCTTCCGAGGCGAGATTGTTCGCCACCGTCATGTTGTATTTCATGCGCCTGAAGATTTCGGGCTGTGGCTCCACGGCGAGAACCGTTCCGCCGCGCTTCAGCAGGGACGACGCGAACAGCGAGAACATCCCGGCATTGGCGCCGATATCGATGAACGTGCCCGTTGCGGGCAGGTGCTTGCGGATGAAGTGGAAGTCGGAGCTCGAATACTGGGCCGGATTGAGGACGGCCTTCATCTCCGAATAGTTCGATTGTAGGTGCAACCGCGCATTGCGGCCCCAGAGCTGCACGTCGAGCGGCGTCGTCACCTTCGTGCGCAGGTATTTGCCGATCGCCTTGCGCAGATGGCCGCGGCCGAAAACGGTTTTCTGCGTCAACGCCAGAAGCGTAGCCGCAAGCCCGGTTGGCTTGTAGCTGCCGAACGGGGCGTTCGCCATTCCGGAGGCAGATCGGGTGCTGGTTGAA
>DASYKO010000590.1:0-4971 GCA_035995285.1 Hyphomonadaceae bacterium | reverse complement strand
GTGCATTAGAGCGAAGCTCGTAATGCACCTCTTTGTGGGCGTGGCGCGATCGTGGTTCCTCGCGCCGTCAGTGGGCGTGGCGGGCATGGTGCATTACGGCCTTTGGCCTAATGCACCCTACGGGTATGCGCCCTCAGGCCGCCTTCGTGCGTCCGAACATCTTCTTCACCACGCCGGCGAGGGCGGGGCCCTGGCCGGTGCGGAGGATGGAGTCCTGGAAGAGTTTGCCCAGGGCCCACATTTCGAGGATCACGAAGACGGTGAGGAGGGCGCCGGTGCCGAGCACTTCCGCCATGGAGACGCCGCCGCCCAGGCGGCCGAGCATGGCGAAGGGCGTGTAGATCGGGATCCAGGACAGGAGTTGCGGCAGGAAGCCGTCTGGATCCTGGCTGATCGAGATCATCATGAAGACGATGGGCAGGGTGATGATGAAGATCACCGGCATGAGATAGGCCTGCGCATCCTGCAACGAGGTCGAGAGTGCGCCGATGGCGAGGTAGATCATCGAGATGATCAGGTAGCCGGTGACGAAATAGAAGATGAGCGCCGGGATCATCCAGAGCTGGTTGAATGCGGCGAGTGCGGGCCGCAGGAAATCGGCAACCGCCCCCTGCACCATGAAGGCCGCGCCCAGCGCAAAGCCCAGCCAGACGATGATGATGGTAAGGCCCACGGCGCCGAGGCCGAAGAGCTTGCCGTACATGAGGTCGCTGGGACGGATGCAGGCGAGCACGGATTCGAGCAGGCGGTTGGAGCGCTCCTCGAGCACACCCTGCAGCATGAGGCCGCCGGTGGTCATCACGGTCGAGAGCAGGACATAGGAGAGGATGAGCGGAAGGATCGAGCGGATCTGCATCTGCTCGCGCCCCGCGCCGCGCGTCGGCACGGTCAGCGTGATCGGCGCGTTGGTGGCTTCGATGCGGGCGAACTGGTCGGGCGCAAGGCCGGCCTCACGCAGCGCCTTGTCTCTCAGCACGCGCGTGAGTTCAGCGCGGATCGCTGAGATGAGATCCTGGTTGGGCCGGCCGCTGGTCCAGATGCGGGCCGGCGTGGTCGGGCTGAAATCCGGCGGGATGTAAACGGCTAGCTCGACCGGAAGCTTGCCGCGAGGCGTGATGGCGTCCGCTTCGAGAAGCGGCTTCAGCGCTTCGCCCAGCTTGTCCGGCGAGGCGCCGGCGTCGAAGCCGTTCGGCAGGTCGGCGCGGATGACGAGCGGTTTCTGCGGTTCAAAGGCCGGCGCGCCGGAGGGGATGCGAGGCGCGAGCTTCGCTATCGCGGCAGTGGCGCCGCCCTGTGCGACGAACGCGCTGACGTCTTCATCGGTGAGATAGCGTTGGCCGCCGGCCCACGGCGCCTGGGGATCGACCGAGGTGAGATCCCAGCGTTCGACATAGGCGGAGAGGTCGCTCAGCACGCGGCGCTGATAGGCGATGTCGATGCGCGTATCGATGGCCTTGGCGTACTCTCCGCCGGCATCGACCACGTAGTAGGCTTCGGTCGGAGGGGGACGGACAAAGCGGCCGGCCACCTGCATCACGCCGACGATGAGGGGGACGAAGAGCAGCAGCACCCAGAAGCCGCGGGTCTGCGTGATCTGGCGGAATTCGCGGGCGGCGACGAGGAGGATCGCGTTCATGCGGCGCTCCCTTCCATTTGGGGATTGGCCGGCTGCTCGCCGACGAGATGGATGAAGACGTCGTGCAGGCTGGGGCGGTGTGTCTCGAAACTGCGCAGCGCGAAATTCTGGGCGGTGCAGGCTTCCAGCAGCGCGCCTGGGTCAGCGCCGGGGGTGAGGTGGATTTTCCAGTCGGCCCAACCATTGGCCTCGCTCACGCGCTGGGCGGAGACGACGCCGGGAAGCTTTGAAGGATCGGCGCGGCAGGTGATGGCGAGCTGGCCGGGCAGGGTCTTGCGCGCTTCTTCCTGTGTGCCCTCGAAGACCTTGCGGCCGCGTGAGAGAAGGACGAGGCGGTTCGAAAGGCGCTCGGCGTGCTGCATGATGTGGGTGGAGAAGATCACGGTGGCGCCGCGCTTGGCGGATTCGAGAACGAGCTCTTCGAGCACGGCCTGGTTGACCGGGTCGAGGCCGGAGAAGGGTTCATCGAGGATGAGCAGCTGCGGGGTGTTCACCATCGCGGCTGCGACCTGCACCTTCTGCGACATGCCCTTGGAGAGTTTCTGGATGCGGCTGTTGGTCCAGTCGCCGAGGCCGAGGCGGTCGATCAGCTTCGTGGCGGCGGCGCGTGCATCGCCGATGCTCATGCCGCGCAGGCGGCCGAAATAGACGATGACGTCCATCACGGTCATGCGGTTGTAGAGGCCGCGCTCTTCCGGGAGGAAGCCGATGAGGCGCGCATTCTCGCGGCCCGGCGGCTTGCCCATGACTTCGATCTTGCCCGAGGTGGGGCGCAGGATGTCGAGGCACATGCGGATGCTGGTGGTCTTGCCCGCGCCGTTGCCGCCGAGAAAGCCGAACACGCCGCCTTCGGGCACGGAGAAGGAGAGGTCGTTGACGGCGGTGAAGTCGCCAAACGTCTTCACGACATGGTCGAGGTTGAGGATTCCCATGCCGCTTCAGCCCCCGCGATTCATTTGCGCTCACGCGTCTTTCAGGCATTTGGGCATGACAAGGAAACTTGTCAAGGCCTCGGTGCTCATGAGAGGGCTCAGGCGGCGGCGCGGGCCTGTTGCATCAGGCCGAGGATGTGGCGCGCGGCATCGTCTTGTGCGGCCTCGTCGAGCGAGGAGAGCGTGATCGCGCCGAGGAGCTTGCGCTGTTCGCGGCGGAGAGAGCTTGAGTAGGCGGGATCGTAGTGACGCTCCACCACTTCATGGATGAGTGCGAGGAAGTCTCCTGCATCGGCCATCTGGCGCCAGGCTTCGAGGCGCTTGCGGCCGGGATAGAGCTGGATCTGGGCGAAGGCGGATTCGAGTAACGCGCGGTCTGCGGCGATGGCGGGATAGGTGCGGAGGAGATAGCCGGCGCGGACATCGAGCGGGGCGTGGAGGTCTATGCGCGAGGCGTTCGTCATTGCCTGCCAGATGGAAGGAGGGAGAGTGCGGTTGCCGATCTTGTAGGACTCGGCCTCGATCAGCACGGGCTGGGAGGGGTCGCATCTGTCGAGCTGTTCGAGCAGGCAGGACTCGAACCATTTCTGCGAGGGCTGGGGCTTGCCGGCGTGGGCGCCGAAGAGAGAGCCGCGATGGATTGCGATGGCTTCGAGGTCCAGCACCTGCCCGCCGAGAGCGGCGACGCGGTTGAGGATCTCGGTCTTGCCGCTGCCGGTCTCGCCGCTGAGGACGATGAGGCGGTGCGGGAGGGGCGTCTCGTAGAGCTTTGCCTGCGCGGCGCGGCGGTAGGTCTTGTAGCCGCCTTGCAGCACCAGCGTGCGCCAGCCGACCTGGGCGAGGATCAGCGCCATGGCGTTGGAGCGCTGGCCGCCGCGCCAGCAATAGACCAGCGGCTTGAAGGTCGCGGACATGTCGGAAAGCGCTGTGTCGAGGTGGTGCGCGACGTTGCGGGCGACCATCGCGCCGCCCATGCGCCGGGCGAGGAAGCGGGATTCCTGGACGTAGGTCGTGCCGACGATGGCGCGCTGTTCGTTGTCGAGCACGGGCAGGTTCACTGCGCCGGGGATGTGGTCTTCGGCGAACTCGGCGGGGCTGCGCACGTCGATGATCATGTCGAACTGCGCGAGCGATGCGCGGTCGACCGCGCCGGTGACGTCGGGATTGCTCATGCTCTCGCTCGAAACCTGTTGACCCGTGTCATCACCTGCTATCAAGCACGTCGCAAGGCAAATGGAGAGAGGCGATGGAAGCGGTGCGTCTTACGTCGCTTGCACATGGCGGAGGCTGCGGGTGCAAGCTCGCGCCGGCGGTGCTGCAGGACATTCTCAAGGAGATGCCGGCGGCGCAGCCGTTTGCGAACCTGATGGTCGGCACCGAAACGTCGGATGATGCGGCCGTGTGGCGGCTGAACGACAGCCAGGCGCTGGTGGCGACGACGGACTTCTTCATGCCGGTGGTGGATGATCCCTTCGACTTCGGGCGGATCGCTGCGACCAATGCGCTGTCGGATGTCTATGCGATGGGCGCGACGCCCATCCTGGCGCTGGCGATCGTGGGGATGCCGGTGGGCGTGATGCCGGTGGAGATGATCCGGAAGATTCTCGCGGGCGGCGCTTCGGTATGTGCCAAGGCGGGTGTGCCGGTGGCCGGAGGGCATTCGATCGACTCGAAGGAGCCGATCTATGGATTGGTCGCGCTCGGGCTGGTGCATCCGGACAAGGTGCTGACCAACCGAGGGGGCAAGGCTGGGGATCTGCTTGTTCTCACCAAGCCGCTCGGCGTTGGCATCTACAGCGCAGCGCTGAAGCAGGAGCGACTGGATGCGGCGGGGTATGCTGCGATGATCGCATCGACCACGATGCTCAATGCGGTGGGCAAGGACATCGGCGGCATCGACGGCGTGCATGCGCTGACGGATGTCACGGGCTTCGGCTTGCTCGGCCACACGCTGGAGATGGCGCGCGGATCGGGGCTGAGGGCGGAGATCGATGCGGGGGCGGCGCCGCTGTTGCCGGGCGTGGAGGCGCTGGCGAGGGCGGGTGTTAGAACCGGAGCATCTACGCGCAACTGGGACAGCTATGGCGGCAACGTTGTGCTGCCCGCCGGCTTCGAGGATTGGCGGCGCGACCTGCTCACCGATCCGCAGACCAGCGGCGGGTTGCTTGTGGCGGTGGATGAACGCGCAGCGCCGCGCGTGCTTGCGATGTCGCGCGAGGCGGGCTTTGCAGATACGGCGGTGGTGGGGAGATTGGCGACTGGGAAGCCGGGCGTTGTCGTTCGTTAGCGCTCGGCGGCTGGCGGCGGAACTAGGTTCCACACCCCCCACCTGTCCGCCCCCCTTCGGGCGGGCGGGACCCTGTTGCGCTCAGCTTACCCTGATCGTTCTGTGTTCAACTTGCC
>DASYKO010000589.1:0-5057 GCA_035995285.1 Hyphomonadaceae bacterium | reverse complement strand
CGGCAAGGGTACCGCCAAGGTCCGCGTCCAATATGTCGGGCCTGCTCCCGCCGCGCCGAACTCGCTTCCGGCTCAAGCCAACGCCAGCTCCCCGCTGCCGCCCGCGCCGATGCCGGGCCAGGCCGCTCCGCAGGAGTTCCGCGTGTCCACCCAGCCGCTCCCGCGGGTTGCTCCGGTCCAGCCCGCGCCGTCGATGAACCAGCGCGGCTACTTCCTTCAGGCCGGCTCGTTCGCAGACCGCGGCAATGCCGAAGCCCTCCGCGCCCGCCTGTCCAGCCTTGGCCAGGTGTCGCTCGCGACGGCCAATGTCGAAGGCACAGACTATCATCGCGTGATGGTCGGCCCGTGGGCCTCGCGCGCCGAGGCCGAACACGCCCAGGGTCGGTTCTCCGAATCGGGTCAGAAAACCATCGTGGTCTCTCGGTAAAAACGGCCAGTCCTCCCCTTGCTCCCAATGGTTGATCGGGGGCTAACGCCGCAGGGCAGGGGAGTGGGGCAGGGCGCCTGGCCGTCCTCCCCTGAAATCCAGCATATCAAACGTTGACTGGGCGCGCCGAAGCGCCTCTTTGTGGGCGGATTCTCAACGGAGTCCCCATGCGTTTCATCGCCGGAACCCTGCTTGCGCTGGCCGCCACCGCGTCTACAGCCTTCGCTCAGCAACCTGCGCAGCCCGCTGCGCCCGATCCCACGCAACAGGCGGCGGCTTTCGGATCCGATCCGCTGAATACGAACGCCACCTACGCCTTCATCATGGATGGCGACACGGGCCTGCCGCTCTATTCCAAGCGTGGCGATGAAGCGATGGTCCCCGCTTCGATGTCGAAGCTGATGCTCTACTACATCGTGTTCGACCGCATCCGCGCTGGCCGTCTCAAGCTGACGGATGAGTTCACCGTCTCCGAACACGCCTGGCGCACGGGCGGCGCCGGCACCGACGGCTCCACCATGTTCCTGCCGCTCAATTCCAAGGTCAGCGTAGAGAACCTGCTGCACGGCGCGATCATTGTCTCGGGCAACGACGCCTGCATTACGCTCGCCGAAGGCATCGCGGGATCCGAGGAGGCTTATGCGCGCGAAGCCACCGCCAAGGCGCAGGAACTTGGGCTGAAGAATTCCCACTTCGCCAACGCCTCGGGCCTCGACGATCCCGGCGAGCGGATGAGCGCGCACGACATCGCAACGCTCGCCTATCGCATCATCAAGGAGTTCCCGGAGCACTATAAGATGTTCTCCGAGCCCTCCTTCACCTGGAACAAGATCACGCAGCCGAACCGCAACCCGCTGCTGAAGGAAGTGCCCGGCGCCGACGGAGTGAAGACGGGGCATCTTGCTGTCTCCGGCTTCGGCCTCGTCGGCTCGGCGATCCGCGACGGCAAGCGCCGCATCATCGTGCTGCAAGGCCTCGCCAGCGAAGGCGACCGCCGCAAGGAAGCGCCGGTGGTGATGCGCAAGGCTTTCACCGACTTCACCGCCGCCAAGCTGGTCGACAAGGATGCGCAGGTTGCCGAAGCCAAGGTGTGGCTCGGCGAGAAGGACACCGTTCCGCTCGTCGCGGCTGAGGAAGCCAGCGCCGGCCTGCACGTCGATGCGATGAAGGGCCTCAAGTCGAAGGTCGTCTACAAGGGTCCGCTCTATGCGCCCGTGAAGAAGGGCGATGCGGTCGGTGAACTCATCATCTCCGCGCCGGGTGCCCCGGACATCAAGATCCCGGTGGTCGCCGGCGCCGACGTCAAGCAACTCGGCTTCATCGGCAAAGCCATGCAGGGGCTGCGCGGTGACGACGAAGAGGAAGACGAGCCCAAGGATGAAAAGGGCGCGAAGGACTCGAAAGGCAAGTAGTGGCCGCAAAGGGCAGGTTCATAACGCTGGAAGGAGGCGAGGGCGTCGGCAAATCGACTCTCGCTGCATCTCTGGCGTCCAAGCTCGGCAGCCGTGGCCTGAAGGTTGTGCGCACGCGCGAGCCCGGCGGATCGCCCGGCGCCGAGGCGCTGCGAAGGCTGATCCTCACGCCGCCGCCTGAGCTCGATGCCTGGGGCCCAGTCACCGAAGCGCTGATGTTCTACGCCGCCCGGCGCGACCATCTCGACAAGCTGATCCGTCCGGCGCTGGACGCCGGCAGCTGGGTGATCTGCGACCGCTTCTCCGATTCAACCCGCGCCTATCAAGCAGCCGCCGGCGGCGCCGTGCGCGAAGAGATCGAAGCTTTGGAGCGGATTGTCGTCGGCAACCGTGGCCCGGACCTGACGCTGGTTCTCGACCTGCCGCTCACCGCAGCGCGGGCCCGTATGACAGCGCGTGCAACCGAGGATGACGCGATCGAATCGCGCGGCCCCGAATATCACGAACGCGTCCGCCAGGCCTTCCTCGACATTGCCCGCGCTAATCCGCAGCGCTGCGCCGTGCTTGATGCGTCGATGGCGCCGGAAGATGTAGCCGATGCCGCCGTGAAGCTGATCGACCAGCGGCTGGGAGCGGCGTGATGGAAGTCGCCGCGCAGGAACTCGGGCCAGTTATCGGCCATGTAGCCGCGAAGAAGGAATTCCTCGCCGCCGCGTCTACAGACAAGCTGCATCATGGCTGGCTGCTGCGCGGCCCGCGCGGTGTCGGCAAGGCAAAGCTCGCGCTGCAGTTCGCGGCGCATCTTCTCGGCAGCGGTGATGGTTCACTGTCGACGAACGCAGAGAGCCACATTGGCCGCCTGATCTCTGGCGGCAATCATCCGGACCTCCGCGTAGTTCGTCGTCCCGTAGACGATAAGGGCAAGCAGAAATCCGAGATCCCGGTCGACAGCGTGCGCGATCTTTCCCAGTTCTTCTCGCTGCGCCCAGCCATGGGCGGCTGGCGCGTGGCGATCATCGACGCCGTGGACGAGCTCAACCGCTTCGGCAGCAACGCGATCCTCAAGACGCTCGAGGAGCCGCCCGCGCGCGCCGTGCTCTTCCTGATCTCGCATGGCGAACAGATGCTGCTGCCCACCATACGCAGCCGCTGCCGCGTCCTGCGCTGTGGCGCGCTGACGGAGACGGAGACGCTGCAGGTGCTGGCGCAGGCCGGCCTCGACAACGCCAAGGCCGCCGAAATGGCTCGCTTGGCCCCGGGAAGGCCGGGCAGGGCCATGCAACTCGAAGGATCAGACGCAATCGCCGCTTCCGACGCGGTCATCACCGCGCTCCGCAATCTCGGCGGGTCCGACGCGCGCAGCCTGCACACGGCGCTGGGACTCGCAGCGAAATCCGAAGCGTCGCTCGCCGCTACGATGGAGGCTCTGCGCTTCAGCCTGCAACGCCGCGCCGCCAACGAACTCGATCCGGTGCTCGCCGGCGACTGGGCCTCTGCGGCGCTCGACGTCATGCGCATCGGCGCCGAAGCCGATGCTCTGAATCAGGATCGCGCCCAAACGGTCGCCGCAGCGCTGGCGCGTGTCGGCCGGGTCGGACGGTTCTGATGCTGTTCGACACCCACGTGAACCTGCACGCCGAACAGTTCGCCGCCGATCTGCCGGACGTGCTGGCGCGGGCAAGGGCCGCCGGCATCTCGCGCTTCGTCACGATCTGCGACCGGCTCGACAAGTATCCCGCCGTGAAGGCGATCGCTGACGCCAACGACGACATCACCTGCACAGTCGGTGTCCATCCGCATTATGCGAAAGACTTCTGGGATTTGGGATCGCGCGCGCTGGTTGAAGAGGCGCGCGATCCCAAAGTCGTCGGCATCGGCGAGACCGGGCTCGACCAGCACTATGGCTATAGCGACATCGTCCTGCAGGAACGCTCCTTCATCGAACACATCCACGCCGCACGCGAGACTGGTCTGGTGCTCGTCGTCCACACGCGCGAAGCCGACGATCTCACCGGCGACATCCTCGAGCGCGAATTCAAGCGCGGCCCGTTCCGTATCCTCATGCACTGCTACACCGGCAGCGCTCGTCTTGCTGAACGAGCCCTCGCGCTCGACGCACGCTTCTCGGTCTCCGGCATCCTCTCGTTCAAGGCCGCGCAGGACGTGCGCGACGTGACAGGCAAAGTTCCGCTCAACCGCATCATCCTCGAAACCGACTGTCCGTATCTCGCGCCGATTCCGCATCGCGGCCGCCGCAACGAGCCGGCGTATCTGGTGGACGTTTGCCGCGCCTTCGCCGAGCATCGCGGGATGACATTCGACGAGGCCGCCGAGCTGACCACGAAAAACGCCATCGAGCTGTTTCGGAGGCCGGCATGAGTAGCAAGGGCAGGTTGCAGATCCGCATCCTGGGCTGCGGCTCGTCCGGCGGCGTCCCGCGGGTCGGAAACGACTGGGGCGTCTGCGACCCGGCCGAGCCCCGCAATCGCCGGTCCCGGTGCTCGATCCTGGTCCGCCACTGGAACCCCGGAAGCTCTGAGCCGACCTTGGCCGTCATCGATACGGCGCCCGACATGCGCGAGCAGCTCCTGGCCGCCCGGATCGACCGGCTGGATGCCGTCGTCCTCAGCCACGAACACGCCGACCAGTGCCACGGCCTGGACGACGTCCGGGCCCTGGTCATCCGTCACCGCCGCCGGATGCCGGTCTGGATGGACGCTCACACCGCCCGGATTGTGACCCGCCGCTTCGACTACTGTTTCGAGGATCACGGCGGCTATCCGGCCATCTTGGACGCCAAGTCCATGGAGGCCGGGCAGGCCATCCGGATCCCGGGTCCGGGCGGCGATCTGGAGATGCTGCCGCTGGCGCAGGACCACGGCTTCGGCCCATCGACCGGGTTCCGGATCGGCCGGTTCGGCTACTGCAACGACGTGGTCCGGCTGCCGGACGAGACGCTCGAGCGGCTGGCCGGCGTCGAGGTCCTGGTGGTCGACGCGCTGCGCTACGCCGTCCATCCGTCGCACGCCAACGTCGAACAGGCGCTGGCCTGGATCGCGCGCGTGAAGCCGCGCCGGGCAATCCTTACCAACCTCCATGTCGATCTCGATTACCAGAAGCTGAGGGCAGAGCTGCCGGAAGGCGTTGAGCCGGCGTTCGACGGCATGGAAATCGAGATCGGCTGAAAAGGCCCGTATTTATGGGATATCTAATTACCC
>DASYKO010000588.1:0-2482 GCA_035995285.1 Hyphomonadaceae bacterium | reverse complement strand
GTCCGAGACGACGAAAGACGATGTGCGCATCTACGGCATGACGCTAGCGCACAAGCATGTGCCGGAGATGCAGAAGTATACGGGCCTTGCTCATCCGCCGGTGTTCGCGCCGTCGGTCGGCCGCTACGCGCAGGGCATGATTGTGGAAGTGCCGCTGCAACTATGGGCTCTGCCCGGAGCGGTGACGCCGAAACAGCTGCGCGATGTGCTCATCGACTTCTACCAGGGCGAAAAATTCGTGTCCGCGGCGGATGACGCCGAGACCGCCTCGCTCGCTAGGGCGCGCGCCGGCGCCGGCGGCTATGTCGAAGGCCTGGACCCGGAAGCGCTCAACAACACCAACAAGTTGAAGCTGTTCGTCTTCGGCAACGATACGACGAAGCAGGTGCGGCTCGTGGCTCTGCTGGACAATCTCGGCAAGGGCGCAAGCGGGGCAGCGGTGCAGAACCTCAACCTCGCGCTTGGGTTGGATGAGGGTGCGGGGCTTTAGGTTTTTCCTCCCTCAAGCCGAAGGCTGGGGGAGGTGGATCGACGGGAAGCGTCGAGACGGTGGGGGCAGCCGCCGGAGGGGCGGCAGTCAACCGCCTTCAGTTTTCTCGCTGAGCATTTCGCGGCTGCCCCCACCGTCTCGCTGACTTCGTCAGCGATCCACCTCCCCCGTCCGCTTCGCGAACGAGGGAGGAAACGTCAGCCCCGCCTCGCCCGGATCGTCGCCAGCGTCTCGCGCACATAACTTCCCGGCGCGGGTTTCGCGCCTACCGCAGGCGCAGGCGGGGCAACTTGTTCGCCGGAATTCTTGCCCAGCCAGTCCGCCCACAGCGGCCACCAGGAGCCTGCGTGTTCGGTGGCGTAGGCGAGCCAGTTGTCGCTCACGGGCGGGTGGTTGGCGCCGGTCCAGTAGCGGTACTTGTTGGCGGCGGGCGGGTTCACGACGCCGGCGATGTGACCGGAATCCGCAAGCACGAATTCGACTTCACCGCCGAACAGCTTCACGCCTTTGTAGACGCTGGCGAACGGCGAGATGTGGTCCTTGCGTGCGGCGTGGATGAAGACCGGCGTGGTGATCGATTTGAGGTTGATCAGCTTGCCTTCGGCGACGAACGTGCCCTTGGCCAGCGCGTTCTCGAGATAGAGGCGGCGCAGGCTGGCGAGATGGAGCGGGCCCGGCAGGTTGGTCTGGTCCGAGTTCCAGTAGAGCAGGTCGAACGGCTTGGCGGGCTCGCCGAGCAGGTAGCGCTCCTCGACATAGCGCCAGATCAGGTCTTCGGGGCGGAGCAGGTTGAAGGCGTCGCGCATCGCCTCGCCGGGCATGACGCCTTGGGCGTCATCGATCAGTTGAGAAATGCCGCTGATCGAGCTTTCGTCGATGAACAGGCCAAGATCGCCGGGCTCGGAGAAATCGGTCTGCGCGGCGAGGAGCGAGATGGAGGCAAGGCGCGTGTCTTTCTCATCCGACAGCCGCGCGGCAAGGATGGAGAGCAGCGCGCCGCCCACGCAGTATCCGGCAGCGTTGACCGGCGCTTGGTGCTCAGCTGCCACAAAGTCCAGCGCGGCGCGGCCGCCGAGCTTCACATAATCGTCCCAGTTGAAAGCCTTCGTGTCGTCATCGGCGGAGCGCCACGAGACCATGTAGACCGTGAAGCCCTGGTCGCGCAGCCATGCGACCAGCGAGTTCTTCGGAGTGAGATCAAGCACGTAGTATTTGTTGATCCAGGGCGGGAAGATCAGCACCGGAGATTGGCGCACCGTCTCCGTGGACGGATTGTAGCGGATCAATTCGATCAGCGGGTTTGTGAGCACGACCTCGCCCGGCGTGACCGCGAGCGTCTTGCCGAGCTCGAACGCGCCGGCGTCTGACTGCGTGACGGAGACGCGGCCTTGGCCTGCATCGAAGTCGGCCTGCAGCTGCTGGAAGCCGCGCTGGATCGACTGGCCGTCGCTATCGAACAGCGCCTTCAGGGCCTTCGGGTTGCCCATGAGAGCGTTCGAGGGCGCCATCATCGCGCTGGCCTGGCGGATGAAGAAGGCGGCGCGCCGGCGTTCGGTCTCGGAAAGGCCCGGCGCGTTCCAGGCGAGGTTCTCGGCCCAGCTGGTCTGGGCGAGATAGACGCGACGCATGAAGTCGAAGAACGGGTTCTCGCGCCAGCTTGGATCGGAGAAGCGCGGATCGCTGTCGGCGGCGGCTGAGGGCATTCCGGCGGACATCTCTTGAAGAGCGCTGGACTGGCGTCCGAAGAGATCCAGCTGGGCCTCCGCGAAGGAGTCCGGCTTTTTCGAATAGGCGTCGGCCAGCGACTTGAAGGCGTTCGTTGCGGCTTCGAGTTCCAGCTTGCGCGGGGCGGCCTGGCCGGCGAGCTTCGTTATGTCGGAAAGTTCACGCGACAGGTCGGCGATGCGCTGTCCCAGCCGCTGGAAGCTGACTTCGGAGAAGTCGCTGCCTGCATCCGGGCTATCCGAAGGAGGTTTTCCTTCTTTATCGCTC
>DASYKO010000587.1:0-11590 GCA_035995285.1 Hyphomonadaceae bacterium | reverse complement strand
CGCGGCGGCCAAGATTCCGGCCGAGGTCGAGGTCTATCCGGCCAACCATGGCTGGTGCGTGCCCGACAACGGCGCGGTGTTCAACAAGGCGGAAGCCGACCGCGCCTGGGGCCGCATGCTCGCGACCTGGCAGAAGGCGGGGATGGCCTGATCTTTCGATCAGCTAAGATAGAGCAGAGCCGGAGCGTGAAGCTTCGGCTTTGTCTTTTTCGGCCTCGAGGTGATGCACGTCTGGCATCAGGGCGACACCGCCCACCCCCCACCTGTCCGCCCCCCTTCGGGCGGGCGGGACCTTGTTGCTTCTGCTTACCCAAACTCCGACGTCAGCTGAGTGTCCAATTCCAACCACGCGGTCCCGCCCGCCCGAAGGGGGGCGGACAGGTGGGGGGTGGGTGGCCTTGTCCAGACTTTGGCGGGCCCCTTCTAACGCTTCTTCTTGGCGGCAGATTTCTTCGCAGTCTTCTTCTTCGCGCGCTCGCCGGCGATCTCGAGATTCTGCGCGATGCGGGCCTGCACCAGCTTCTTGATCAGCGCCGGCGGGATCGGCTTGTCCGGCTGGAATTGCATCGTGCCGGTGGAGGTCGCGTAGGCCAGCGCCTCCGGCGCCTGTTTGATCAGCGTCGAACTCATCGGAAAGAAGCTGAGGTGTTTCTTGAAGGCGCCAAAGGCGACGAGGTGGCCGTGGAGCGTGAAGGTCGGCATGCCGTAGCTGATAGTCTCTTCCGCGCCGGGTGCTGCGGCGAGGATCTGGGCGCGAAGCTTGTCGAGCGCGGCGCGCTGGTCAGGCGGCAGGCGGTCCATCCATTCTTTTACGGAAGCCGACTTGATCATCTTTGCCATTGCGCTGCCCCATTGCCTCAACCGGCCATTGTCTTGGCCGGCCATTGCCTTGACCGATTTGTTGAGCTCTGCATGGCTCAGGCTGAGACTGCGCGCAATCGCGGGAAGGGATAGGACGATGGGCATGACGGCGGACGAGCTCAACCAGTTTTTCGCCGAGGCATTCCCCTATGGCCGCGCCGCCGTGATCCAGCATGCCGACGGCAAGACCGTGCGGGCGCATTTCGTTGCAAACCAGTTCCAGCTGCGCCCGGGCGGCACGGTCTCGGGCCCGACCATGATGGGGCTGGCCGATACGGTGATGTACGCGCTTGTGCTGTCGGCGATCGGTAAGGTGCCGCTGGCGGTGACGACCAACCTGTCGATCAACTTCCTGCGCAAGCCGGAGCTGAAGCCGCTGATCGCCGAGGGGAAGATGTTGAAGCTCGGCAAGGTGCTGGCGGTGGGCGACATCATCATACGTTCAGAGGACTCGGAGGAGGCCGTCGCTCACGCCGTGGTTACCTATTCGATTCCGCCTCGATAGGCGTACCGCGCTGAGGGGTTCCGAGTTTTTGCAGCAGGAAAATCAGCGTTCTCGCCCTGCCTGACACGGCTGTTCATCTGGGGTTCGGGCAGGGCGGCGCATGCCTTGAGCCATGATCAGGAAACTCGTCATCGCCGGCGCCGCCGCGGCTTTGCTTGGATCAATTCCGGCCTTCGCCCAGCAATTGCCCGAGCTTGAGGGCGAGCCGGGCTATCTCGCCAAGCGGCCGCCTTCCGCCCAGCGCGAGGCGGACAGACAAGCGGCGGAACTCAGAACTGCGCAGGCCGAGCAGGCCAAGCTGAAGGCGGATCAGGCGAAGCTTGCCAAGCAGGCGCAGGCGCAGAAAGCGGATCAGGCAAAGCTCTCGAAGCAGGCAGAGGCCCAGAAGGCAAACGTGCGCAAGGCCGGCCAGGGCAAGCCCGCGACAAGCCAGACCAGCGAACAGGCGCGGCTTGCCAAGCAGGCCGAGGACCTGAAGGCGCAGCAGGCCAAGCTGGATGCGCGTGCAGCGGAACTTGCTGCCGAGGAAAAGCGGCTGGCGAAGCTGGAGACCGATCTCAAGGCGCAGCAGGCGTCCGCGCAGGCCGACCTTGCGCGCATACGTTCAGAGCAGGCCAGGGCGGAACAGGCAAAGTCAGAACAAGCCCGCGCAGAGCAAGACAGGGCCGAACAAGCCCGGATCGAGCAGGCGCGGATCGAGCAAGACAAAGTTGATCAAGCCAGGGCGGAGCAGGCGGAGGCAGAACGCGCATCGCGCCAGACGCAAACCGCTGAAGCGGAGCCCGAGCCGGAGGCGCCTTCAAACGCCGCACCGGACCGCGGCGAGGACGTCTATCGCGGGCGTCAAGGCTATCCGGCCGAAACGCGCCGCCAGCCGCTGGCCCGCACCAGCTATGAAATGGCCCGCCGCTCCTGCATGGCCGCGGCGCAAGGCGAGGCCGAGGACCGCAATTTCTACTCAGCCCGCTATGACGGCCAGCCGCACCTCTACCGCGGCGAAGGCCTCGAACTGCGCGGCCGCATGCGTCTGGAAGACCGCCGCGGCTATGTGCTGGTCGACTCCGTATGCGAGATCGATGACGAGGGCATTGCGCAGAGCTTTGCGTTCCTGCGCTAGGCGCCCGCGAAGTACGCTCTCAAGCGAGGCAGGCAATTGTCGCCCGGACTGTTTGACAGGACTTCCTGCGGAACCGATCCCAGCCTCGCCTCGTGAAGGAAGACTTCTTTCAGCGAGGGTTTGTGCTAGAGCGCCGGGCATTCGGTAGCGATGTCGTTGCCGCTGAGGCCCAGCGTTTCGATGTGATCGAGGTGCTGCAGCGGCTTGATGTCGGAAAATTCGGAGCGGACGAGCCAAAGATCGGTGAGGCCGGCAAAGCCCGCGAGATGAGCCACGCCGTCATCGCCGATAGGGTTCGCCGTCAGCGCGAGGGATTTGAGGCGAGGCATGGCGGCCAGGCGCAGCAGGCCGGCGCCGGTAATGCTGTTTTCGACCAGCATCAGGGTGCGCAGGTTCGCAAGCCGGGTTAGCGCGGCGGCGCCTTCATCGCCGAGGCCATTGAATGAGAGATCGAGATAAGACAGGGACGCCAGCCGCGAGATGCCCTTCGCTCCTTCCGCGCCGATCCGGTTGCAGCTCAGGCCGAGCGTCGAGAGCCTTACGAGGGTCGAAACAGACGCAGCGCCCACCGTGCTGATATCGTTGTTGGACAGGCCGAGCGCAGAAAGCTGTGTCAGCGGGCGCAGGGATGTCGCGCCTTCATCGCCGATGGAATTGCCGTTGAGTTCCAGGAAATTTAGGCGTTCCAGCTTCGTCAGCGCAGCCACGCCGCCCGGCCCCAGCTCGTTCCACGATAGATCGAGCAGCAGGAGGTTTGCGAGCTCCCGCAGACAGGCGGCGCCCGCTGGCCCGATCGCATTGTGGTCGAGGCGAAGCGATCTTAGTTCCTTGAGGTTCGCGAGCGGCCCCACGCCTTTTTCGCGCACCCAGTTGTCGTCCAGGTTCAGCCGCTCAAGATGGACGAGGTTGGAAATGGCGGGCGGCAGTTCGAGCAGGCCGAGGCCCGCCAGGTTGAGGTCGCGTCTCTTGCCGGCGGCGCATTCGAAGATTTCCCGCTCGGCCTCTTCAAAGGCTGCTTTGGCGTCTTCTACTTCCCAGTCTTCGAGGCCCTCGTCATCGTTCATGGTTGAATTTCCGGCCCGAAGAGCTCGACACCGCCGCTAGACCCCCGTCACCTCCGCCGCCGCGGCCTCGCTCTTCAGCCACGCCATGAAGGTGCGGGCGAGCTTCGAAGGCGTGCGCCATTTGGGGTAGACGATCCAGTAGGCAAAATCGATGTCGCTGGCGCCGTCGGCAAACGGCACCATGAGCTGGCTGCGTTCGATGTCGCCGGAGGCGATGGCGAATTTGGCGAGGGCGACGCCGCGGCCGGCGGCTGCCGCTTCCACCACCAGCGAGGATTGGGTGAAGCGGGGGCCGCGGCTGCCGTCGACGGTGGTGACGCCGCGGGCCTTCAACCATTGCGTCCAGTCGGGGCGCGAGGGATCGTTCTCCGGGCTTTCGTCATGCAGCAGGACGTGGTGCGCGAGATCGGCGGGCGTCCTCAGCGGGTGCGGGCCCTTCATCAGGTCGGGCGAGCAGACCGGTAGGACGCTTTCCGACATGATCTTCTCGGTGCGCAGGCCCTCGTAGATGCCTTTGCCGTGCCGGACGGCGAGGTCGATGTCGGAATGGTTGAAGTCGGTGATCGCAAGGTCCGCCGAGATCCACACTTCGGCTTCCGGGTTCAGCTCCTGGAATTTCTCCAGCCGCGGGGCGAGCCATTTGGCGGCGAAGGAGGGCGCGGAGGAGATCATCAGCCGGTCGCGGCGGGCGGGGGCGCGCATATGGTGGACGGCTTCGGCCATCATCTCGAAGGCGTTGGTGAGCAAGGGGAGAGCTGCCTGGCCCGCGTCGGTGAGCAGGACCTGGCGGCCGGTGCGGCGGAACAGGGGGGCGCCGGCGAATTCCTCGAGCTGGCGAATCTGCTGGGAGATGGCGCCGGGGGTGACGTTCAGCTCCTCGGCGGCCCGGGTGAAGGAGAGGTGGCGCGCGGCGGCCTCGAAGGCGCGCAGGGCGTTGAGGGCGGGGAGGCGGTCTTCCTGGGCCATTTTTGTCTACGTTTCTTGAGGTTTTCTGGCGGGTTCAGGCGGGTGAGGGTGTCTAATCGTTCGGCTTAGTAATGGTTCATTGCTTCTCAGCCCCCACCCGGCCATCTGGCGGTTGAGGACAAGTGCTTGGTCCGCCCTATTCCGTTTGGGGTTCAGTTTGGGCCAAGCCTGCGCTGTGTTATATGCGCATGCGTGAGAAAAACTAAAGGGCGATCGTATGTCGGACGTTTCCGCCTCCTGGACGGGGGCCGCGGAAAATACCGGGGGGAAAGGTCGCGTCTGGCTCGTGGGAGCCGGGCCGGGCGATCCGGATTTGCTGACCGTGAAGGCCGTCCGGGTGATCGGGCAGGCGGATGTCGTTTTCGCCGACCGGCTGGTCGGCAAGGGCGTTATGGCGCTCATTCCCCCGGGCGCCGAAGTCGTGAATGTCGGTAAGTCCAAAGGCGAGCATTCAGTCCCCCAGGACGAAATTCACGCCCGCATGATCGCGGCGGCCAAGGCCGGCAAGCGGGTGGTCCGCCTCAAAGGTGGCGATCCGTTCATCTTCGGCCGCGGGGGTGAGGAGGTGGAGGCGCTGAGGGGGGAGCTGGTGGATGTAGAGGTGGTGCCAGGGATTAGTGCGGCGATGGGTGTGGCGGCGTCGGTGCAGGTGCCGCTGACGCATCGCGACATGGCGCAGGCGGTGACGTTCGTGACGGGGCATGCGGCGCTGGGCGAAGAGCCGGATCTGGATTGGGCAGCGCTGGCGCGGCCGAACCAGACGGTGGTGGTGTTCATGGGGGTCGGCACGGCGGATGTGATCGCGGCGCGGCTGGTGGCCGCCGGACGCGCTCCGGCGACGCCGGTGGCTGTGGTCGAGAACGGCACGCGCGAGAACGAGAAGGCGGCATTCGGGACGCTGGGCGCGCTGCCCGAGGTTATCCAGGCGAACGGCATACAGGGCCCGGCGCTGCTGATCATCGGCGAGGTTGCGGCGCTGGCGAAACGGGATGTATCAGCAGCTGCATCGGGCAAGACGGCTGAGCCGAGCTTGTCGTCGCTGTGGAGATTGCTGTCGTGAGTTCGGAGCGGCCCAAGCTGGCGCCTGATACGCCGAAGGTGATTACGGCGTGGACCTCGGCGGGAGGGCGGTCGGTTTATCTGACGAAGGCGCGTGGCTGGTCGGAGGACCTGGCGGATGCGGAAATCTTTACCGGTGTGGGCGCGAACGATGTTCTGGCGTGGGCCGCGAAGGACCAGACGCGCGTGGCCGATCCGTACTTCATGCAGGTCACGCCCGATGGCAAAGTGACCGGGCGCGAGACGCTGCGCGAAGGCATTCGCGCGAAAGGCCCGACGACGCATCTCAATTTCGGTAAGCAAGCAGGGAACAACTGATGCCCAACCGTCCGATCACCAAGCTGACGCTCTATGGAGACTCGATCTCCGGCAACTGCCTCAAAGCCAAGTGGACGGCGGAATACCTCGACGTCGATTTCGACTGGGTCGAGATCAGCGTGGTGGAGGGCGGCACGCGCTCGGATGCGTTCATGCAGATGAACCCGAGCGGGCAGGTGCCGGTGATGCGCCTGCCGGACGGGCGCATCCTGCCGCAGTCGAACGCCATCATGCTCTATCTTGCCGGCACGCAGCGGGGGCAGGACCTGATCCCCATCGATCCGTTCGAGCATGCCAAGATGATGAGCTGGCTGTTCTGGGAGCAATATTCCCACGAGCCCTATATCGCCGTGCGCCGCTTCCGGAAGAAGTTCATGAACCAGACGGACGAGGAGCTTGATCCGCAGCTGCTCGCACGCGGGCGCAGGGCGCTGGGCGTCATGGAGATGCAGCTCACCTTCTCGGATTATTTCGTGGGGCAGAGCCTGACGCTCGCCGACATCGCGCTCGTCGCCTATACGCGCGTGGCGCATGAGGGCGGGTATGACCTGTCTGAATTCCCCTCCGTGCAGCGTTGGGTCGCCCGGGTCGAGACCGACCTTGGCATCGACCATGCCCGGCAAGCAGCTTAAGGCCTGTTATGTACCGTTACGATGAGTTCGACGACACGCTGGTCCGGGAGCGCACGAAGCAGTTCCGCGGGCAGGTGGAGCGTCGTCTCAAGGGTGAGCTGAGGGAAGAAAACTTCAAGCCGCTACGCCTGCAGAACGGCGTCTACCTGCAGCTGCATTCCTACATGTTCCGGATCGCGATCCCGTACGGCCAGCTCAATGCGGCGCGGCTGCGGCAACTGGCGGTGATCGCGGACAAGTTCGACAAGGGATACGGGCATTTCACGACACGTCAGAACATCCAGTTCAACTGGATCCCGCTGGCGAACATTCCGGACGTGCTGGACCTGCTCAACGATGTCGAGATGCATTCGATCCAGACGAGCGGCAACTGCATACGCAACGTGACTTCGGATCACCTAGCAGGGGCTGCGTCCGACGAGCTGGAAGACCCGCGGCCGTGGTGCGAGATCATCCGGCAATGGTCGACTTTCCATCCGGAATTCTCTGCCCTGCCGCGCAAGTTCAAGATCGCAGTGACGGCGGCGACGCCGGACCGGGCGGCCGTAAAGGTCCACGATATCGGCCTGATCATGAAGAAGAACGCTTCAGGCGAGACGGGCTTTGAAGTGCTCGTCGGCGGCGGGCTAGGGCGCACGCCCTATGTCGGCCCGACGGTGCGCGACTGGGTGAGCAAGCCCGACCTGCTCAGCTATCTCGAAGCGATCATGCGCGTCTACAACCGCTATGGACGGCGCGACAACAAGTTCAAGGCGCGCATCAAGATCCTGGTGCATGAGCTGGGCGTTCCCGAATTCACCCGGCAGGTCGAGGAAGAATTCGAAGGCCAGCACACGTGGGAAAAAGTGGTGCTGCCTCAGGAAGAGGTGGATCGGATCACTGCCTACTTCGCACCGCCCCAGTTCGAGAAGCTGCCGGCCAAGTCGGAAAGCTTTGAGCGGGCTCGCACTCAAACCGGGCCGCGGGCTCGCGCTTTCAATCGCTGGATCAAGAACAACCTGCGCGCGCACAAGATACCGGGCTACACATCCGTCCACATCGCGCTGAAGCCGCAAGGCGTGCCGCCGGGCGATTGCTCGGCCGAGCAGATGCGGGCGCTGGCGGATATCGGGGAGCGTTTTGCCTCGGACGATATTAGGGTCGCGCACGAGCAGGACGTCGTCTTCCCACATTTGAAGCTCGATGACGTGCATGCGGTGTGGGAGCTCTTGGACCGCTCCGGTCTTGCGTCGTCGAACGCAGGGCTGGGGTCGGACATCATCTCGTGCCCGGGGATGGATTACTGCAACCTCTCGAATGCGCGTTCGATCTCTGTCGCCAACGAGATCCAGGCGCTGTTTGCTGATCCGGAATTCGAGGACGAGGTCGGCACCCTGCACATCAACGTGTCGGGCTGCATCAATGCCTGCGGGCACCATCACGTGGGCCACATCGGCATTCTCGGCGTCGACAAGAAGGGCGAGGAATTCTACCAGATCCTGTTCGGCGGCCGGGCGGACGAGAAGGCCGCTATCGGCGAAATCCAGGGGCCGGGCCTCAAGCATGACGAGGTTGCGCCGGCGCTGAAGCGGGTGATCTCGAAATATATGGAGCTGCGGTCTTCGAAATCCGAGAAGCTTGCGGACACGATGGGCCGGCTGGGCCAGGCGCCGTTCAAGGAGGCGCTCTATGCCTCTGCTTAAATCCGGCAAGATCGTCGACGACGTCTGGGCGTTCGTCGAGGATGGCCATGAACTGTCGCCGGGAGGCTGCATTACCGTTTCGCTGGGACGTTTCCTGAGCGAGCACGAGCAGCTGCTCCACCGCAACCGTACGATCGGTGTTCGGCTGCAGAATACGGACGATCCGGCGCTGCTGGCGCCTTTCCTCGACCAGATCCACCTCGTCGAGCTGCAATTCCCGAAATACACGGATGGGCGGGCGTTCTCGCAATCGCAGATGCTGCGGCGGCGCTATGGCTACAAGGGCGAGGTGCGCGCCATCGGCCAGGTGTTGCGCGACCAGCTGCGGCTGATGATCCGCTCGGGCTTCGACGCCATGCAGGTGGATGATCCCGAGATCACGGCGAATGCGGAAGGCGTCTACGATATTTCCGCGACTGAGTTTTCAAAAATCTACCAGTCGGCGTCGGATGCCTCCGAGACCATCTTCATGAAGCGCCACAAGAAGAGTCAGTCATGAGCGCTACGCAGATGGTCGAAACGCCGGAGCAGAAGGTCGAGCGCCTCAACGCCGAGCTTCGCGGGAAATCCGCGCAGGAGATCATCACGGCCGCCGTGCGCGAGTTCGGGCGCAAGATCACCTATGTGTCCTCGTTCGGCGCCGAGAGCGCGGCAATGCTGGGGCTGATTGCGGAAGTCGATCCGGGCATGCCGATCGTGTTCATCGACACGGGAATGCACTTCCAGCAGACGCTGCAATACCGTGACGACCTTCGCGATTTCCTGAAGCTCTCCGACATCCGCACGGTTCATCCGGTGAAGGAGGAAGTGAAGGCGGTCGATCCCAAGGGCGTGCTCAACAAGTCGGATCCCGATGCGTGCTGCGAAGTGCGCAAGGTGCGACCGCTCGAGCCGGCGCTGGCGCCGTTCGAGGCGTGGATCACGGGGCGCAAGCGTTTCCACGGGGGGGGCAGGGCGAACCTGGCCGTGGTCGAGTTCTCCGAGGGCAAGTACAAGTTCAACGCGCTTGCCGACTGGACGCATGAGCACGTCGAAGAGTACTTCGTGGAGCGCAAGTTGCCGCGCCATCCGATGGTGGCGGATGGCTATCCCTCGATCGGCTGCTGGCCTTGCACGGTGCGGCCGGAGGACCCCAGCGACATCCGCTCGGGCCGCTGGGTGGGGTTCAAGAAGGAAGAGTGCGGGTTGCACCTTGAGCGCAAGGACCGGCCGCGGGTTTTCTAGCCTGACATTGCGGCAATGAGCCGAACCCAGCGTTTGCAACGTTTTTCAGGGGTTCGCCCCGCGCTGTCCTTTTGCTAGACAGGGGCGGGGAACATGCGCCCGCCAGAGGCGTCTCCCCCAATGACCTAGTGTCGGTTGGTGCGGGTAGCGGGTGGCGCGATGAGTTTCTCGATCTGGTGGCTGGTTCCGCTGTTCGTCACGCTGGTGGGCGTGTTGATGCTGGTCGGCGGCATCGGGCGGGTGTTCAAGGCGAAGTTCGTCTCCGGCATTTTCCGCGTGCTGTTCGGCGGGCTGACGCTGGCGGGCGCCGCGATCATCGGACTCGTGGCGCTGAACCTGCAGACCTATGCGGCGCTCACCAAGGAGCGTCTGGCCGGGCAGATCAAGCTGACCCAGGCGCCGGGCGGGGACAAGTTCACCTACATCGCGGCGATCGATCTTGCCGACAACGGCGTGCTGCGCAACGCGCCGACGAATTTCGACGTGAAGGGCGAGCACATCCGCATCGAGGGTCCGGTGCTGAAGTGGAAGGGCTGGGCCAACGTGCTGGGCATGGATTCCATGTTCCGGGTCGATCATGTCGAGGGCGTTTACATCGACACCAATTGCCAGAACCGGTTCTACGCCGGGCGCCTGGACACCACGGAAAAGGGCGGCAAGCAGGACCAGTTCACCACCATCCGTAACCTGGGCGAAAGCTGGAAGCTGCTGAATGCCACCGACGTGCTCTATATCGATGGCCCGCGCGTACCGATGGCGGACGGCGCGATCTACAACATCAAGGCGACGCAGGCGGGCTTCGAACTTGAGCCGGTGGACCAGAAGACCAAGGACCTGTCGAACTCGATCCTGACCGACAGCGGCGCCAAGTGCGAGCCAGTGCAGAACCTTGCGCCGGTGGGCACGCCGGATAATCCCAATCCGCCGTCGGTGAATACGCAATCGACCTTGCAGCAGACGCCTGCGCCGCCGGCCCAGCCTGCTCCGGCTCCGGCGCAACCTGCAACGCCGCCCGCCAACTAGGGTTCAGCGCATCTCGCCCATGTCGGCCAGCGCCCATTCGGCGAAGCGCTCGAGGTTGCCGCCGTCGAATAGGAAGCCGCGGATGCCGGCGGCCTTGGCGGCATCGAGATCGGCCTGCTTGTCGCCGATGAGGAACGACTGCTCCTTGATGACGGGGAAGTCCGTGATGGCGCGGATCAGCATGCCGGGCTTGGGCTTGCGGTCGAAACTGTCCTTCCGGTAGCGCTCGATCGTTCCTTCCTCGTGGAAGGGGCAGTGATAGATGCGGTCGATCTTCGCGCCCTGCTTGCCGAGCTCGGCCTGCAGCCAGGCGTGCAGCGTTTCCATCTCCGCTTCCTCGTAGAGGCCGCGGGCGATGCCGGACTGGTTGGTGACGACGAACACCCACCAGTTGCGCTCATTGAATTTGGCGATGGCTTCGGCGGCGCCTTCGACCCACTCGAAGTCTTGGATGCGGTAGACATAGTTGCGGTCGACGTTGATCACGCCGTCGCGGTCGAGGAACAGGGCGGGGCGGGCGGGAACGGGCATCGAGGTCTGACACAGCCGAACTCCGCGCCACGGTCAAGCGCAGACGCGCGTCGCGCTGGCTTGCTCAGGCAGTTTGGGGCGCTGCGTCCGGCGCTTTGCCAGGTCCGGGGCCGGCTTCCGGCGGCACGGCTTCGCCCGGCGGATCGGCGGGCTGTTCCTCGATCTTCGGCACTGTCCGGAGGCCCCGGATCAGCGGGATCATCGAGATGGCGCAGACGATGGAGGCCAGCGCAAAGGCGGCGCCGGGGAAGTAGAACGGCGCGCCGGAATGGGTGAAGTAGAAGAAGGTCTGCGTCATCGCCAGGGGGCCGAACACGTTGGAGAGCGCCTGCACGCTGCCGATAGCGCCCTGCAGCTCGCCCTGCGCGTTCTTGGGCGCGCGCGATGTCATGATCTGGTTGAGCGCGGGGCCGAGGAGCCCCGCCAGCGCGCCGATGGGAATGATGATGAACACCATCCAGCCATCCCGGATGAAGGCATAGGCCGCGAACGTGCCGATGCAGACGAGGAAGCCGAAGATCACCGTCTTCGTGGGTCCGTATTTCTTGATCACCGGTCCGATGAATGCGCCTTGCACCACGGCGGAGCCAACGCCGACCACGGCCAGC
>DASYKO010000586.1:0-7365 GCA_035995285.1 Hyphomonadaceae bacterium | reverse complement strand
CCTCTCGTTAACCGAGAATTCTTTGGGCGCCGCAGGTTGCCCTCATTTCTGGGCGCCGCTAGCGTCGGCCTGTCTCAGTCATCGGGGGATGAGTATGTTCCGTACAGCCTTGCTTGCTTCCTGCGTCGCGTTCGCGCCGCTATCAGCCTTTGCCCAACAGCCTGCGCCTGATGCGGCACCCGCACCGGCTGCGCCGGATGCAGCAGCAGCCGCCTCTGCAGCCGAAGAGGCCGCCGCCTTTGCCGCCGCGCGCGAAGAGTTCGAGAAATCGATCAACCACCGCACCGGCCAGATCGACATCGCCAAGGGCGCGGTCAGCCTCAGCGTGCCGGCCGGCTTCTACTATCTCGACCGCACCGATGGCCGGAAAGTCCTCGAAGAGGTCTGGGGTAATCCGCCGGACGATTCCATCGAAGGCATGATCTTCAAGGAAGGAACATCTGCCTTCGAAGAGAACAACTGGGGCGTCGTCCTCACCTATGCCGACAGCGGCTACGTCTCCGACGAAGACGCGCACAAGATCAACTTCGACGACCTCCTGCGCGACATGAAGGAGGGGCAGAAGGAAGAGAATGAGGCGCGTGTCCGCGAGAAGTATCCGACGATCGAGCTCGTGGGCTGGGCAACCAAGCCGCATTACGACGCCGCCACTCACAAGGTCTATTGGGCCAAGGACCTGATCTTCGACGCCGATCCCGTCCACACCCTCAACTATTCGGCGCGCGTGCTCGGCCGCAAAGGCGTGCTCGAACTCAACTTCGTCGCGTCCATGGAGCAGCTGCAGTCGGTCGAGGCGGCATCGACTGAAGTCATCGCCATCCCGCAGTTCAAGGAAGGCTTCCGCTATGAGGATTTCGACGCCAAGAGCGACAAGAAGGCGGACTACGGCATTGCCGGCCTCATCGCCGGCGGCGCGGCGGGCGGTCTCCTGCTGGCGAAGAAGACAGGCCTCATCGGGCTGGCACTGATCTTCCTCAAGAAGTTCGGCGTGATCCTCGTCGCCGGTGCCGGTGGCGCCTTTGCGGCCATCGGTCGGATGTTCACCGGCAAGAAGAAACCCGCCACGGTCACTGAAGGGGCCGAGCGCCCCCCGGGCTCCCTCGACGCATCGCTCTTCCCCGATCTGCCGCAGCAATCCTCGGGTTCGAACCCGTCAGGAGGCGGCCCGGCAGCCTGAGGCGCCGACAAGAACTGGAAGCCGATAACGCCCTCCCTCTACGCTCTCCCTCTTTCGGGGGGAGGGGGTTATGCTGGCGCGGCTTCTGGTGGAGGTTCCCATGCGCATTATCCCGTTGATGCTTGCCGCGCTCGCTTTTGCCTGCGCACCGCTTGCCGCCGCCCCTCTTGCTTCCGCTCAAAGCGTGAAGCTGTCGCCCACCGAGGGCGACTACATCGCAAAGGATTTCAGGTTCCGCTCCGGTGAATCTCTGGCCGAGCTTCGGCTCCACTACACCACGCTGGGCCAGCCGCACCGCAATGCGCGCGGCGAGATCGACAACGCCGTGTTGATCATGCACGGCACGGGCGGCGACGGGAAACAGTTCTTCCGCGCCCAGTTTGCCGACGTGCTGTTCGCGCCGGGCGGCCTGCTTGATCCGGCGAAATACTACATCGTCCTGCGCGACGGCGTGGGCCATGGCAAATCCTCGAAGCCATCCGACGGCCTGCGCGCCAAATTCCCGAAGTATGACTACGACGATATGGTCGCCGCCGACCACGAGCTGCTCACGAAAGGGCTCGGCGTCGGCCACGCGCGCCTGATCATGGGCACATCGATGGGCTGCATGCATTCGTTTATCTGGGGCGAGGCCTATCCGGATTTCATGGATGCGCTGATGCCGTTGGCCTGCCTGCCGACGGAGATCGCAGGGCGCAACCGCACATGGCGCGCGCTTATTATCCAGGCGGTGAAGAACGATCCGGCGTGGAAGGGCGGGGACTACACAATGCAACCGGTCGAGGCGCTGCGCACCGCAGCCGCCCTCCAGCTCGTCGCCGGCGGCGCGCCGATCCCGATGCAGCACGACTATCCCAATCGCGATGCGGCGGACGCGTATGCGAAGAGCTACACCGACAATTACCTGAGAACGACCGACGCCAACGACCTGATCTATCAGTTCGACGCCTCGCGAACCTACGATCCCTCCCGGGCGCTGGAGAAGATCAAGGCGCCGCTGACCTGGGTGAACTCCGCCGACGACTTCATCAATCCGCCCGAACTCGGCCTGGCGGAAGGGTTCGCGAAAAAGCTCAAGACCGGGAAATACGTTCTGATCCCCGCGAGCCTCGACACCCATGGACACGGCACTCACACCTGGGCGGTTTTCTGGAAGCAAAACCTCGCCGACCTCCTGAAACGCAGCCAGCCGAAATAGCGTCCCAATCAGCTTCTGGGGCTTTCGAAATCACATGCCCGAAGCCGAATCCTGGTCATTGTACGCAAGTAAAACAAGTAAAAACAGATAGCTAGGAATTTCCGTACCCTCTCCTTGACATTCTCTTTTGATATATCGAAATAGAGCATCGAACGAAGGTTCGATATGGAGACACGAAACATGAGACATGGATGGCATCACGGCCACCACCGCCACAATTGGCGGGAATTTGCGGAACACATGGCGGCTCACATGGCCGCACGGCGCGGCGGTCCGGATCGCGGCGACGATGAAGGCGAAGACGGCGGCAGGGGACATTGGGGTCATCGCGGCTGGGGCAGAGGTGGCCGCGGCGGCGGCAGGGCTCTCGGTCATGGCGACCTGCGCCCGGTTGTCCTTGCGCTGATCGCAGAGCGGCCGCGCCACGGCTATGACCTGATCCGCGCGATCGAGGAGAAGTTCGCCGGCGCCTATTCACCCAGCCCGGGCGCGGTCTATCCGCTGCTCACCATGCTGGAGGAAGAAGGCCTCATCGAAGGCCGGGCCGAAGGCGCGAAGAAGCTCTTCACGCTGACCGCCGATGGCGAGCAATGGCTGAAGGACAATGATGCGGCGGTGCAGGGCATCCTCACCCGCATCGAACTGGCCGCCTCGCACTACTCAAGCCACACCGCGCCGGAGACGGTGTGGGAGGCCTGGAAGACGCTGAAGCAGGCGATGAACATGCCACGCGCGCCGTGGACCGACGAAGAGGCGGATCGCATCCGCTCCATCCTCGAGGCTGCAGCCCGCGACATCGTGCGCCGGCCGAAGGGCTGAGCGACAAGATCTGCCCATACGATCTGAACGAGCTTCCTCCCCGAAGCAGAAGCCCTCGTCAGAAGGGCAAACTAAAAGGCCCGGAGCGTGCTCCGGGCCTTTTCATATCCGGCTTGTCGCCAAGCCTATTTCGGATTGCAGTAAACGAGATAGTCGCGCGACTGCTGCGCCAGGTTCTTGAGCGAGGCGACATAGCGCGCCTGCACCGGCGCCGCCGGGTCCTTCACGAAGGCCCATTGCACGTCGCCTGCATCCGTCACCACCGACACCATGTCCATGCCCGCCATGCCGCGCAGGTCTGCCGACGTCAGGGGGAAGACGAAATCCGCATTCGGGTTCTTGGTGTTCGTCTCGAACTTGCCTTCCACCACCTTGGCCTCGGCGCCCATGCGGATGCGATAGACCGCTGTCTGCCCCACGCGCGCGCTCGGCTGCATGCCCAGGCGGGCGGTGATCGAGCCATTGGCCGGATTGCAGGTCATGTAGAAGCCGGCGGGTTGCTCGACGCTGCCACCCGACATGATCAGTGCGAGGATCGGGTCCTGCGGCATCAGCCGCTCTTCGGCTTCCCACTGAGAGGTCGCTGCGATGTTGAGCGCGTTGGTCACGCCCGATGGCGCTGTCGGCGTTACGGGTCCCGGACCCGCAGGCGCTGCGGGCGCCGTCCCCTCGGATGCGCATGCCGCCGCCATCATGGCCAGCCCGGCCGCCAGGGAAATTCGCTTCAGCATCGTCGTGTCCTTCCAGCAACTTCGCATCGGCTCGCCGCTCTTCGACTCAGGGCAGCCGGGTCAGATCGTGATGACCACTTTCCCTTTTGCGCGGCGTTCCGACAACTCCTTGATCGCATCGGCCGCCTTCTCCAGCGGATACCTGTTCGAGATGTGTGGCCGGATTTTGCCCTCTTTGTAGAGCCGGAAGAGATCCTGCAGGTTATCTGCATGCGCTTTCGGGTCACGCGCCACAAACGCTCCCCAGAAAACCCCGACGATCTGGCAGGATTTCAGAAGTGTAAGGTTGAGCGGCAGCTTGGGGATGCCCGCAGGGAAGCCGATCACCAGGAAGCGCCCCTCCCAGTTCAGCGCCCGCACCGCCGGCTCGGCATAGTCGCCGCCGACCCCGTCATAGATCACGTCAACGCCGCCGCCGCCGAGTTCCTTGATCTGGTCGGAAAACGCCTTCTGCTGGTCGCGGCTCAGCGGGTTCTGCGGATAGACGAGGCCCTTGTGCGCGCCCTTCGAGATGCAGAAGTCGACCTTGTCCTGGCTCGAGGCCGCCGCGATCACCGTCGCGCCCATCGCAACGCCCAGCTCCACCGCCGCAAGCCCCACGCCGCCCGCCGCGCCCAGCACGAGCAGGGTCTCGCCTTGTTTGAGGTGCCCACGATCCTTCAGCGCATAGTGCGAGGTGCCATAGGTCATCAGCAGGGACGCGCCCTCCTCGAACGGCATGAAATCGGGAAGCTTGTTCATGCGGTTTGCCGCAATCGCAATCTCCTCGCGCATGCCGCCTGCGCCGGTCGAGCCGAATACCTTGTCGCCGACCTTGAACTCGGTGACGCCTTCGCCGAGCGATTTCACCACGCCAGCAATCTCCCCGCCCGGGGAGAAGGGCCGCGCCGGCTTGTACTGGTATTGGTCCTGGATGATCAGGAAGTCCGGGAAGTTCACCCCGACCGCCTTTACCGAGATCACGATCTCTCCCTTACCGGGCGTAGGCGAGGGCACATCCTCAAGCACCAGCGTATCGGGCAGGCCCGGGGCCTTGGAGAGAATGGCTTTCATAGATAACAATCCTTTCGGGGCGTTCTCAGACCATCGACACCTATAGAAGGTCCATGGTGCTGGGAAGAGAGTGAAGGGGCGGCACGCATCCGCTAAGATAGGGGACGAAAGTGGCATTCGTTGAGAGCGTGATTAGCGCGGTGGGGTTCCTGTCCAGCATTGTAGGGCTGGCTGGTTCGCCGCTGCTGGTCGTATCCGCCGTCCAGATAGCCAAACCGGAAATCGATAGCTGGCGTGCGCGCAAGTTCATCCCGGTGGACACCAGGCCCGGAGTACTGGACGTCGTCGTGACAACTTCGGATCGCCGTGAAAACCCTCGTGGCAAAGCAAGGGGACTGGCGGGCCACGGGGCTTTGGTCAGTATCGAAAAGACAACGCACTTCCTGAGGCGCTGCTTTGACAAGCGAACCATGAAAATCCACGTTGCTTGCAGCGTCGAAGACAGCATCACGGAGCTGTCCGACGATCTGATCCTGATAGGAGGGCCATCGAAGAACGAGGTGGCCAAGAAATTCCTGGCCGCCCTCAGTCACGAATACGCGTCACAAGGTTCGTTGATCGCGGGTCCAGATGATCGCTATCTCCAGTTTCTTGGCACCTACTATCCGCCCAATCCCGCGATCAACCCGATTAACGGCGAGGTGCCAGAGACGGCTTTCTTGGATGCGAACCGAGAACCGGTCTACGACTACGGGGTCATTCTTTCGGCCCCTAACGTCATGAAGGGGTCGGGCCGTGTCGTTCTGGTCTACGGCTTTAGTTCCGAGGGCACGGCTCGCGCCGGCACTTGGTTGTTCGAATCCGTGTGGTCAAAGAAATTGGGAACGCTTTTCAGGAAGGCCCAGGCACAGGTGAAGAACGCTGACGGCTTCATCATGATCTTCTGCCTTCGCAGGAATGGGGAGGACCTGATGATTCGTCCCCAGGATGTCGTGTTCAAGCCGTTGCACAAACCCACGGCTCTTCCTGAGCGAATACTGAGTGTAGCCTAGCGAGAGGGCCGCAACGGGGCAGCTTGCCCAATCCCCAAGCCTCTGAAATCGTGCCCGCAGGGCGCACATAGAGGCTGCCTCCGGGAGAGACGCGAATGCATCCAATCACCCGCCGCCAGGCTGGCGCGATGGCGCTGGCTGGCTTCGGCCTTGCCGCCTGCGCAACCTCTCCTGATCAGTTGGGCCCAACCGAAGCCTCGCCCGTGCAGGGCGTCCGCTTCCGCATGGTGCAGACCAACGGTATCCGCCTGCGCGTCGCCGAGATGGGGACCGAGAATACAAAGGCCCCGCTGGTCGTGCTCGCTCACGGCTGGCCGGAGAGCTGGTATTCCTGGCGCCACCAGATCCCGGCCATCGCGGCGGCAGGTTATCGCGTCATCGCGCCCGACATGCGCGGCTATGGCGGCTCGGATCGCCCGCCAGCCATCGAGGACTACGACATCACGCACACTTCAGGCGACATCGTCGGCCTGCTCGACGCCTACGGCGCAGAGAAAGCCGTGCTCATCGGCCATGACTGGGGCGCGATCGTCACGTGGAATACCGTGCTGCTGCACCCGGACCGCTTCTCTGCGATGGTCGCGATGAGCGTGCCCAATGGCGGCCGCGCGGCGAGCCCGCCTCTGACCGGCATGCGCGCGGCGGCCGGCGAGAACTTCCAGTACATCGTATACGCCAACGAACCCGGCGGCCTCGCTGAGAAGGAATACGACAGCAATCCGCGCGGGCTTCTCTCCGGGCTCTATACCTCGAAGGATACGCCGGTAGATCCTCCAGCGGTCACTGATCCCAAACGTTCGGCCGGCGGATGGATCCCGCGCCTTGGCAAGCCGAAGGCGCTGCCGCCCTGGCTCACACAAGCGGACCTCGACTATTTCGTCTCGCAGTTCCAGCAGGCAGGCTTCCGCGGCGGGGTGAACTACTACCGCAATTTCGACCGCAACTGGGAGATCACGCCCCAGCTTGCCGGGGCCCGCATCAAGGCGCCCGTCGCCTTCATCGCAGGCGTCGACGACGTCGTCATCCGCGGGGCGAAGGAAGATGCGCTGCGCACGCAGATGTCGCGTGTCGCTGATGATCTGCGCGACGTGAAACTCGTTCCCGGCGCCGGCCACTGGGTTCAGCAGGAAAAGCCGCAGGAGGTGAACGACTTCGTGCTCGACTTCCTCGCCAAGGTGATGACGTAGCCCGCAGCTTCTTCTCCGCCCCCATCGCCCCACCCATTGACTCCGGCGCGTTGGGCGGGTTCAGGGTCGGCCCATGAAGCCTCTTCGCGGATATTTCGGCATCGGCGCCGAATCCATCTCCAACCCCATGAACATGGGCGCGCTGATGCGCACGGCGCACGCCTTCGGCGCGTCGTTCTTCTTTTCCGTGGGCGCGGCCCCTGCGATC
>DASYKO010000585.1:0-13911 GCA_035995285.1 Hyphomonadaceae bacterium | reverse complement strand
CGCAGAGCGACATGGGCGGGCCGGTGATGCTCTCGGGCCTCTACAACAACGTCTACGAATTCCACGTGACCAAGGACTATCTCGTGATCGCGGTGGAGATGGTGAACGATGCGCGCATCTATCCGATCTACAAGGACGCCGCCACGGCCCGCGCCCACCACAAGCCAGCCGTCATCAAGCAGTGGCTGGGCGATAGCGTCGCCTGGTGGGAAGGCGACACGCTGGTTGGCGAAACCCGGAACATCAATCCAATTCAGGAAGGCCGCACGGCGACGCCGGTATCTTCCCAAGGCTCGGTGACGGAGCGCTTCACGCGTATCGGCGACAATGAACTGAACTACCAGTTCACGGTGGAGGACCCGGTTCACTACAAGTCGGCCTGGTCGGGCGAGTATTCGTTCACGCCCTCCAAAGGCGGCCGCTTCGAATACGCCTGTCACGAGGGCAATTACGCGATGCCAGGCATCCTGCGCGGCGCGCGGATGGCCGAGGCGGACGCAGCCAAGGCCAAGCCCGTGAAGGCGACTGCCGGCGTCGGCAAGAAGATCAAGTAAGGCTCAGGCCGAACTCACGACAGGGAAGGCGGCGGCTTCGGCTGCCGCCTTTTTCGTTGCGGGCGGCGTAACCTGCCGCTGTGTTCATGCGTTTCTCCGGAAATGCCCCTGTGCTTTGCGCACGGGAGCGGCAGACATGGAGATGGCGATGGTGGGTTTGCGCAGTGTTGAGCCGGCGGATGGCGAACTGGTCGGCTATGGGGAGAAGCCGGATTTCGGGATTTATCCGCCGGGCCGGTTCGACCTGTTCGGCGACGCCCAGGAGAAGCTGGCGGGCTGGGATCCGGCGATGGAGATGGAAGATTCAGACCATGTCCGCCTGCGGTTTCACGATGATCTGGAATGGTCGGGCGATGGCGCGGAGGGCGAGCACATCGTCTGGAGTTATCAGTAAGCATCCGGTTCTAGCCTGAAGCTAACGCAGGCTGGGTGGTGGGCGGCGGCTTTCGGGCCGCCGCCCTTTGCCTATCTGCTCGGGGCCTGTGAGGTGCGGCTCAGCCGGCTGGGAACCTGCGCCCGGAAAGGAGCGTTGATGCTGTCGGGACGGCGTAACCGCACCCATTTTTCGGAGGCCGGCCTTGGACGCGATCACATTGCTGCGTGAAGACCATCAGCTGCTGCGCAAGCTGTGCACGGAATTCGCTGACACCACCGAGCAGGCGATCAAGCGCCGCAAGACGCTGTTGAAGCGGATCGAGCACGAGCTTCACGCGCATACGACGATCGAGGAGGAGCTGTTCTATCCGGCCTTCCTCGATCACTCCGACGACATCCAGGACGCGCGGATGGTGGCCGAGGGCATCGAGGAGCATCGCGCCGCCGACAAGAAAGTCATTCCCGACCTGCACAAGGCGGATGAGAGCACGATCGCCTATTCGGGCGAGGCGAAGGTTCTGAAGGACTACATCTTCCACCACCTCAAGGAGGAGGAAGAGGAGATGTTTCCCAAGGTCCGCAAACTGATCCCGGCGGCCGAGCTGAAAGAGCTCGGCGAGAAGATGCTGGCGCGGAAGAAGGAATTGCTGGGAGAGATGGCCTGAGGTGAGGCTAGTTCACGATCTTGTCCAAGCAGGTAATGCCGTCGCTGCGACCGACCGACTTGGCCCACGGGGCGAGACCATCGCGCCCCATGACGCGCTTGGTCGGGGTGATGGGAGTGCGGACAATGTCGACGCCGTTCTGCACCAGCACGACTTCGGAGGCGGTCATCGCATCGACGGCCTTGGCGAGGGCGGCGAATTCCTTGGGCTTGAGGAGAGGCGGTTTCGAGTCGCCGTCGGTGTCGGCGGTGTCGAACCAGACGGAATACATGCCGTCGGTGTTGCCGGATTCCTTCGGGGCGTAGGGGCCGAATGTCTTGCCATCCAGGACGAGCTTGATCTGGATCGGTGTGCCGGGGATCGGTTTGAAGTCCTTGGCCGAGGAGCCGAAGCTGATGTGCCCGATCGTCGGCGCGGCATCTCCCGTTGCGTAGTAGCCCATGCTGATCGACGGGCTGCCAAACGGGTTCAGCAGGTCTTTCGCCTCGGTCGGATAGATGGAGTTGCGGGCCGAATTGCTGGCCTTGTAGTCGAACTCGGAGCGGGCGGCGGCGCCGGCGTCCTTGCCGCGCGTGAAGTAGATATAGTTGCCGGTCTCGGGATCGTTGTTGCCGGCGTTGAGCTGCCGGTTGCAGCGGGCGAGCCAGTTGGGCTCCGCTGCTTTCGGGGCCGGTTTCTGGGCAAGCGTCGGCAGGGCCATCGTCAGCGCAAGCGCGACGGCCGGAAGAGCGTGACGCAATCTCATCGGTATTCCCCGCATCGTTTTTCCGCACGACGATTCGCGCGAACCGTAGTTGCGACTGCGGCCAAGTCCAGAGGCGTGCAGCAAGCGGGAGGCGCGGCATGCTGAGTGCGCCGGAGCGGGCCGTGAGTGTCGGGCTGAAGTATGTCGAGCCGGATGCCTTGCCGCTGCGCCGGCTGCGCAAGGGCAAGGGGTTTGCGTATGTCGATAGCAAGAAACATCCTGTCAGCGACACCAAGATAAAGGAGCGCTTGCAGAAGCTGGCGGTGCCGCCGGCGTGGGAAGAGGTGAAGCTGGCGCGCGACCCGAAGAGCCACATCCAGGCGGTGGGGCGGGATGAGGCGGGAAGGCTGCAGTACAAGTATCACGAGAAGTGGACCGAGACGGCCAACGCCGTGAAGCAGGAGAAGCTTGAGCACTTTGGCGACAAGCTGGGCGAGACGCGCGAGTGGATCGAAAAACAGCTGCGGCGCCAGACGATCGATGAGGACTTTGCGCTGGGTTGTGCGCTGGCGCTGCTCGACAGGGGCGGGCTGCGGGTCGGCTATCCGGAATACTCGCGGGAAGATGGCGGGCGCGGCGCCACGACGCTGACGCGCAAGGATGTGGTGATCAAGGACGGCAAGGTTCGGCTCAGATTCTTCGGCAAGGGCGGCAAGCGCATCCAGCGGATTGTGGACGATCCGCAGCTGGCGAGGGCGCTGGCGCATCTCAAGGAGCAGCCCGGCGCGATGCTGTTCAGGTGGAAGGACAAGGAGGGGGCGGATCACTGTCTGTCGGCCGACGAGGTCAACGCCGCGCTGCGGCAGCGGTTTTCCGAGACGACGTCGGCGCGGGATTTCCGTACCTTCCGGGCCAGCTCAATTGTGGCAGGAGCTCTGCAGGAGTTTGATCCGGCTGACATGAAAAAACGTAAGGATGCGCTCAAGCAGTCGATCAAGGAGAGCGCCAGATTCCTGGCCAATACCCCGACGGTCGCAAAGGGCAGCTATGTGCACCCTTTGGTGCAGGCTGCGTTCACAGACGAACAATTTGACCCCTCGCCCCTGTTTACCGGCCCCCAGAGGGTGGGGCTTTCCCGCGGCGAAACGGCGCTGGTGCGTTTGCTCAAGCGGGAGGCGGTAAAATAATCAGCTGCACATTCAGGCCGCAAAATGTGCGTCGCACGCGTTACGTGGGGCGAACCTCATGCTGAAGTGTTCTTCTGCTGGGGTTGAAGGGTAGAGATAAAGCCTAGATTCCGTTAGTATTACGACTCATGCGTCGGGGAGTTTGAAGCAGCCGCCCTCTTCAATTCGTCGCAACGGCGCCGACATCTGAAGAGAGTGTCCCTTAGCGCACCACCGGGGTAGCCTCGCCGCTCCCATATCGCGGCGGACGGGGCGTCCCGAGAAGGTGCAGCCAGCAGGTGTGCAGCCCTGCAGGGGAGACGGCGGCCCGGCAGACGACGATGCGTGGCGGGCTGACTGAACCTGATGTGTTTGTTGACGTGCCGTTCCGAGCCTCTGTGACCCTCCAGGGTTGGAAATGGGAGCTACGATGTCGCGCGATCTATTCGACAGTTACACCAAAGCCTTCGAGAGCCGTCGCGAGACGATCCTGACGGTCCAGGAGTATCTGGAAGGCTGCAAGAAGGACCCGCTGATGTATGCGGGCCCACACGAGCGCCTGCTGGCCGCAATCGGCGAGCCGGAGATGGTCGACACGTCGCGCGATCCAAGGCTGGGGCGCATCCACTCCAACCGGACGATCCGGGCCTATCCGAGGTTCTCGGAATTCTACGGCATGGAAGAGACGATCGAGCGGATCGTCGCCTTCTTCCGCCAGGCGGCCCAGGGGCTCGAAGAGCGCAAGCAGATCCTCTACCTGCTGGGACCCGTCGGCGGCGGCAAGTCATCGCTGGCCGAGCGCATCAAGGCGCTGATGGAAGACCAGCCGATCTATGTGCTGAAGGCGGGCAATGATCTCTCGCCGGTGTTCGAGAGCCCGCTGGCGCTGTTCGATCCGGAGACACAGGCGCAGCAGCTGCAGAAGGATTACGGCATTCCGCGGCGGCGTCTGTCTGGCCTGATGAGCCCGTGGGCTCTGAAGCGGCTGGACGAGTTCGGCGGGGACATCACCAAGTTCAAGGTGGCGAAGGTGAAGCCCTCGCGCCTGCGCCAGATCGGCATCGCCAAGACGGAGCCGGGGGATGAGAACAACCAGGACATCTCCTCGCTGGTCGGCAAGGTCGATATCCGCAAGCTCGAGGTCCACTCGCAGTCGGACCCGGATGCGTATTCCTACTCGGGCGGCCTCAACCGCGCAAACCAGGGCGTTCTCGAATTCGTCGAGATGTTCAAGGCGCCGATCAAGATGCTCCACCCGCTGCTGACGGCGACGCAGGAGGGCAACTATGTCGGCTCGGAGAATATCGGGGCGATCCCGTTCACCGGCATCGTGATGGCGCACTCGAACGAGAGCGAATGGCGCACATTCAAGAACAACAAGACCAACGAGGCCTTCATCGACCGGATCTATGTGATCAAGGTGCCGTATGCCCTGCGGGTCACGGAAGAGACCAAGATCTACGAGAAGCTGGTGAATACCTCGGAACTGGCGGATGCCCCGCTGGCGCCGGGCACGCTGGAAATGCTGGCGCGGTTCTCGGTGCTCTCGCGCCTGAAGCATCACGAGAACTCCAACCTGTTCGCCAAGATGCGGGTCTATGATGGCGAGAGCCTCAAGGAGGTCGATCCCAAGGCGCGCACGCTGCAGGAATACAAGGACGCGGCGGGCGTGGACGAGGGCATGGAGGGAATCTCGACCCGCTTTGCCTTCAAGGCTCTCTCGGCGACGTTCAACCACGACACGGAAGAAGTCGCGGCCGATCCAGTGCACCTGATGTACGTGCTGGAGCAGGCGATCAAGCGCGAGCAGTATCCGGAAGACACCGAGGGCTCCTACCTGGAGTTCATCAAGGCTGACCTGGCGCCGCGGTATGCGGAGTTTATCGGCCATGAGATCCAGAAGGCGTATCTGGAGAGCTATCACGACTACGGCCAGAACCTGTTCGACCGCTATGTCGACTATGCCGACGCGTGGATCGAGGATCAGGACTTCAAGGATCCCGATACCGGGCAGATGCTTGATCGTGAGCTGCTGAACCAGGAGCTATCGAAGATCGAGAAGCCGGCGGGCATCGCCAACCCGAAGGACTTCCGGAACGAGGTGGTGAAGTTCACGCTGCGGGCGCGGGCCAACAACAAGGGCAAGAACCCGTCGTGGACGAGCTATGAGAAGATCCGCGAAGTGATCGAGCGGCGGATGTTCAGCCAGGTCGAGGATCTGCTGCCGGTGATCTCGTTCGGATCGAAGAAGGACTCGGACAGCGAGAAGAAACACGACGAGTTCGTGCAGCGGATGGTGGAGCGCGGCTATACCGAGCGGCAGGTCCGCCGGCTGGTCGAGTGGTATATGCGAGTGAAACAAGCCAGCTAAGAATGGCCAGCTAGGCGCGAAGCATCCCATGAACATCATCGACAGACGTCGGGACCCGGGAGGCAAGTCGCTGGCGAACCGCCAGCGATTCATCAGGCGGGCGCGTGCGCTCGTCCGCCGGGCGGTGCGGGAGGCTTCAGCCAAGCGTTCGATCAAGGATGTCGAAAAGGGCGGGGACATCGTGGTGCCCGCCGATGGCGTGCGCGAGCCGATCCTGCGGCGCGGCAGCCAGGGCGGCACCCGCGAATACGTGCTGCCGGGCAACAAGAAGTACATCCAGGGCGACGGTATTCCGCGGCCGGAAGAGGAAGAGGGGGGCGGGGGCGCCTCGGACGGCGGCGAGGGCGAGGACGATTTCCGCTTTGCCCTGTCGGATGAGGAATTCCTCGACCTGTTCCTCGAAGACCTTGAGCTTCCTGACCTCGCCAAACGCCAGGTGATGGGCGTGGAAGAGACACAGCCGGTGCGGGCGGGTTATCGCTCATCCGGCCCGCCCGCTGCCCTGTCGGTGCAACGCACGATGCGCAATTCGCTGTCGCGGCGCATGGCGCTGGGGCGGCCCAAGCCCGAGGAGATGGCCAAGCTGGAGGCGGAGATCGCCCGGCTCGACGATATCGGCGGCAATGACGAGAAGGTCGCCGAGCTCAAGGAAGAACTCGCCCGCAAGCAACGCAAGATGCGGCTGGTGCCGTTCATCGATCCGTTCGACGTGCGTTACCGCCGCTATGACCAGGTGCCCAAGCCTGTCGCGCGGGCGGTGATGTTCTGCCTGATGGACGTGTCGGGCTCGATGGACGAGCACATGAAGGACCTGGCCAAGCGGTTCTACTCGCTGCTCTACCTGTTCCTGAAGCGCCGCTACAAGCGCGTGGATGTGGTGTTCATCCGCCACACGCATGAAGCCAAGGAAGTGGATGAGGAGACCTTCTTCCACTCGCGCGAGTCTGGCGGCACGGTGGTGTCAACGGCGCTGGAGGAGATGGGGCGGATCGTGCACGACCGCTATCCGGCGACACAGTGGAACATCTATGCGGCGCAGGCCTCGGACGGCGACAACCTGCCGATGGACAACCAGAACACCATCGCCCTGCTGAAAGAGGCGATCCTGCCGCTGTGCCAGTACTACGCCTACCTCGAAGTGGGCCACGCCAAGGACGATGGCGGGGGCGAGGCGTCCTCGCTGTGGCGCGCCTATGAACTGGTGGCGGGCTCCGACGAGCGCATGGCGATGCGCAAGGTATCTCACCGGCGCGATATCTTCCCGGTGTTCCGCGAACTGTTCGAGAAGTCTGACGCAAAGGCGGCCATGCGATGAGCGCCATCAGTAAATCTCGTATCATCGCGCCGCCGCAGGCGACGCCCGGGACGTTGCTGTTCAAGGGGCCGGACTGGAATTTCGACATGCTGGGCCGGATCTTCGAGGCGGTGCGCGAGGTCGGCGAAGGCGAGATGGGGCTCGACCCCTACCGCACGCAGATCGAGGTGATCACGTCGGAGCAGATGCTGGATGCCTATTCCAGCGTGGGCATGCCGCTGTTCTACAAGCACTGGAGCTTCGGCAAGGATTTCGTGCGCAACGAGGCGCTGTATCGCAAGGGCTGGCAGGGGCTGGCCTATGAGATCGTCATCAATTCGGACCCCTGCGTCTGCTACATCATGGAGGAGAACTCCGCGACGATGCAGACGCTGGTGCTGGCGCACGCCGCCATGGGGCATAACCACTTCTTCAAGAACAACTACGTGTTCAAGCAGTGGACGGATGCCTCGGGCATTGCGGATTATCTCTCCTTCGCCAAGAGCTTCATCGCCAAATGCGAGGAGCGTTACGGGCAGGAGAATGTCGAGCGGCTGATCGATGCGGCGCATGCGCTGCAGAGCCACGGCATCCACCGCTATCCCGGCAAGCGCTCGATAGACCTGCGTGGGGAAGAGCTGCGTGAGCAGGAGCGGCGGGCGCATGGCGAGGCGCTGTTCAACGATCTCTGGCGCACGGTGCCTCAGGGCAAGGGCAAGAAGGTCTCCAAGAAGAAGAGCGAGGAGGATCGGCGGCGGGCCATATTGAAGCTGCCGGAGGAGAACATCCTCTACTTCCTCGAGAAGACCGCGCCGCGGCTGCAGGGCTGGCAGAGGGAAATCCTGCGTATCGTACGGCTGATCGCACAGTACTTCTATCCGCAGCGCCAGACCAAGATGATGAACGAGGGCTGCGCCTGCTTCACCCACCATCGCATCATGACGCGCCTGCATGAAAAGGGTCAGATCGACGACGGATCCTTCCTGGAATTCCTGCACTCGCATTCGAGCGTGGTGATGCAGCCGGACTTCGACGATCGCCGCTTCTCAGGCATTAACCCCTATGCGCTCGGCTTTGCGATGATGCAGGACATCGAGCGCATTTCGCTGACGCCGACGGATGAGGACCGGCTGTGGTTCCCCGACATCGCAGGCAATGGCGATGCGTACGGCACGCTGAAAGACGTGTGGGCGAACTTCCGGGATGAGAGCGTCATCTCGCAATACCTGTCGCCGAACCTGATCCGGAAATTCGGCCTGTTCCAGCTGCGCGATGATCATGACGAGGAAGAGATGGAAGTGGCCGCCATCCATGACGAGCGCGGCTACCGCGAAGTTCGCCGCGCGCTCGCCCGGCAGTACGACATGGGCCGGCGCGATCCGGACATCCAGGTGATCGACGTGGACCTCACCGGCGATCGCCGCCTGGAGCTGCGCCACACCGTGCTCGACGGCGTGACGCTGGAAGAGAAGGACGCCGACCGCGTCCTGCAGCACCTGGCCGATCTCTGGGGCTATGAGGTCCGGCTGGTCGAAAGCGACGACGAGACCGTCTACGCCGAGCACAAAGCCGAACCGATGCGGCCGTTTGCTTAACGGCGACCGTTAGTCTCGCCCATTCCGCGAAGTGATAGGGACAAACCACGCCGTTGTGAGCAATCGCACAACAAAGTCTCTCCCAGGTTAGCCTTCACAGCCCCTGAAATCCCACGATAGACTTGCCGCAAAGGTCAGGGCGGCGGGGTTGGCCGTACGCACCGGGCTGCACGGGAGGAGACTATGGGATCGGGAGCAATCGCCCGCTGGGCGTTCGCGGCGTTTTATCTGATCGTAGGCATTATCGCTCTGTGGGGCGGGATCGCGGCCATCAACCCGCCGCCGCCTGAGCCGTCAGCATTCAACCCCAACCCCGCAGCCCCGCCGGTAAACCCGGCCATGGTGATGACGGCGGTGTTCTATGTCCTCACAGCCGCGGCTTTCCTGGCGGCCGGCGCATACGCCGTGATGCGGACGCTGAAGAAGGATCCGATGGGCCTGGTCGCCGGGCTCAATGCCGCGTTCGCCGCGGCGCTGGCTGCCATCGGCATCTACCTCGTCTGGATGGGCGCCACGCTGATTGGGCTGGGCGGCAACTGGTATTACCTGCTGGCAGGCCTCGCGACGATCGCGACCGCCGCGCTGATCTTCCTGCGCAATCCGCTCGCGCCTCTGGTGTATGCGGGCGTCCTCGCGGTGACAGTCGTATGGTCGCTGTTCGAAGCGGGCCTGGATTTCATCCAGCTGCTGCCGCGTTTGGCCGCGTGGACTGTCGTCGGTCTGTGGTTCCTCTCGCCATGGTACAAGTCGGGCATGCGCAAGACGGCTGAGCTGCCGCCGCCGCGGGGTGGCCGCTGGGTCGGCTTTGCAGCGCTGGCGAGCGTTCTGGTGCTCGCGGTTGCGGGCATGCAGGGATACTCGGTCGTCGAGGGCACCAAGAACGAAGTGGCGGCGAATGCGCCCGCGGTCACCGACTGGCGCAATTATGGCGGCGTATCCGAGGGCCAGCGCTTTGCGCAGCTCACGCAGATCAACACCGAGAATGTCGGCAAGCTGAAGGAGGCCTGGCGCTTCCGCACGGGCGTGGCGTGGGACTTCAAGCAGACCCCGCAGATGGCCAATGGCCTCGTCTATATCTGCACGGCGGGCAACACGCTTATCGCGCTGGATGGCGACACGGGCGAGCAGAAATGGCGCTATGACACCAAGAGCAAGGTGCCGGGCGGGCTTGAGAACGGCTCGACCTTCGCGCGCACCTGCCGCGGCCTCGGCTATCACGAGGCGCCGGCCACTTACACCGGCGAATGCGCCAAGCGCATCATCACCGGCACGACGGATGCGCGTCTGCTTGCCGTGGACGCTCTTACCGGCGAGCCGTGCAAGTCGTTCGGGTTTGACGGCGTGGTGAGTCTTGTCTCGGGCCTCGGGCGGTCTCCGCCGGGCAACTACATGGTGACATCGACGCCGCTGATTGCGGGCGACAAGATCGTCGTCGGCGGATGGGTGACCGACAACCAGCAGCTAGGCAATCCATCCGGCGTGATCCGCGCGTTCGATGCGATCACCGGCAAGTTCGCCTGGGCGTGGGACATGGGCAATCCGGGCTTCCACGGCTTGCCGGATGAGGGCGGCGAGTTCACGCGCGGGACGCCCAACAGCTGGACCAACGCCAGCTATGACCCGCAGCTGAACCTGATCTACGCCGCGACCGGCAATTCCTCGCCGGACTATTTCGCCGGCGAGCTGCGCAGCCCGGAGGCGGAGCAGAATTCCAGCTCCGTGGTCGCCATCGATGCGGCGACGGGCGAGCGGCGCTGGGTCTACCAGACCGTCCACCACGACATCTGGGACTGGGACGTGCCGTCCCAGCCCGTGCTGGTGAGCGTGCGCAAGGACGGGCAGGGCGACCTGATCCCGGCCGTGGCGGCGCCGACCAAGCGGGGCGAGATCTTCCTGCTCGACCGCCGCACGGGCGTTCCGATCTACGACATCCCGGAACAGCCGGTGCCGCAGAATCCGGAAGCGGGCGAGAAGGTGTCTGCAACGCAGCCCTTCTCTCCGCTGCCGAACTTCCGCGCCGACAGGAACGAGAACAACATGTGGGGCCTCACCCCGCTGGATCAGCTCTGGTGCCGCGTCGAGTTCAAGAAGATGCGGTATGAGGGCCACTTCACCCCGCCGATGCGCGGGGGCGGCGGGCCCGGCGAGAGCAAATCGAGCTGGGGCGGCACGTTCCAGTATCCGGGCAATGCCGGCGGCTTCAACTGGGGCTCGGTGTCGGTCGACGCCGACAACGGTCTGCTCGTTGCTGCGCCCATGCTCATGGGCAACCGCATCGTCCTGCGCAGCCTTGAAGACCGGGCCGCGCAGGCTGCGGAGCAACGCGCACGCCGCGAGGCGGCGCGTGGAGCTCAACCCGCCGCGCAAGCTGGCCAGGGTGGTGTTCCGGCGCCGGGCAATCCGGAAGAGCAGACGCGCCGTCCGCAAGCCGGCGGCGGCCAGGGCGGCCCCGGTGGGCCGGGTGGAGGCGGCGGACGCGATCCGCGCTTCGACCAGAACAAGGTGCTCTATACCGGCGGCACCACGCCCTTCATGTCAGACTGGAAGCTGCCGCTTCCCTTCCTGAATGTCGGAACCGAAGTGCCGTGCTTTGCGCCTCCCTACGGCCAGATCGGCGTCATCGATCTCAACACCAAGAAGCTGCTGTGGAAGCATGCGATCGGGACGATGAAGATCTCCGGCCCGTTCGGCCTCGCCACGGGCCTGCCGCTTACGGTGGGCACGCCGGTGCAGGGCGCATCCATGACGACGCGTGCGGGGCTGGTCTTCCACGGCGGCGCGATGGACGACACCATCCGCGCCTTCGACCTGCGCACCGGCAAGGAGAAGTGGGAGGCCCCGCTTCCGGGCAGCGCGCACGCGACGCCGATGAGCTACATGTCCGCCAAGGGCAAGCAGTTCGTGGTGATCACCGTGCCGAACCCGAGCTGGCGCTATCCGCGTTCCTCCGACATGAAGCCGACCGACGACCAGGGCGGCTGGGTGATCGGGTATGCACTGCCGGATGGGGTGAAGTAGGGCGCCAGGCCAGCGCCAAAGCAAAAGGCCCGGAGCGATGCTCCGGGCCTTTTCGTATCTCTCGAGAGGAAGATCCTACTTGATCTTGCCTTCTTTGAAATCCACGTGTTTGCGCACGACCGGGTCGTACTTCTTGAGCACGAGCTTTTCGGTCTGGGTGCGCGGGTTCTTCTTGGTGACATAGAAGAAGCCGGTGTCGGCCGACGAGTTGAGGCGAATCTTGATGCTGGTCGGCTTGGCCATGACGGTCTTTCGCGCGGTCTGGAAATTCGGAAGCGTGCTTAGACAGGGCCGGGCGTGCGGAGTCAAGCTGCGGCTGCAAATATCTGATTTCAGGCAGGTTTTAGCCTGTCAGAGGAAGGCGGAAATGTCGGCCGCGACGCGCTCCGGCGCCTCTTCGTGCGGGAAATGGCCGACGCCCTCGTAGACCGCGAACTGGTGATAGGGGATCGCCTCCAACGTCTTCGAGACGCGCAGAGCGAAGACATTGTCCATCGCGCCCCAGATGATGAGCGTGGGCGCGGCGATGTCTGGCAGGCGCGCGATAGCGGCGGGCTCGAACATCGGTGCGCTGAAGCGCGCCATGGTGGCGTCGAGGGAGCCGGCGCGGCTCGCCATGTCCCAGTTGCGGTCGACCAGTTCGGGCGTGACGGCGGATTTGACGCCGAACATGTCGCGCAGGCCTAGCTCCATCCGCTCGCGTGACTGTCCGGCGCGCATGGCCTCGCGGCCCTTCTCGGTGGCCGAGTATTTCATGCCGACACCGGGAATGCCTGTCGGGTTCGCAAGCCCTCCGGCGGCGACGAGGATGAGCTTCGTGACTTGGTCCGGATATTCGAGGGCATAGCGCCAGGCGACATGGCCGCCCATCGAATGGCCGCCGAGGGCGAAGCTGTTGAGCTTCAGCGCTTCCGTGAACTCGCTGAGGAAGCGGACCATGGCGATGGGCGAATAGTCGTGATCGGGCGTCGGCCCAGTGAGGCCGTGGCCGGGCATGTCGAGGCTGATGATGCGGGCCTTGCCCGTCAGGCGATCGGCGACCGCGTCCCAGCTTTCGAGGGAGCAATTGCCGCCGTGTAGCAGAACAAGCGTCTTCGAGGGGCCGGGCCGGTCGATGTAGCGCGCCGTGGCGCCGCTCGGCAGCTTCACGAACTGCGAGGCGGCGGACGGGGAGAACATCAGCCGATGCGCTCGCGCACATGGCCGCTTTCCGCCCAGTAGAGATAGAACGGCTTGGCCGCTTCGTTGCGAACGAGGCGTGCTTCGACTTCAGAGATCACGAAGCGGGTGACGTTGGGCAGGTCGAGCGCTGCAACCTCGGGAAGCGTGAACCAGCGCAGGTCGTTGAGTTCGCGCCCGTCGATGGGCGGGCGGTCGTCGATCAGCGCCGAGGCGGCGTCGGCCATGAAGAAACGGGCGTCGAACCGCTTGTGGCGCATGGGCGGGGTGATGGCGCGGCCGATGAAATCGAAGCCTTCGAGGCACGGGGCCGCGCCCTGCGCGTAGTAGTCGGCCCACGAGGGCGGCGCCGCCAGCGTCTGGCCCAATCTCTGGGCGCTGAAAGCTTTGCCGACGATGAGGCCGGTTTCCTCGAACACTTCGCGGATGGCGGTGAGCGGGAAGGCGCGTGTGGCGCGGGTGTTCTTGAAGCGGAGTTGCGTGTCGACGTCTTCGCGCAATTCGGAGATCGCAGGGACAGCGGCGTCTTCCTCGTCCACCCGGCCACCCGGGAAGACGTATTTGTTCGGCATGAAGTCGTGGCCTTCGGAGCGGCAGCCCATGAGGATGCGCGGGCCTTCTGGCGAGAGGCGATAGAGGATCAGCGTGGCGGCGTCACGCGGGACGGGCGGCTCGCCGGGGATCTGAGCGGCTTCGGCACGGATCGCGTCCGGTTCGCCCAACGGATCCTGCTTGGCCGCGGCTGCTTTTGCAGCCGCCACCTGTGCGGGATCGTCATCGGGGTCGAAGGGTTTGGTCATCTGCCCTTGCGCTTCTTGTTCTTGCCATAGCTGGCCTTGCCCTTGCCACCACCGCCCGGGCCCTTCTGGGTCGAATGGCGAACGCCAGGTGGGCGGCCGCCGCCGTCGGTCGGGCGTTTGCGGGCGGGGCTGCCGCGGTCGGAGCGGAAGTTGCTGCTGCGCTGCTCGCGCTCGGGCGTTTTCAGGTCGCGGCGCGCGGCGCGTGGTGC
>DASYKO010000584.1:0-11483 GCA_035995285.1 Hyphomonadaceae bacterium | reverse complement strand
GCACACGCACTATCGCGGCCTGGCCGGCAAGCTCGACATGATCCTGCCGGACGGCACGAAGAAAGAGCTGATCAACCTGCCGCGCTACGACTTCAACTGGCAGCGCACCTATGACTTCGCCGAGCCGATCAAGGTGCCCGCGGGCGCCAAGCTGGTGGCGACGTATCTCTACGACAACTCCGTGCGCAACGCGGTGAACCCCAACCCGAACGAGAAGGTCATCTGGGGCGACCAGAGCTGGGAGGAGATGCACTACACCTCGATCTACTACCAGTGGACCGACGAGACCTCCGCCAAGCCGGCAGATGCGACCGCCGACATGCGCGGCGGGCGCCTGATGGGCATGATGGACGACAACCTGGACGAGAAGATCCAGAAGTCCGAAGTCCGCGGACCGATCGCCACGATGATCAACGCGAAGTTCGACAGCGTCGACGCCAACAAGGACGGCGCGCTGGACGAGAAAGAACTCGCCGCCAGCGGCGTCATGGCCATGATGAACCGCCCCCGCTAGGCGCTCATCTTTCAAGCTGCAAACCGCCGCGCCTCACCGCGCGGCGGTTTTGTTCTGAGCGGCGGGCGCCGCGTCCTCCACCACGAAGTGGGGGAGGTGGATCGCGGCGAAGCCGCGAGACGGAGGGGGCTGCCTGCCGAACGTAGGCGGACGTTGCAACAAGGGGAATCTTCTCTCGGCCCGATCCGTCTGCTTCGCAGCCGGCCCCTTCCGTCTCGCCGCGAAGACGCGGCGATCCACCTTCTCCACTTCGTGGGGCAGGACACCGCGCTCATTGCACGAGTCCTCACATCCGCCATGGATTCATCCGCATACGCACAAAGCGCTGCGCGCTCACGATCGCACACCAAAGTCAGAGTCGAGTGTGGGGGCGAAATCTTCCGGCATGGACGCGATGTAATCGCGGAATGATCCAATCATCGCGCTTGAGGCGAAGCTTCGCGAGTGCAGCGTCGCTCACGCGTGAAGACTTGCAGTGTTTTAAGTTGCTGCTTTCCCGCCCCGCTTCATTTTCGAATTCGGGAAATGGAGCTTTCAAAATGAACCTGAAAATATTGGGCGCAGCTGCGCTGTTCACCCTTGCCGCTGCCGGATGCCAGCAGATTCCGAAGGACATGTCGGTCGCCGAATACTGTGCGAACGCCGATTATGCCAACAAGGATGTCTGCAAGATCAATGTCGAGATCGACGGACAGAAACGCGCGCTCGCGCAAACCAACATGTCGCTGTCTGAAGCGCGCATGGTCGCCAACGACGCGCTGACCCGCGCATCGGCCGCACAGACCGCCGCCGAGAAAGCGCAGTCCACGGCGGAGATGGCGCAGAAGGCCGCGGTGATGAACTGCGAAACGAAAACAGTCCAGCGCTCCAAGGTCGGCGCGTGCGCGCCGGGCTACAAGGTGCAGAGCTGCGTGCAGACGCGCTACACGTTCCGGGCAGGGGCGCCCTCGATCCTGCGCGCCATCGGGGACGAAGGCTGCCGCTTCCAGGACCGCGTCCTCGAAATGCAGGTCCGCTGCTGCGCCATGGGCGACACGCCGCTCGTGACCGAGGCGGCGGTTGCCGTCGTCGAAAAGCCCACGGCGAAAAGCCAGCCGACACCGGCTTCCTGAGCAAGGCTATTTCGATCCAGCAAAAAGGCCGGCGGAGCGATCCGCCGGCCTTCATGTTTTCGGATCGCAGCAGCCTAGTTCGAGACCTTCAGCGAGATGCCGACGATGCGCGGGTCGTTGACGAAGGCGGTGTTGTTGTTGAAGTCGATCGCGCCCTTGATGTTGTCCTCGTCCGAGATGTTGCGGGCGAAGATGGCGACTTCCCACGATCCGTCGGTGCGGGCGTAGCCGAGCTTGAGGCCGGCTTCGAACTGATCGTTCGAGCGGAACTCCTGCGATTCATAGAGGAAGAGGTTGGTGTCGCCCTGGTAGGCGACGTCGGCAAAGCCGAAGATTTCCCCGTCATTGCCGAACGGCATGGAGTAGCGGGCTGTGATGTCCGCAGTTATTTCCGGTGCGTTGGGGAAGGGGTTGCCGTCGACCAGCGCCCGCGTGACGCCGCCGATGACGACGGTGGGATCCGTCACGGTGCATTGTGCGCAGATGCCGACCGACAGGCCCGGATCATTGATCTCGGTGTCGACATAGGAGAGGCCGCCGGTGAAGACGAGATTGTCGAGGGGAGCGAATTCCACGTCGAACTCCGCGCCCCAGGCTTCGCCCTTGTCGGCGTTGAGCAACTGAACGGTGTTGCCCGAGCCGCCCACGGCAGTGAGCTGGATGTCGTCGACCTTGTAAGTGAAGATCGCGCCGTTGAGGCGGAGCACCTTGGAGAGGATCGACTTGAGGCCGACCTCGTAGGACAGCACTTTTTCCGACTGCGCCAGAGACGGCGGCGAGCCGAAGGCGATGTCGCGGCCCTGGATCGACGGGCCGCGGAAACCATAGGCGATGCGGCCATAGGTCGAGATGTTATCGGTGAAGTTGTACATGGCCGAGGCGTCCCACGAGATGTGGTCGTCCTCGATCTCGCGGTTGAGCGCGCCGTTGGCGTCGACCGTCAGCGTCTTTTCATCGTCCGTATAGCGCAGACCGCCAGTGACCGAGAGCTCGTCCGAGAGCCGGTAACTGGCCTGGCCGAACAGCGCCCAGGCGTTGTTCTCGTGCTCGACGGTGGTGGAGGGCGGGAAGCCCGGGCCCACCGTGTTCACCTCAAAGCCGCTCTGGAAGATGTAGGCGCCGACCTGCCAGTTGAGCGCCTGGCTCGTGTCGCTCGCGAGGCGGAATTCCTGGGTGTACTGCTCGAGATCGTCAAGCGTGTCGGTGGTGTCCGAGGCGAAGGGGATGAAGCCGGGGTACGTGACCGCGTCGTTGACGCCGTTGAAGGGGAAGAAGCAGTCGGTGGCGCCTGAGGTGAGGCCGGGCGGGACGGGCGATGCGAGCGGGGCGCAGGCGCCGCCATCGATGTCGCCGCGGCTGTGGCCGTTGGCCGTTTCCATCGAGGAGATCGAGGTGAAGGTGAGATTGGCGACGTCCCAGGTCACGTTCACCGAGGCGCCGGCTTCCTCATAGGCTTGCGGGTTGCCTCCGCCGCCGTCGTAGAACACGCGCTCGCGGTCGTAGTTGCCGTTGAGCTTGTTGTTGCCCGGCCCGAACACGTTGGCGCGGAACAGGGCCGCCGTGCCGTCGAGGTCGCGGCCATGGACGTTGACGAGAATGTCGAGATCGTCGCTCGGCTTGATGCGAAGCTGCAGGCGGCCGGCGATGTCGTCATAGCCGCCGAAGTCATCGTCGCCGGGCGTGAACGCATTATCCACCCAGTCATCGCGGTGCTGGTAGAGGATGGAGGCGCGCACCGAGGCCATGTCGCCGATAGGCCCGCCGGCGCCGCCATCGAGCGTGAAGGTGTTGTAGGTGCCGTACGACATGTTGGCGTTGGCCTCGAACGTGTCGGTCGGCTTCTTCGAGGTGAAGCGGATGATGCCCGCCGTGGTGTTGCGCCCGAACAGCGTGCCCTGCGGGCCGCGATAGACCTCGACGCGGTCAAGGTCGAACACTGGGGTCGATTTGAGGACGACGTTCTCCATCACGACGTCGTCCATGATGATCGAGACCGGCTGGGAGGCGGCAAGGTCGAAGTCGGTATTGCCGAGGCCGCGGATGTAGAAGCGGGGGGCCACGCGTCCGTTCGAGCTTTCGGCATAGACGCCGGGCACGCGGGCGGCGAGGGCGAGCACGTCTTCACCGCCGGTGAAGATGGTCGAGAGCGTGTCCTGCGGGATGGAGGTGGCCGACAGCGGCACGTTCTGCAGGTTTTCCTCGCGCTGGTTGGCGGTCACGATGATGGTCTGGATGCCGGTGTCCGGATTGGTCTGCTGGGCGCTGGCGGGAGCCGCGAGCAGCGCTGCGGCCGATACCGCGGCCATGAGCGCCGCAAGGCTTGAGCCGATCCTGATCCTGTTGAGACGGGACGCCATGTCTAGACCCCTCCAAATTTGTGCAGTGATGCCTGTGAGCCGAACCTCGATCAGCCTGCACCATTCCCCGCCACGGAGTCTTGGCGCCGAGCGATGGAATCGCGTGTTGCGCGTTTGATCGTGGAAAAACGATGCAGGTCGGACACGGCTGTGTATTCGCATGAGGCAAGCCTCGCGCGCCTGTTCGCCTCTCAGGCGAAATCGTTCGGTGGAGAAATGAGGCGCCCGTGGCGCCGGATCAGGGGATCACGTCAGGCGATGATGTCCGGTGTCAGCTTGGACGACAGCCAGGCGATGTGGTCTTTCAAGAGCAGCTTCTCGCGCTTGAGCGTCATCACCTTGAAGTCCTGCCCGCCATCGGCCTGCAGCTGCTCGATCGCCTGGTCGAGGTCGCGGTGACGGGTGCGGAGCGCTTCGAGGCGCGCCAGCATCTTGTCGATGTCAGCGGGATTGAAATCTTCCTCGTTCAACCCTTGCCCTCCAGCGCCAGCCCGGCGCATGCGCCCCGGCGGACGCAGATGCCAGAATCCAGCGGCTATTCCCACCAGCATTCAAAGCGTAGCTGCGAAAGAATCGGGGATCGCCCCGGGGGCGCCAACGTCCCACCGCAGCAGCCCTGCCATACCAAAATTGGACAGGTCCGGGAAGGATTTCGAGGCCTTCCGCAGGGTCTTTCGCCTCATGCTCAGGCGCTCGTGATCGCAAAGCTTGCACTTTTGTCACCTCAAGACCCCTTTCGGCTCTTTCAAGGGATGACAGGCCAAATTGTTCGGTGTTCAATCCTCCTTGCGGCTGGTCAGCGAGCCGCCCGGTTCCCCGAAATTTCCTTCCCGGGACCGCCGCGGATCGCAGAGCGATCGCACGCGGTCGGGGTGGGCTGCGAACCGTCCGGGTCCTCCGGACGGGGCTTCGTCAGCCCCTCAAAGAGGAGATGCCCTTCATGAGCCTGGAAGCACGCATTCGGGAGTTGAGTGAACGTCACAAGCGTCTCGATGCGGCCATCGCCGCTGAACTGAAACACCCTGCGGGCGACGAACTGCGAATCCACGATCTCAAGAGGAAGAAACTGCGAATTAAAGACGAGCTGTCGAACCTGAGGACGAACTAGCCCGGGCGACCTCGCAAGAATTCCTGGACCCATGCCGTCGCGCACGCCCGCCAGCGTCGCGCGGCGAGCTGGTTCATCCGTCCACGCATCCCTGATTGATTGCTGCGGCTTTTGCGGGGCGCTTCGCGTAGCTGAAGCGGGTTGCGGTTCTTGTTGACGGACGGCGTTTCCCAAAACCTCTCCTGCTTTCATGCGCTTGACGAAGCGCGAGGTTGACCTTGTGCCGGTGAGCCGCACATCTTCCGCCCACGGAACAAGAGGTTGGCCTTGAGAGGACAAGATTGAGGGGACTCTGGGATCACGAACAGCCGCTGGCGCCGAGCCTGTTGCGGTCGGCGCTTTCGCTTGTCGGCGGGCTTCTCGCCGCCATGGCGCTGGGGGTTATCGGCCTTGGGATTCTCTGGCTGGTCCGTGGCGAGTACCTGACGGCGTTTTTCTTCGTGACGGCCGGCATCGCCCTGCCGTTCGCGATCTGGCTCGGCCTCAAGATGCTGGCCGATATCCTCACCGTGCTGAACCGCTCCTACGACCGGCTGGATGCGCTGGAAGAACGCTTCAGCGGCATCACCAGCGCGCCGCGCCTGCCGCCGCAGGCGCCCAAGGCCCTGAAGGCAAAGCCGCTAAAGACAAGCGAGCGCGCAAGCGATGACGGCCCAAATTACCCGGACGAATAAGGAAATATTTTACCGGCACACGACCAACGTCTTCTCGCCGAATTATCGGCTTGAGAGGGTTGGGCCATGAGAAATTTTATCTGTCTCGCGTTGATCGCGGTGGCTGCCGCATCTCCTGCGGCGGCTCAGAAGTATGTCGGCAGCCCGTCCGCAAAGGAAATTGCCTACATTGAAAATGAAACGAAGGCGGTCCGAGATCGACTGAAAGATCCCAAGTCCGCAGAGTTTTCCAAGTTGTTTGTCAGCCGCAAATCGGGCGCGCCGATCGTTTGCGGCTACGTGAACTCAAAGAATGGCTTCGGTGGCTTCACCGGCGCGCAGCGCTTTGTCGGCGCTTCCGGCGCCGGCATAACTGTCACCGAAGAAGACATGGCAAAGGGCGAAATGGCAAACCTTTGGGCCAAGGTTTGCTAGCTTAACGCTTCAAGCAGCAGAGGCGGTCTGAACTACTCGCCCGCCGGCTTCTTGTTGAAATTGAACAGCGTGTCGGCGGTGACCGGGCGTTGAGGGGTGTTCTCGCCGCCGGCTGAGCCGCCATCCTCCGCCGAGGACGGGGGAGGCGTCACCACCTTGCGCAGCGTTGGGCCGGCAAGACGGGCTTCCTTTTCGTCGCGCGCGTTCGACTTTTTCGAGGCGGCTTTCGAGACCAGGGCGTCGAGTTCGATCTGGCTGCACAGGCCCAGCGTCACCGGGTCGACCGGCTTGAGGTTCGGCGCATTCCAGTGCTGGCGCGAGCGCACCGACTCGATGGTCGACTTGGTGGTGCCGATCAGGCGCGAGATCTGCGCATCGGTGATTTCCGGGTGGTGGCGCAGGAACCAGGCGATCGCATCCGGCCGGTCCTTGCGGCGCGAGACCGGGGTGAACCGGGCGCCTTTCTTCTTGGGCTCGGGCACGCTGGCGTGTTTCAGCGGCGGCATCTTGAGCTCGTAGGTCTTGTCCTTCTCGCCTTTGGCAATCTCCTCACGGGTCAGCTCGCCCGAGGCCACGGGGTCCGCGCCGCGCATGTTCTCGGCGACCTCGCCATCGGCGATGCCTTTGACTTCGAGCGGATGGAGTTCGCAGAACTCGGCGATCTGTTCGAAGGTGAGGGTGGTGTTGTCGATCAGCCAGACAGCCGTGGCTTTCGGCATGAGGATCTGGGCCATGGAGGTAGTCCTTGAAACGGAAAAACCCGGCGCTGAGGGCCGGGTTTCTCGGAATTGTCGAGAAGAAGAAGAAGTCCTGAGCGGGGCTCATATAGGTCGGTTTTTCCGGGTTGTGAACCTCGGATCGGAGCCCGAACGAGCCAGAATCTGGCCTTTTAGGCCTTAACCTGCAGAATTATTTTGCCGGCATGGTCGCTGGCTTCCATCTGGGCGTGCGCCTTGTCCGCTTCCGCCAGCGGAAACACGTGGGAAATGAGCGGCTTGAACTTGCCCGCCCCGATCCACGGCCAGACGTTTTCGGTCACCGCCTGGGCCAGCATGCCCTTGAACGCGTCCGTCCGTATGCGCAGCGTCGAGCCGGTGACGGTCAGCCGTTTCATCATGAGGCGGGTGAGATCTCCCTCGACCTTCGAGCCCTGCAGGAAGGCGATGTAGCAGAGCCGGCCGAGGTCCTTGAGGATGGTAAGGTTCTTGTCGAAATACGGCTTGCCGACCATGTCGAGGATCACGTCGACCCCATCCAGGTCGCGCATCACCGCCTCGAAGTCCTCGGTCTTGTAGTTGATGCCCTTCGTGGCCCCGAGCTTTTCGGTGAGACGGCATTTGTCGTCCGTGCCTGCGGTTGCATACACTTTCGCGCCGAACGCCGCCGCCATCTGGATCGCCGTCGTGCCGATGCCCGACGCGCCGCCGTGAATGAGCAGGGTCTCGCCCGGCTTCAGCTGGCCCATGTGGAACACGTTGTTCCAGACGGTGAGAACCGTTTCAGGCAGGCCCGCGGCCTCGATCACGCTCAAGGGCTTGGGAACCGGCATCACCGATCCCTCGTGCGCCACGGCATATTCAGCATAACCGCCGCCGGGCACGAGCGCGCACACGCTCTCGCCGCCCTTCCAGCGGGTGACACCCGAGCCCACGGCCTCGATCGTTCCGGCCACTTCCAGCCCCAGCGTCTCCGGCGCGCCCGGGGGCGGGGGATAGCGGCCGGCGCGCTGAATGATATCGGGGCGGTTTACACCTGCCGCCTCAACCCGGATCAGAACCTGTCCCGGCCCTGCGACCGGTTTCTCGATCTCGTGCAGCACCAGCGGCTGGCCGACCACGGACTTGACGGCCTGCATCAGTTGTTTGGACATTTCCGCCATCCGGGGTTTTAATCATGCCCACGTGGTTCGGGGCTGCGGACTGTTTGGGCGTGTGGACCTCACATGGTCAAGCAGGGGTAGGGAGACCAAAGGAGGAGAGCAGCCATGACGTTCGACGAGGAACCGGTCCGGGTAGCGGTGAAACGCCAGCTCGACGACATGTCGATCCAGGAACTGAGGGAGCGGATCGAGACCCTGAAACTGGACATAACGGCTTGCGAGGCCATGATCACGAAGAAGGAAGCCACGCGCAAAGCCGCCGAGGCGGCTTTCTTCAAGACGTGACCGGTCACTCTGGCTTCAAGACGTGACTCCCAAGCCGATTTTGGCGCTAGATGGTGAATGACAAAGAGATTAGGCAATCCCGCGCCGGGCGAATGGTTTCCGGCAAGGGTCTTGCCTGATACCGGGCTGGAACGGTCGCCGAACGCCGATAAGGCTCAGGCAAGGTCTCAGGTAGAGACTGGTTCGCCGTCTACGGGTATGTTGCCGGGGTATTCGAGGAAGTGATGCGCGAGCCTGTCCACTCTGCCGATCCCGCACGGGATGACTGGAAGCGCCGCGTTGCGGAGTTTGCCGCCTCGGAGATGTTCGACCGCCTGTTCAAGGAGGGCATGTCCCTCGTGGAAGAGGCCGCCACCTACCTCGACGGTCCCGGCCGTATCGATAGCAGAAAGCTTAATCGCGAGCTTGCACTCGTCTACGCCGCCGAGAGCATGGAAGTGACCACCCGCCTGATGCAGGCCGCCTCCTGGCTGGTCGTGCAGCGCGCCGTCCGCGAAAAGGACATGAGCGCAGCTGAGGCAGGGGACGAAAAATACCGCATCGCGAAACCGGGCGAGCCGCACCCCTGCGACCGCGCCGTGATGCCTGCCCCGCTGATGACCCTCGTCGACCGCTCCCGCGCCCTCTACGAGCGTGTCTGGCGCTTCGACGCTGCCCTCTACACCGAAAGCCCCCAGCCCGCCGAAAACCCGGTCATGCGCCAGATCGACCGCCTCCGCGCGGCGACCGAAGGCGGCGCGTTCGACCCGCTCAAGGTTTGGCGGCGGGACTGATCTCTCCCGAGATCTACTGCTTCAACACCAGCTCATAGGTCGCCCCGCACATGCGGGCGGCGGCGCTGCCTTCGGGGGTGCAGAGGATGGAGCGGGTGAGGTGCGCGCGGTCGCGGCCTTCGGCGTCGAGGTCCCAGACCGTTTCGGCAATCCCCGAGAAGCTGGGCGGCGAGGGCGCAGGGCTTGAAGCAACGCCAACGGCCGTCAGGGCGGCGATGATCGTGTCGTCTTCCTCTGGCTGCGATGATGCGAACTTCGGGGAGAGGGCGAAGGTGAGGCTGTCTACGGTCTGGAAGCCGTAGGCGCTGACGCCAATCTGTTCCTTGCCGTCCTCGATCCAGCCATTGCGGCGGATGCCGGTGGCGGAGGTGATGTCCGCAGCCTGGTCGGGCGGCGCCAGATGCCAGTGCAGATGGCGCGAGATGCGGACGCTCAGCGCATCCCAGTCGCGGCCATAGTTGTAGCGCGAAGTGGGAACCATCGCCTCCGCGATCACGCGCGCCATTTGTTGCCGGGCGGTTGGCTCGGCGTCATGCGGCGCTTCCTGCGCAGCGGCGATGGGTGCGAGCGCGAGCAGGCAGAGCAGGGCGAGTGTGCGGATCATGACGTCCCCCTTCCACCCGATAGATGGCCACGCACCTACGCTAACGAAAATCGGGCGAGATGTAGCGCCAAAAAGCAGAAGGCCCGCCTTTTCGGGGCGGGCCTTTGCTTGCCTTGCGGGGCGTATTTTGCAGGTTCGGAAGACCTCAGGTCTTCGGCGATATGAAGCCCTTGAACTTGTCCTTGAAGCGCGAGAGACGGCCGCCGCGGTCGAGCATCTGTGCGCCGCCGCCGGTCCAGGCCGGGTGCGTTTTCGGGTCGATGTCGAGCGCCAGCTTCGCGCCGGCCTTGCCCATCGTCGAGCGCGTCTGGAATTCAGTCCCGTCCGTCATCACAACCGTGATGAAGTGATAATCGGGATGGCCTTCTTTCTTCATCGTCTTGTCTTTCCGCCTTCGGCGCCGGACTGGTGCGCGGCGGCCCTCGGGCCATACGTGAAACTTGGAGCGGGGCTCATACTTGAAGAGCCGCATTAAGGCAACTGGGCGATTCGGCCCCTGATTCTTAAGCAGATTGGACGGTCTCGGCTGGTGGCCGGTCATCGACAATCAGGCGGAATTTGCGGGTTCTGGGGTCAACCGGCAGGTCCTCCACGGGCGCCACCTCGAAGCTGACGCCCGCCATGCCCTTCTGGTCGAGGATTTCCTGGAGCCGGGTATTGAGGCCGGCGAGGGCCGTTTCCCTGGCCGATGCGTCAAGGCCCGAGGCGAGGCAGGCCAGGAACCGGAAGGAGGAAGGGCCGGTCAGGCGCATCTGGAAGCGCATCACGCCGGGCACGAAGATCTCGTTGATGGTGTGCGGGCTGATGAAGTCGCTGGTCCCGTCGCGGGTGACGAAGGTGGGGACCTTCTCGGTGCGGCCGACCAGGTTGCGGATCTGGAGGCGGTGGGGCGCATCTTCCGGCTGGGGGATGGGAATGAGGATGTCCGACATCCGGTAGCGGATGAGGGGCATGGTGTAGTTGAAGAGGTTGGTGAACAGCGAGTGATCCTCGTGGAACTCGAAGATGATGGCGTTGTCGTTGAGCGTCATCGTCTCGCCATCCGGGTCCGAGCCGCCGACAGCGAGGTGCTCAGTACAGCCATAAGCGCTGGTGACGACGGCGTTGAAGGCCTCGCCAAGGAAAGCCATGTCGCCCTTGGTTACGGTCTCGCCGGTGGCGGCGATGGCAAGCGGAGCGATATGGAGCGCGCCCTGTTTCTGCTTGTCGCCCAGCATCCGCAGGGCTGCGGTGTAGCCGGATAGAATGTCGGGCTGGAATTCGTTTAGTGCATCGAGTGTCTGTTGCATCGGCGAGTTGATCTCGAAGACGCGGACTTCTGCAAAGAGAGTGGCGACGCCCTTCGACATGGCGGTCGCCATGGTGACGCCGGCGAAATGGCCGCCGGTGGCGCCGTAGAAGGCAAAGCGGTACTTGCCCCGTCGGCTGCGGGCATGCGTCGGGCGAGGGCGGCGGCGTCGCCGGAAAGCCGCGCCCATCATGCCACGGGCCCAGTCGGCGCTGGAATAGAGAAAGTAGCCGACTTCTCCGGATGTGCCCGACGTGTGCATCACGCGGAAGCGGCCGAGGAATTTTTCGGCCGGGTCCTTCGAGCGCTGGAGAAAGTCGCTGACGCCCTGGCGGGTGATGGCGGGGTCGGTGACGATGCGGTCGAAATTCTGCATCAGCAGGGTCTTGGTCAGCACGGGGAAATCTTCCGGCGTGCAGGTATCGAGATTGATCGACCGCTCGCGGACGATGTCGGCATAGTAGGCCGAGTGCTG
>DASYKO010000583.1:0-5458 GCA_035995285.1 Hyphomonadaceae bacterium | reverse complement strand
TCTGGATGAAGATGGTGTTCGCCGCAGCCCTCACCGCCACGGTCATCGGCATGGAACTGATCTATGCCCGCCGCGACGCCCAGTCGGCGCGCCTGATGCCCGCCCTCACTCCGCTGGCCGCGATGACACTGGTGCTGGTCGCGGTGTTCTCGGTGCTGGCGTTCAGAGGAGTGAGCCCATGAGCGAGATCATCCGTCATTTCGCGCCGGGCTCGACACGGGCGCGCGCGGTCATTCACGACGGCCGCGTCTACACTGTGGCGACATCGCCCGTGAAGTCGAGGTCCATGGAGGAGCAGACGCACGAGGCGCTGAAGCAGGTGGATGCGCGGCTGGCCGAGGCCGGCACGGACAAGAGCCGGCTGCTGAGCGTCAGCGTATTCATCACCGACATGTCGAAGAAGGCCGAGATGAACAAGGCGTGGGACGCCTGGGTCGATCCCACAAACCCGCCTCAGCGTGCGTGCATGTGCGTACATCTGGAGGGCGAGGACATGGTCGAGATGGTGATCGTGGCGGCGCTACCTTAGATAGGCTTGGCCTAGCCGACCTTGCCCGCCAGCGCATCGTGGATCAGCTGCGCGCTTTCCTTGACGCCATAGAGCGCCACGAACCCGCCGAAGCGCGGCCCCTGGCTCTGGCCGAGGCAGACCTCATAGATCGCAGTGAACCACGCCCTCAGCGGCTCGAACTGGCGTTCCGTCCCGACGGCGAACACCATGGTCTGCAGGCTCTCGCCGTCGAGCGCGCCTGTCCACGTCTCCAGCCGCCCCGCCAGATCCTCCAGCGCCGCGCGCTCTTTCTCATCCGGCGCGCGGTACTTCTTCTGCGGCTTCACAAAGTCGGCGTAGTATTTCAGCGCATAGCCGACAAGATGATCGAGCAGCGGGTCGGTGGCGGGCGAGGCATTTGGCACCTCGCGACGAATGAAGCCCCACAGCACGTCCTTGTTCGACGCATTTGCCGCCGACACGAGGTTCAACAGCAGGGCGAAGGACACGGGCGATGATTTCGCCGGCGGTCTGCCGCCGTGGATGTGCCAGACCGGATTTTCGAGCTGCAGCTCCGGCGTCTGCTTCGGGTACTGGTCGAGGAAGGTCAAGTATTCGTCGACAGCCTTCGGGATCACGTCGAAGTAGAGCTTCTTCGCCGTCTTCGGCTTCTGCCACTGGTAGAGCGACAGCGACTCCGCCGGCGCATAGGTGAGCCACTGCTCCACCGAAATGCCGTTGCCCTTGGACTTCGAAATCTTCTCGCCCTTCTCGTCGAGGAAGAGCTCATAGACGAACTGGTGTGGCGGCTCAGCGCCCAGGATACGGCAGATCTTGGAATAGATCGGCGCGTTGGCCTGGTGATCCTTGCCGAACATCTCGAAGTCGACGCCGAGCGCCGCCCAGCGCATGCCGAAATCCGGCTTCCACTGCAGCTTCACATTGCCGCCGGTGACGGGCAGCGTCGTGTCCTGCCCATTCTCGTCCGCGAAGGTCACGGTACCGGCTTTCGCATCGACCTTCTTCATGAGCACGTAGAGCACGCGCCCCGTGGTCGGCGAGATCGGAAGGAAGGGCGAATACGTCTCCTGCCGCTCCTCGCCCAGATTGGCGAGCATCAGCTTCATGATGTCGTCGTACTTCTCCGCCGCGCGCAGCAGCATCGCGTCGAACCGGCCGGACTTGTAGAGTTCGGTCGCCGAGGCGAACTCGTACTCGAAGCCGAAGCTGTTCAGGAACGCCTTCAGCCGCCCGTTCATGTGTGCGCCATAGCTCTCGGCCGTGCCGAACGGATCGGGCACGGAGGTCAGCGGCTTCTGCAGATAGCCGGACAACATCTCCTGGTTCGGCAAGTTGTCGGGAACCTTGCGCATCCCGTCCATGTCGTCCGAGACGCAGATCAGCCGCGTCTTGTACTTGCCATCGGTCAGCGCCTCGAACGCTTTGCGCACCATCGTCGTGCGCACCACCTCGCCGAACGTACCGATGTGCGGCAGTCCCGAGGGGCCATAGCCGGTCTCGAACACCACGGGAGCATCCTTCGCCCGGCCCGCCTTCTCCAGCTTCTCGATGCGCGTCTTCAGCTCGCGCGCCTGCTCGAACGGCCAGGCCTTTGCGACGGCTGCGAGATCGGCGACGGACATGAAACGCTCCTGTCCGTCCCGCCTATTGGCCCGCGACGGCAGGGTCAAGCTGGGCGAGGGATTCAGTGGTGAGTGTGTTTCCGGAACCGGTATTTCGGCTTCACCACGAAGTTGATGAACTGCCCCTTGGACAGCGTGGCCTTGTACTCGCGATAGACCTGCTCGGGCACGTCCAGATAGTCGTACGTCTCCCCGCCCCGGTATTTCACCGACAGGACATTGTCTCTCCAGTGCGCCCATTCGATCGCGGTCGAGGGCATCAGCCGGCCCGCTTGAAGTATTGAACCTCGCGCTCGTGCTTTTCGGCGGCTGCGCGGGTCTTGAACGTGCCGAGATTCTTGCGCTTTCCGGTCTTCTTGTCAGTCTTGCGCGAATAGAGCCGGTAACCGCCGGCCGCGAGTTTGCGGATCATGAGGCGCCTCCTGTTTCCGGGAAAACGCGCGATGCCGGTGTGTGTTGCGCCTGGCGCCGACCCGTCTGCAGGCGCAGGCGGACGGGACCAGCCCTTGACTGCGAGCGCACGCCGCTGGGAACATCTCGATGGCTGGCAGTTCCAGTGAGAGCTTGACGCGCGATCATGTAATGTGAAGCCGGCGGCAAGCGCGATGGTGGGGGAATGTTTCCATGACGATGCGAACTTTGCTGGCCGTCGCCCTGCTAGTCTTCTCCGCAACGCTGGCGGAGGCTTGTTCGCAGGCACAGCGACCGAAGTTCAAGATCACTGAACTGGCCTTGTGCGATAGTTTCGAACCCGCAAAAAAGCCGGACATGGCGTATTGCGGCCCCATCGACAGCAAGTTTCTTGACTACGTGAAAGCCAATCTGCGGAGCGACACAAAGCAGTTCGTCATCACAAGCGTTGGCGGACAGGGCGAAGATGCGATCGCCGCTTCGGAATTGCTGTCAAAGGCAGGCGTCACGCTTCGGTTTCGGGATGTGTGTCTCTCCGCATGCGCGCATTTCCTGTTCTTGCCCGCCAGGCACGCGATCGTTGAACCCAACACCATCGTCGCCTTCCATCACACGAGCAGCTCGCTTCAATCGCTATCGCGCGCTTTGCCGCCGCAGGCCGTGGCCAAGTGGTCCGCGCACATGGACGAGCTCGCGCAGCAGGAGCGCAAATTCTTTGACCAGAGCAACGTCGACGCCAATTGGCTTTTTGAACCGACGCGGCGCATGAGCATGAAGTGCATCCACGCCCAGGTTCTTGAAGGCGATACCGGCCTGCCGATCTTCGGGACGATCAGTTCCTACGAGTACTGGATCCCTCCGCTCGCCATGGTCCAGGGCTCGCGAACTCTGGAAGGCTACTGGCCCATTACCGGGGACAAGGAACACGACGACAAGGAAGTCCTCGCCCTGGCCACGCGCAAGGAGCTTCTGCCCCTGAAGCTCAGCGTGGGTTACGGCGGATCAGCTACATTCCACCCTGACAGATATCAGCAGCTGACGATGCTGCCTCTCTGCTGAGCAGAAAGCGTCAGCGCTTGTCGTACTGGCCCTGAAACAGCTGCTGCATCGGATCGAGTTGGGCCTTGCGCAGGTCGGACTTCACGGTGAAGCCGTCGGCCCCGAACTCCATGTACTTCTCCCCGCCCGCCGCGGGCGACGCCTCGAACTTCGGCCAGGGCGTGAGGCCTGGGCCGTTGGGATCGCCATTCTTGATGAAGTTGAGGAGATAGGCGCTCATGCCGAGGCTGAGCTTCTCGTCTGTGGCGTTGAAGTCATCCGTCTTCATCGCGCCAACGCGGGCGGCGACATAAGGAACGTTCGGCAGGTTGCGGAAGAAATACGGCATCTCTGCCCCATGGAACGCGCCGAGCTTGGAGCGTTCACCCGCGCCGCTGACGCGTGTGAACTCATACTGCCAGGCGTCCGAATTCATGTCGGTGGTCCGCGCCAGTTGGCGGCCGCCGACCGTGAAGAGGCTGTCGCGAGAAATGCCGAGATTGGCGTCCTGCGCGGCCGTATCCGTCGTGGCGCCATAGATGGCGACCAGCTTGTCGCCACCCGGGCCAACTGCCGTGTTCGCGGCGGTCTCCGCATCCTTCAGCGTCGCAGCCGGCCGCGAGAAGATCGTGCCCTCGTCGCGGTTGGTGCCGACGATCAGCTTCACGGGATTGATCTGACCCTTCTGCAGCAGCGTGGTCGGATCATCCGGGATGATCACGCCATCGACCACCTGGTGGCTGGTCGCCCCCGCGCCCGTTCCACGCGGCAAAGCCATGGCCTCGAGCGCCGTCTTGGCGCGCAGGTCGCTGAGCTTGCCGACAGCAGCGCCCACATCTTCTGCCGGTTTCTTGCCATACCAGGTCTGCTTCAGGTGCCCGGTCGGCTGCAGGAAGCCCCAGGGCGATTCCGCCACCGCCTTCTGGAACAGCCCCTTCGCCTTCGGCGAGATCATGAGCAGCCCCATGGACGTGCCGCCCGCGCTCTCGCCGCCGATGGTGACATTGCCCGGATCGCCGCCGAACGCCGCGATATTCGCCTGCACCCATTTCAGCGACTGGATCATGTCCGTCACGCCCTGGTTGCCCGAGACGTGGTCCGGAGATTCCGCGCTCAGCTCCGGATGCGAGAACCAGCCGAGAATGCCGAGGCGATAGTTGATCGTGACGACGACGATCCCCTCGCTCGCCAGCGCACCACCGTCATAGACCGGCAGCGTCCCCGCGCCGGACTCGTAAGCCCCGCCGTGGATCCACACGTACACCGGCAGCTTGGCGCCCGCCGCCTTCGCCGGCGTCCACACATTCAGCGTCAGGCAGTCTTCCGCGAATTGCGGATTGGCCGCCCGCCCCTGCAGGCAACCCGGCCCGAACGTCTTGGCTTCCTTGATCCCCTCCCAGGCCGCCGCCGGCTGAGCCGCCTTCCAGCGAAGGTCTCCGACCGGCGGCGCCGCAAAAGGAATGCCCTTGTAGGACCGCACCGCTCCGTTGATGCCCGAGACATAGCCTGCGTCGGTTTTCACGACGGCCGGCAGCCCCGAATCCGTAGCCGGGGCGATCGCTCCCCCGGTCTGGCAGGCGGCGAGGCCGAATCCGACAAAGGCAGATACGGCCAGAACGGCCAGTTTGCGGACGGTCATTGCTTCACTCCCCGTGTCTCTTTGGCCGGGAAGATGCGCCGGAGCCCGGCCACTCCGCAAGCCGCTAACCGCTTGGTTTCAGGGGAAAGATCGACCGATCTCCCTGCCACTGATCGCCGCCGGGGACTGCGACAGCGCGTCCTGCGGTCCAACAGTTGCAGAGCGATTGACAATCGTTCTCACTTAGTTGCAAATCGCTCGCATGATCATCTGCGTATGTCGGGGCCTCAACACGAC